>NZ_JAOQJJ010000027.1:0-33577 GCF_025567135.1 Bacteroides cellulolyticus
CCTTGCTATTGGCTGTATGATTCCCGCTATTAGGGCTCATTGGGGACTTGCACCCGTTAGCTAATACTCATGCCGAGCGTACTACCAAAAAGGAGGAGTAATCTATAATGATTATCCTCCTTTTTTCGTTTTTATATCGTATCTTTGGACAAGATAGGACTCACCCCTGAATTAAAAGCCGAAAACTATGTTTTCGCTTTGTACTTCTATCGTTTTGCACTATCTTTGCCACGATATGAGAAAGATACTTATTACAGCTATATTAATATTAGTGTGCGTCAATACATTCGCACAAAATATGATGCAAAGCCAATACGGCTCATCTGCTTCAGGACTCAGCAGCGACCGTTATGACAGAAACGGAAATCCTATAGACACAACTGCCGTGGTTGATGCAAGTACCGTGCCCATAGGTTTGAGTTCATGGACCATAGACGAACGTTTCGGGACAAAAACTGCAATACCGGTTGACACTCTCCAATTCGGATTTCAAAACACAAACGACAATGGCGGACCGACAGGACATTATACTTATCTTGGTAATCTTGGCTCGCCACGCATATCACATGTTTTCTTCGAAAGGGCAGAAACCACACAGGAATTTTTCACTGACCCTTATGATTTTGCTCTTGTAACACCGGGAAAAGTCAAATATACAAACACAAAATCTCCGTTCACTAATCTTACTTATTACAAACACGGAGCAGGAAGACGTGCCGAAGAAAGATTTAAAGCCTACTTTGCCGTTAATGCCAACAAAAGGCTTGGTTTCGGTTTCGACATAGACTACATATATGGCAGAGGTAAATATATGAACCAGTCAACAGCACAGTTCAACGGTAACCTGTTTGCATATTATCATGGCGATAAATACGAAATGCACTTCAATTTTATAAACGACAACATAAGAGTTACCGAAAACGGAGGTATAGCAGACGACCGATACGTGACAGCACCTATAGAAATGGCAGACGGTGGAAGAGTGTATAAATCGTATGAAATACAGACTAACCTCGAAGATATCTGGAACAAGAATACAGGATACCACGCGTTCCTGACACACAGATATAATCTGGGATTTTATAAAGATGAAAGTACCGAGAACGATACCATAGCAAAAGAAGTATTTATTCCGGTAACAAGCTTCATACACACCGTAAAGGTGGATATGAACACACGACAGTATATCTCATACAACGATGAGCAAAACAGGAAATATTTCGAAAACCACTATCTTGGAACCGACTCCACTGACGTGACAAAATACATGTCTGTCAAGAATACGGTTGGAATATCACTTAGAGAAGGGTTCAACAAATGGGCAAAAGCCGGACTGACAGCCTTTTTGAGTTTCGAACACAGGAGATTCTCAATGACAGACAGTATAGAAGGTACTCCTGGACAATATATGAGAGACTACAAGGAGAATGTATTGTCAGTGGGCGGACAATTGACAAAGGCACAAGGAAAAACTTTACACTATGATGTATTGGGTGAAGTTGCGATATTGGGTGAAGATATAGGACAATTCAATATAGAAGGAAGAGGAGACTTGAACTTCCGTCTGTTCAACGACACTGTAAGGCTGGATGTAAACGCATATATAAAGAACCTGAATCCGGCATTCTATTACAGACATTTCCATTCGAAACACTACTGGTGGGACAATGACCTGTCAATGATAACACGCACAAAGATAGAGGGAAGACTAAGTATAGACCGCTGGCGTACGCAACTGCAGGCAGGCGTGGAAAACATCACTAACTATACGTATCTGGACAATGTCTCAGTAGGATACACAGATGCCAACGATGCCAATATAAAGACGTATAAGAACAATGTTACTGTAAGGCAGAACCCAGGAAGCATACAGGTGTTCAGCGCCAAACTAAGGCAAGATTTCAAATTTGGCATCTTACATCTTGACAATGAGATTGTGTATCAGAAAAGCAGTAACAACAGTGTTCTTCCACTGCCGGATCTTGTGCTTTATCACAATCTCTACATCAGAGCAGGACTGGCCAAAAAAGTTCTTACAGTGGAATTGGGAGCAGACGTAAGATATTTTACACAATACTATGCACCTGACTATGCACCGGCAATAGGACAGTTCTATCTGCAGAATCCGGAAACAAAATATAAGCTTGGAGGTTATCCACTGGTAAACGGATACATAAATTTACATCTGAAACGTACTCGCTTTTTCCTGATGATGTATAACCTGATGCAAGGAACAGGCGAAAGAAGTTATTTCTTTGCTCCACATTATCCGTTAAACCCAAGAGGACTAAAGATAGGCATCTCATGGAACTTCTTTGATTGACTATATAAAATCAGCTGAGTATATGGCAAAAAAGATTCTGAAATATATAATATCCATAATAGTCGTATCGACTGTTATAATACTATTGTTCTCCAGAAAGAATCCTGAGGAAAAGTTCTATCCCAGAGATTATCATGGGATTATAGAGTCGGGAGTCATAAAAGCTGTAACAGAATACAATGCCCTAAGTTATTATATATTCAAGGGAGAAACCTACGGGTTTGATTATGAAGTATTAAGTGCTTTTGCAAAAGAAAAAGGCATAAAACTTGAAATGACACCCGAAATGAGTTTTGAGAAAAGAATCAAAGGTGTCATAGAAGGAAGATACGATATGATTGCACTGGGAACTGCAACTACCTCACAACTGAAAGACAGTATCTTATTTACAAATCCATTCGCCATCGGGAAACAGATACTTATTCAAAGAAACGACGAAGACAATCGCATTGACAGCCCTCTAGGACTTGCCGGCAAGACCATACATATAATAAAGGACTCGCCTGCACTGATGAGAATCAATAATCTGATGGACGAGATAGGCGATTCGATATACATAGAAGAAATAACCGACTATGGGCCAGAACAACTTCTGGCAATGGTATCGGCAGGAGATATTGATTATGCCGTATGCGATGAAAGAACCGCAAAAATGTACATGAGAAGATTCAAAAATCTTGATCTGAATACTAACATAAGCTTTAATCAGTTCTACTCATGGGGAGTTAACAGAAATGCTCCAATACTGCTTGACAGTATAAACAGCTGGCTGGAGAGATATATCAAGACCAAGGAATACAAAGATTTATATAACGAATACTTTAAGCGAAATTATTAGTCTGTTATGATGAATTTTGATAAGGTAAATTGGGGTTTCATAGGATGCGGAGAAGTGACAGAAAAGAAAAGTGGTCCCGCATTCAATATGGTGGAAGGATCCAGAGTAGTTGCCGTAATGAGCCGCGATGAAGAAAAAGTAAAATCATACGCTCAAAGACACAACATACCTAAATGGTACACTGATGCGCAGGAGCTGATAGGTGATGAAGAAGTAAATGCCATATATATAGCAACACCTCCATCCTCGCATGCCACATTTGCCATCATGGCAATGAAAGCAGGAAAGCCTGTGTATATAGAAAAACCTATGGCGGCATCATACGAAGATTGTGCCAGAATAAACAGAATATCAAAAGAGACAGGAATTCCTTGTTTTGTGGCTTACTACAGGCGGTATCTGCCGTATTTCCAAAAAGTGAAGGAACTTGTAACGTCCGGAGAAATAGGAAACGTAATAAATGTTCAAATAAGGTTTGCACAACCTCCAAGAGCCCTGGACTATAACAGCAAGAACCTTCCGTGGCGCGTGCAGCCAGTCATTGCTGGAGGAGGATATTTCTACGATCTGGCGCCTCATCAGCTGGACTTGCTGCAAGATATGTTCGGATGCATACTCGAAGCTGAAGGATACAAGAACAATCGTGGCGGTTTATACGAAGCTGAAGACACCATAAGCGCATGCTTTAAATTCGATTCGGGTCTCCCCGGTTCCGGCTCATGGTGTTTTGTTGCTCATGAATCTGCAAAAGAAGACAGAATTGAAATAATAGGAGACAAAGGCATGATATGTTTTTCAGTGTTCACTTACGACCCTATAGCTTTACATACGGAAAGAGGACGCGAAGAAATACTTCCACCCAATCCTCCGCATGTGCAGCTACCACTGATAAAGGCCGTAGTGGAACATCTGCAAGGAAAAGCAATCTGTACCTGCGATGGCATCAGCGCCACTCCTACCAACTGGGCTATGGACCGCATACTGAATAAACTTTAATAAAATGTCGGCACGCATTCTTTTAGTTTCAGCAACAATACTGTTCCTCCTCATTCCATGTTTACTGAAAGCAAAGAATGAGGAAAAAGAATGTGTGCAGACTGCTATAAGCGATTCGCTGAATTGTTTGTCTGATTTAAAATACGACAATCAAACAAGTCCGTTCAAAAAGTTTTTCAATAGAAGCGTTGAATGGTTTAACGCAACGGACACGAATTATATACAGCCCAATAAATACAACCTGACCATGATGCTTGAACAAAGTACATGGTTTGAACATTATCGCTTGAGCGGAACAGGCGAAAACGGTAATCAATTACTGGGTTTCGCACCAAAAGTAAACACAAAGCTTGGAGTCTATTTCGGATGGAGATGGATTTTCCTGGGCTACTCGTTCGATCTGGCCAGCTTATTCAAGAAAGAGAGGGAAAAGCCAAGAACAGAAATGGTTTTCAACCTTTACAGTGCTAAATTCGGTGTGGATCTGTATTACCGAAAAACAGGAAGCAATTTCAGAATAACCACCTGCAAAAACTTTGATAATGCCGAAAAATATATAGGCACAAATTTCAACGGCTTCAACAGCAAGATTAAAGGACTTAATGCCTACTATATATTCAATAGCGAAAAATATTCATATCCGGCAGCATACAGCCAGTCAACAAACCAAAAGAAAAGCTGCGGATCGCTAATGGCAGGCTTTGCCTTCTCGCAGCATGACATTACTTTCGACCAAAGCAAACTACCACAGGAAATCAAGGATCAGATACGTCCTTCATTAAACTTCAAAAAGCTTGCATATACAGACTTTAATTTAAGCCTCGGATACGGCTACAACTGGGTCTTTGCCAAAAACTGTCTTCTCAATGTTTCATTACTTCCTGCCATCGGATATAAAAAAGCGAGAATAAACGACACACCCACCACTCCGAATTCAGACTGGACCCAATGGGTGAAGGATATAAACTTCGACCTAATAACCAGAGCCGGAATAACTTGGAACAATAGCAAATATTATGTAGGTGCCACACTAATATTGCACACATACGACTATAGAAAAGAAAACTTCTCGATGACAAATTCCTTCGGAAGCCTGAAGATTTATGCCGGATTCAATTTCTGGAAAAGAAAACAGTATCGTCGTTCGGAATAAGGCATAAAGACTATAGGTCATTATATTGAATTTTCGAACAACTTTTATTACTTTTGCAACCGATTATACAATTCGGAAAAACAAATAATAATTAGATATAAATCATGGAATTAGCAAGTAAGTACAATCCCGCAGATGTGGAAGGGAAATGGTACCAGTATTGGCTGGACAACAAACTTTTCAGTTCTAAACCGGACGGACGCGAACCATACACCGTCGTAATCCCGCCACCAAACGTGACCGGAGTGCTCCACATGGGACACATGCTTAACAATACTATACAGGACATCCTGGTACGTCGTGCCCGCATGATGGGCAAGAACGCATGCTGGGTTCCGGGTACAGACCACGCATCTATCGCTACAGAAGCCAAGGTGGTAAACAAACTGGCTCAACAGGGAATAAAGAAAACCGACCTCACCAGAGAGGAATTCCTGAAACATGCTTGGGAATGGACTCACGAACACGGAGGCATAATCCTGAAACAGTTGCGTAAACTTGGCGCTTCATGCGACTGGGACCGCACAGCTTTCACTATGGACGAAGAAAGAAGCAAGAGTGTGATAAAGGTATTTGTTGATCTTTACAACAAAGGACTGATTTACCGCGGTGTACGTATGGTGAACTGGGACCCTAAAGCCCTGACAGCTCTTTCTGACGAAGAAGTAATCTACAAGGAAGAACACAGCAAGCTCTACTACCTGAGATATAAGGTTGAAGGCGATGCTGAAGGACGTTACGCCGTAGTTGCCACTACACGTCCGGAAACTATCATGGGTGATACTGCAATGTGTATAAATCCTAACGACCCTAAAAACGAATGGCTGAAGGGTAAGAAAGTGATTGTTCCGTTGGTGAACAGAGTAATCCCTGTTATCGAAGATGACTACGTTGATATCGAATTCGGTACAGGATGCTTGAAAGTTACTCCTGCACACGACGTAAACGACTATATGCTGGGTGAAAAATATAACCTCCAGTCAATAGATATTTTCAATGACAACGGTACTATCAGCGAAGCTGCCGGAATGTATGTAGGTATGGACCGTTTCGACGTTCGCGAACAGATAGAAAAAGATCTTGCAGCAGCAGGCCTTCTTGAAAAAGTTGAAGCTTACAACAACAAGGTCGGTTTCTCTGAACGTACAAACGTTGCCATCGAACCTAAGCTGTCAATGCAGTGGTTCCTCAAGATGAAACACTTTGCAGACATGGCGTTGCCACCTGTAATGAACGATGAACTGAAATTCTATCCTGCAAAATACAAGAACACATACAAGTACTGGATGGAGAACATCAAGGACTGGTGTATAAGCCGTCAGTTGTGGTGGGGACACAGAATTCCTGCTTACTTCTTGCCTCAGGGCGGATTCGTAGTGGCAGAAACAGCTGAAGAAGCTTTGAAACTTGCCATCGAGAAAACAGGCAACAAGGACATGAAGATTGAAGACCTCCGTCAGGATGAAGACTGTCTGGACACATGGTTCTCTTCATGGTTGTGGCCTATCTCTCTGTTCGACGGAATCAACAATCCGGGCAACGAGGAAATAAAATACTACTACCCTACTGCCGATCTTGTAACAGGACCGGACATCATCTTCTTCTGGGTAGCACGTATGATTATGGCAGGATATGAATATATGGGCGATATGCCTTTCAAGAACGTATATTTCACAGGTATCGTACGCGATAAAATAGGCCGTAAGATGTCCAAGTCACTTGGTAACTCGCCTGACCCGCTTGAACTGATTGATAAATATGGTGCCGACGGTGTACGTATGGGTATGATGCTTGCTGCTCCTGCAGGAAACGATATCCTGTTTGACGATGCTCTCTGCGAACAGGGACGTAACTTCAACAACAAGATATGGAACGCATTCCGCCTGGTTAAGGGATGGAACGTAGAAGGAAACGAACAGCCTGAATACGCACGCCTGGCTACTGAATGGTTCGAGGCTATGCTTGCAAAGACTACAGCTGAAGTAAACGACCTGTTCGGCAAATACCGTCTGAGCGAGGCTCTTATGGTAGTTTACAAACTGTTCTGGGACGAATTCTCAAGCTGGTATCTTGAAATGGTGAAACCTGCATACGGACAGCCTATTGACAGCGTGACTTACGAAAAGACTTTGAGTTTCTTCGACACACTGCTCAAGCTTCTGCATCCGTTCATGCCATTCATCACTGAAGAGTTGTGGCAGCACATCTATGACCGCAAGGATGGTGAAAGCATCATGACTCAGACTCTTAATATGACAGAGACTTACGATGAAACTATCATAAACAAATTTGAAGCTGTAAAAGAAGTTATCGGTGGCATCCGTACTATCAGACTTCAGAAGAACATTGCTCAGAAAGAGGCTCTGAACCTTGAAGTGGTTGGAGAAAGCCCTGTAGCAGACTTCAATGCTGTGATAGAGAAGTTGTGTAATCTGTCTGAAATAGCACAGGTAGATGCAAAGGCAGAAGGTGCAGCCTCGTTCATGGTTGGTACAACTGAATATGCAGTCCCTCTGGGCAACCTTATCAACGTGGAAGAAGAGCTGAAGAAACTTGAAGCAGACCTGAAATATCAGGAAGGATTCCTCATGAGTGTAATGAAGAAGCTAAGCAACGAGAAGTTTGTAAGCAAGGCTCCGGCTAACGTTATTGAAATGGAGCGCAAGAAACAGGCTGATGCAGAAACCAAGATTGCAGCTTTAAAAGAAAGCATAGCGGCACTTAAGAAATAACAAATAAATTACGTGCATGGCAATAATTAGTCCCTATCCGGTATGATTCGTTCTGATTCACTCTGGATTGGGACTAATAATATATTATAACGGAGCAAAACATTCCAAATACATACGGATAAAAGATAAACATACATAGTTAAATACTGAACTCTGATGAAATATAAAATAACAACATATATTTTAATATTCATGTTATTTACTTTAATATCATGCAGAAAAAACTATACATATGATAAAGTATTTGACAGCAACATATCCTATGTAGAAAATGCTCCCCATATATACTTATCAAACAATCCTATCACAATCCCAATTCATATTAATGACAAGAAAGAAGCTACAGAATTTTTATTGTATGCGTTAGCGCAGAATTATATCAATGAAGATTGTTTACCATCAAAAAAACTTATACTTAAAAGTATTGGTATATTCAGACAAGAGCACCTGGCTCAACAAGAGCTTGAGGCCTTATACCTTCTTTCAGAAATATGCAAAAGCCAAAATGACATTGACAGTGTAACAACTGTTATACAGGATGCTATCCATACAGCAAGACGCATTGATGATAAAACTTGGCTTTTCTATTTACATTATCATCTAAGTAAACTGTATCTAAGTGAATTAAATTCACATATGTTCGCAAAACATCAAACACTTGCCAACAAATACATACAGGAGATTGATCCGTGTGACTTAAGCCTTTCGACAAAGATTCTAATTGCGGAAAATTTCATTAATCTACAGCAATACCGGAAATGCTATGAGAAACTACTTGAAATAGAATCTGTTATAAGCCTACAAAATGCTTTTTACAATAAGGTAAAAAGGTTACAAGGTATCGCCCTTTACAAAATGCAAGAATGGGATTCTTCTATCAGAATAATGGAAGGATTAACAAATAACGAAAATTCTAATAAGAATAAATTTACTTGCCATTCAATTTTATCTTATTGTTATTATCATAAACAAGATTTCAATAACGCGAAAAAGCATAAGGATTTGGCAATCAAATATGATATTTATAATATCAATAATTTTGAGAAAATAGAATTTTATGACTTTTGTGCAAGATTAGCAGAAATCGAGCATAATAAAGAAGAGCAACTGAAATGGCTAATTCTTTTAGATGACCAACATAAAGATATAATAGAAAATATCAATAGTCAATCTTTAGACAAGGCTATACAATCTTATACTTCCAGACTTGAGAAAAAACTGTTTAGAGAAAAACTTAAAACATACAGATTTATAGTTTGGGGACTACTTATATCTTTGTTCATTGGGTTTATCATACATATCAAGAAAAAGAAAAAACAGCTACTTCAAATTTTTGCCTTACAGCAACAAATTGATTCGCTGGAACAGTTACGTAATATCAAGGATGAAGTAAGAAACTTTATCTTCCGCGACTTTGAGATTGCAAAAAAGATTGCCATGCTTAGGGCAACTCAACAAGTACAAAGTGCAAAATTCTTAAAAGACCTAGAGAAATACCATATAACTAAAAACAATGATTTACTTGATACGCATTGGGAACAGTTCTATAAACACATAAACATATCTTTTGATGGTTTCTATTCTAAATTGAGAAATGAATACCCAACCCTGAATGAAAAGGAACTTCAACTCTGTTGCATGCTTATTTCTAATTTCAAGACCGAGGAAATAGCAGCCATATGGATGAACAGTATCTTCTCTGTACACAAGTATAAGACCAATGTAAGAAAAAAAATAAATGCTCCGGAAGGGGCTGATATTATCGCTTTTCTAAAAGAAAAATTATAGTTACAATTGATAAAACACATTTTACAAGGTTTTTATTTATATAATGCCTGTATTTCAATAATTTACAATCTAGATTTACAATAATATATATTAGTCCTACAAACAAGTATTCCTCATATTATGCATACCTTTGCAATGTGGCCACAAAAGAAAAGTATTTAACATCATTAGATTTTTGTGTATTAAAAGTATGAGAAAAATTTGTTTACTTATAAGCTTTATTAGCATGGTTTCTGTTCTAACATCTTCATGCCAAAAAGAAGATTCATTAAATAACAATCAAATTTACGAAGATGTATTAGTCATTAATGATTTGGAAAAGGATTACCCGGAACTGCTTGATTTTTTAGACAAAAAACAAAGCAGAGCAGCACATCCTAAAGATAGTAATTACATAGACAATGGATATTATTCCTTTTCATACAACAATAAAAAATACGAATGTAATTACTATATACTAAAAGATTCAACTGTGTTTTTTTACAATACAGATGTAAAAAATTTATTTGATAAATTAAAGAGTAATCCTAACCTATCTATATTTATAGATAATGAGAATCTAATATTCTATGATTCACAAGAAGATTTCACAAAAGAAATCAAAAAGTCACAGAGAATCCAGTCCACATATGGGATATGGGATGATCAAGTTGATATATTAAAGGATGCTAAAATATCAATCTATAGACATAAAAATTTCCGTGGAAGAAATAATACATACAGCATCTCTGAAAATACCACAGATGTTACAGACAATGATTTAAATAGCAGTGGACTAGACAAAAGAGTGTCTTCTTTGAAATTTTCCAGTACTTATGTTAAAGGAACTTTAACTCCCAGATATAGAAAAGGATGTCATGTAACTTTATATTCTGAGAAAAACTGTAAAGGATTTAATCACATTATAAAGATTGACAGCAAAAAACCTAATGGTCAAATAAAAAATCTGAAAGATGTGATGCCTTTCGGACCTTATTTAAATCAAAATTGGAACGATAGAGTAAGAAGCCTTTCTATAAAAGTAGATTATTAATGAGAAATTATTTTTTTATTATCAGTCTTTTCTCTTGTGTTTTACAGGGTTGTAACAAAGGCATAACTTACGCCGATCAAAAAGAGAATGAAAAAAACGACATCCAATCTTGGATAGTAAAACATGATTATAAGATAATAAGCGAAGAACAATTCTATAAACAAGATTCTCTGACTAACGAAAATGAGTTTGTACTGTTAAAAGAGAGTGGAGTTTATATGAACATTATCCAGAGAGGAAAAGGCAAGAGAATATTAGACGATGGAAGATATACAATTATATCCAGATACCTTGAAATCGCATTATCCGGCATAGAGAACTTTTTCGTTACAGGCGATACTCTATCAGGAAATATGAAATTAAGGAATTATCCTGTTTTCGGTCCTGAAAATTGGGGTTTACCTCAATATATGGCACAACCGGACAACTATATCTTAACTATAGACAAAAATAATTATAAAGCGTCTTTCAAAGAAAATTCCATGATGGCTTATGTATATAAAACAGCGTCTGTTCCATCAGGTTGGCTTATACCTTTAAGGTTTTTAAAACCAGCAAGCTCAATTCCGACATTACCGTCGGAAGATATAGCCAGAGTTAAGCTGATAGTTCCACATAGTCAAGGCAGTGCACAAGCGATGAAATATGTTTATCCTTGTCTTTATGAGATAACATATCAAACATGGTAATAAAAACTAACTAAGAGCAAGAAGTCACATTTATATTCTTGCTCTTAGTTTTTATAGACACTCATATATTATCTATCTGATATGATGCAATTTAACCACCTCGCCCAGCTCAGGAATCATGATATCCATATTCCTTTTTCTGGCCTCTGCTGCAAATACATGAGGCGGATCAAATAAAGGTTCATCTGAAAGGTCGAAAGTGCCATAATGCATCGGTATAGTCATTCGTGCACCCATCTCGGCAGAAGCAGTAAGGGCATCGTATGGAGATATATGATTGGGTTTCATAAACCATCGTGGCTTATATGCTCCTATTCCAATCATACAATAGTCAATGTGTGGGAAAATATCAGACAACTCCTTAAAATGGTGAGCATATCCCGTATCACCACTATTATAAATAGTTATTCCGTCTGCCTGTATCATAAAAGCTCCCCAAAGGCGCTCACCGCCATCACTCACTCCTCTTTTGCTCCAGTGCTGCGCCGGAAGGAAGGTCAGACAAAGTCCGTCATCCTTATGCTGCTGGTACCATCCGGCTTCAATTACCTCCATTTCAGGAAACCATCCTTTTATCAGTTGTCCGGTACCGATACCACAAAACAACTTCATTCCGGGATTTTCTGAAACCAGACGAGCAACACTCGGTTTGTCAAGATGATCGAAATGGTCATGACTGATAAGCAAATAATCTATATTCCTGAATATTGAAGGATCGGCAGGAAAAGTACTCCTTCTCTTCACAAAAGGTATGCTTCCGAAAACAGGATCAATCATGAAACGTTTTCCGCCTAACTGAAGAAAAAAAGAATTATGCCCAAGCCATATCAGCGAATTGCCTGTTACCGCATCAAGACTATGGAGATATCTCACATTGGGATTCCACTTTATCCTACGTTTTTCTTTCCTTTGCGGATTAGGCGAGAATCTCCATTTCAATATACTTCCCATTCCAGGACGCCATCTGTGCTGACGGTTAAAGAATTTGCCTTTAACGGAAGGATTACCGCGCCATCTGGGATTCACGGTATGCAACTGTTCGTTTCTTCTAAACAAAATCCTTTCTCCCATAAATCATCATTAAATATAAAACAAAAAACGGGGAAAGGCTATTTATGTAACCTTACCCCGAATTATAACAAAATACTAATTATTTTTCCAAAAGATCCTTCAGAAAGGCATCAAGCTCTTCATCAAGCCCTTTCAAAAGTTCATCGTTAAGCAATAGGGTGTCGTCATCATCAATCAACATCAACTCTGCGACAGTCTCCTTATCCTCATCTACCAATACAAATGAGTATGGCTTCAATAAAGACAACTTTTCAAAATATCCCTGGTCGTTCAATGCTACAATTTCCGAACGTAAGACAGATTCGACTTCAGTCATAAAATCTTCCGAATCGCATTCTATCCATTCATCTATAATAGTACGGGCCAATTCTTCATCATCGTCATTGAATATCAATAGTTCTCCACTATCCTGCTTCGGTTGCAAATGTATATCTGTAACAACAGTATTCTCATCGCCCGAAACATATCTGCATAATGCTTCTCTAATAGATGACGATATAGCTGCACGTGTTTTTTCACTAACATTCATAGGCATAAAATATTTATTACCTCAAAATTACTAAAAATTATAAAGTTTCAAAACAAACAGCTCAGAAATTGTTATTAAAACGTCCCATTTGAATATTCAATTTTCCAAACTCGTCTTTCCTCTTTATAAACTGGGTAATATAATACTTTAAAACCATTTCATCGTCCGAACCTGATTTGACGTAATCTGACGCTTTGTTCAACCATTCTTCGGCTTTATTCATATCGCCTGTCATCTCATACGAAAGCGCTATATTGTATGCAGCCTTGAATTTTGTATCTCCCTTTTTCTGACGATTATAAACTTGAGTCCACAATTCTCGTGCTGCCTCCCAATTTCCTTCATTTACATAAACACCGGCATCACGCATTTCTACTCCTCCACCATTAAAATATAACCTGTTTACTGTCTGCCAGTAAGGAACTATTTTATTGCATATAACTGATGCGGCATGAGATGTAGCTTCTTGAATAAGCTCTTTTTCAGAAATTCTATATCCCAAATCGAAATACAATGAATCCGTTGCACTAAGTTCGACCAAAGGATTCTGCCTTCCTGGCAAATACAATCTTACCACAGGAGTGACTTGAGCCTGAAGAACAGGTATCGATGCATCCCAGCCCGGATTAATAAATTCCTTTTTCTCGACATTTAGCAATAGTCTCTCGAATGAAATAATCATATCTACTCCAAGCATTGAAGAAAGATTGCTAACTTCATCAACAGAAAGGTTTGTTGAATAATTATCAGAGCGTAGAGCAGAATCGCATATTATAACCTGATTAAAATATTTACTGTCTGCCAAAAGACCAGCCAATGCCTCGGTAGCTTTCTTCCCTTCACCTTCAATTTGACCTAAAGTCAGAATATTCTTTTTAGGTTCAGGACGAGACGGCATGTTATTGACGACGCCAACTACAGATATCTGATACGGGAAATTAACTTCGGCCGGAGACAGCTGATCATAAGTAAGTGTCTGGATAGAACTGCATGATGAAATGACGACACTCACCAGCAAAAAAATATATAAAGCATATTTTCTCATAATATCTTCATTTTTTTATTTGTACAAAAATAATATATTTCTGAATATTATGAAGTTAAAAGGTAATAAAGGTATAATAATAAAGGCCGTCCCTTTGTTAAGAGACGACCTTTTAAACGTGTATTTTATTAAAATTCTTATACTTTTCCGTGACAGTTCTTATATTTCAATCCACTTCCGCATGGACATGGATCGTTTCTGCCAACTGTTTTTTCTGCTTTATAAGGCTCATTTTTAACCTCTCTGGTATCTTTACCGGCAGCACTCTGCTGAGAAGCATCATTGAGGTCAACCTTTTCCTCCTTATACTGCTGTTTTCTTGGAGCTGGTTCCGGAGCTGCCTCACGAACCTGTTCTGGTTCCTGAACCGGTATCTGAGCACGCATCAATACAGAAATTGTATTATTATTGATCTTCGAAACCATATTGTCAAACAGTTTCACTGACTCAAGCTTGAAAATCAACAATGGGTCTTTCTGTTCGTAGCTTGCGTTCTGTACAGAATGTTTAAGTTCATCGAGTTCACGAAGATTTTCTTTCCAAGCCTCATCAATAGTATGAAGAAGTATAGCCTTTTCGAAAGCCTTCACAATCTCTTTTGACTCTGATTCGTATGCAGCCTTCAGGTTTACAGGAATATTATACATACGTTTTCCATCCGTAATAGGAATCATGATGTTTTCATACATCTGTCCCTGATTCTCATAAACCTGTTTGATTACCGGATTAGCAATCATTGCCATGCGGTCTGTCTTGCGCTTGAAGATTTCCATAGCAGCATCGAATGTCTTTTCAGTAAGTACGTTCTTATCCTTAGATGTGAAATCTTCTTCTGTAAATGGAGTTTCCATTGCAAGTGTCTGAAGAATTTCCATTTTTGCCTCATGATATGTTGCCATATCCAAAGCATTTGCGCAACGTTCCCAAATCATGTTCACGATATCCATACCGATACGTTCGCCCATCAACGCATGACGACGCTTAGTATAAACTACATTACGCTGTTTGTTCATCACGTCATCATATTCAAGCAGACGCTTACGGATACCAAAGTTGTTTTCCTCAACTTTCTTCTGAGCACGTTCGATAGAATTAGAAATCATCTTGTGTTCTATCATCTCGCCTTCCTTGAATCCCAACTTATCCATTACAGATGCTATACGGTCAGAAGAGAACAGACGCATCAAATCGTCTTCAAGTGAAACGAAGAATACAGAAGAACCCGGGTCTCCCTGACGTCCGGCACGACCACGCAACTGACGGTCAACACGACGAGATTCATGACGCTCAGTACCAATAATAGCCAAACCTCCGGCTGCTTTTACTTCATCGCTTAACTTGATATCGGTACCACGACCAGCCATGTTTGTGGCAATTGTAACGGTACGTCCCAAACCGGCTTTAGCAACGATATCAGCTTCTTTCTGGTGTAATTTGGCATTAAGTACGTTATGTTCAATCTTACGGAGAGTAAGCATCTTGCTCAACATTTCAGAGATTTCTACTGATGTAGTACCGACCAATACAGGACGTCCCATTTCAACCATCTTTTCAATCTCTTCGATTACAGCCTTATATTTTTCACGCTTTGTCTTATAAACACGGTCGTTCATATCCTTACGTGCGATAGGACGGTTAGTAGGGATAGTCACAACATCAAGTTTATAGATATCCCAGAATTCGCCTGCTTCTGTTTCTGCAGTACCTGTCATACCAGACAGTTTGTGATACATACGGAAATAGTTCTGAAGAGTGATTGTAGCGAATGTCTGTGTAGCTGCTTCTACCTTTACACCTTCCTTGGCTTCTACAGCCTGATGCAAACCGTCGCTCCAACGACGACCGTCCATTATACGTCCAGTCTGTTCGTCAACGATTTTAACCTGACCATCCATTACCACATAGTCAGTATCTTTTTCGAACATTGTATATGCCTTAAGCAACTGGTTGATAGTATGAACTCGTTCAGACTTGATAGCGTAGTTAGTCATAAGCTCATCTTTCTTAGCCAGTTTTTCCTCATCAGTCAAAGATGTTTCGTTTTCGAGTTCTGACAGCTGTGCGGCTATATCAGGAAGAACGAACAATGTAGGATCCTGAGATGAACCTGTAATCAGTTCGATACCTTTATCTGTAAGGTCGGCACTCTTCATTTTTTCATCTATTACGAAATAAAGAGGTTCTACAGCCTCAGGCATACGCTTGTTGTTTGCTTCCATATAGATGGCTTCTGTCTTCAACATACCAGCCTTGATACCCGGTTCGCTGAGGAACTTGATAAGAGGTTTGTTCTTTGGAAGAGCCTTATGGCTACGGAACAAAGAAAGGAATCCTTCTTCCACCTCTTCCTTCTTGTCTGAAGCGATAAGACGTTTTGCGTCTGCCAGATATTGTGTAGCAAGTTTACGCTGAGCCTCTACCAGACGTTCTACCAACGGACGAAGAACTTCGAACAACTGCTGGTCGCCTTTAGGAACAGGACCTGATATAATAAGAGGTGTACGTGCATCGTCAATCAAAACCGAGTCAACCTCATCGACAATAGCATAGTTATGTTTGCGCTGTACAAGATCCTTAGGGCTGTTTGCCATATTGTCACGCAGATAGTCGAAACCGAATTCGTTGTTTGTACCGAATGTGATATCTGCCATATAAGCACGACGACGTGCAGCAGAGTTCGGCTGATGCTTGTCAATACAGTCAACGCTCAATCCATGGAACATATAGAGAGGGCCCATCCATTCAGAGTCACGTTTTGCAAGGTAGTCATTGACAGTAACCACATGTACACCGTTACCTGTCAACGCATTAAGGAATACAGGCAATGTAGCCACAAGAGTCTTACCTTCACCTGTTGCCATTTCCGCAATCTTACCCTGATGAAGAACTACACCACCAAAGAGCTGTACATCGTAGTGTATCATGCTCCATTTCATATCGTTACCGCCTGCAACCCAATGGTTCTTCCATATAGCCTTGTCACCTTCAATGCGGACAAAGTCTTTTCCCATTGCTGCCAGTTCGCGGTCGAAATCAGTAGCAGTAACTTCTATCTCTTCGTTCTGAGTGAAACGTCTTGCTGTATCTTTTACTATAGCAAAAGCTACAGGAAGCACATCATTAAGTGCTTTTTCGTATTTGTCAAGAACTTCTTTCTCCAGTTTATCTATCTGTGCGAATATAGGTTCACGCTTTTCGATATCTGTAGTTTCGATTGTAGCTTTAAGCTCTTCAATTTTCTTGTTTTCCTCTACGGCAGAATCCTTGATATATTTTTTCAATTCTTCCGTTTTGGCACGCAACTCATCATTACTCAGCTTCTCTATTTCAGGGTATGCAGCTTTAATCTTTTCTACCCATGGCTGAATTTCCTTCATGTCACGAGAAGCCTTGTTCCCGAACAACTTGCTTATAAATTCATTAAATCCCATTATATATTTTATTTTTTATTTACTGATTAATGCCGTTAAATAAATTCAACGGCGTACAAAGATAATTAAAAACCGTCAAAATGCGGTAATTGCAAAGATTTATTTACGTATTCCTGTCAAAGGAGCTACTACACTGGCGTTAGGAGCCCTTATACGCATGAAATGTGCCAAAGTAGGTGCAACGGCAGACACTTTGACCGGTGAATATAAAATTTCAGGTTTTATGTTATATCCAAAGAAAAATACCGGAACTGAAGAATATGCCTCACGCTCTACCCTTACACTATTAGAGTATTCATCTACCACTTTCCATCCCGGCAATATCTCTATATATAAATCTCCGGAACATTCTCTGGTAAATGAATTTCTGATTTTTTCAATTTTCGGATCCCAAGCACCGAGCAAAAGGCGCTGAGAAGAATAAGCAGAACGTATTCCACTCATCTGAACTATAAATTCAGATGAACGTGTCATTACTTCAGTAATATTTAAGTTCTTATCTTCTATAAGTTTATGATTGAGATAAATCTGATTTCCATAATATGTTTCTACGTACTGGCCTTGACCATATATAGCCATCAGATACATATTAAGCAAAGCAGAGCAACGTTTAAGATGGAACTCGCCCGTAGGAATTCTGTATTCAGGCAAGTCCTCCGACTCCGGCGAGCGATATCCGGTTGAAGTTATAAATATCAAAGTGTTTTTCAATCCCACTTTGCGGTCAAGCATATCAAGCAAATCGCCTATAGTATTATCAAGACGGACATACATATCCTGAATCTGCATAGCATATTCATTGTCCGGTTTTCCGTCATAATTTCCTGCATAATACCCCAACGTCAACAAATCCGGCGTGTCATCCAATCCTGCATTCGTATTGTTGAGAAAAACATCTACCAGTTTATTAACCTCATCGTTTACGTATGGACTTGTCTTGAATTTTTTATACTTATACAGACGCTCATCTGTAAAATTATGTTTGAATGTAAGCTGCTTTGTTTCTGTTGTGATATATTTATATGCAGTAACTGGCAGATATGGCCCCCAGGTTATCTGGTCAATTCTGAAATCCAGACCATTACGGTCATTAAAGTTTGTTACCCATTCAGGGAAAGTTCCATAGTATGTAGTTCCGCTCCACTTACCGGTTTCATCATTAATCCAGAACGCTCCTTTAGCCGCATGTCCGGCCCCCATAATCGCCATTTCTTTTGTAGGAGCTATAGAATAGACATGAGCCTGACCGTGAGTGGAAACCATCAGTTCATCAGCCAGATTGGATACCGTAAGATACTTGGGAGAGACATTCTCGGAGGTATAAACCCCCATATATGATTTATCATCAACACTCTTTACTACGCATAAAGAATTTCTGTCCATCCAATTATTGCCGACTACTCCATTGTAATAAGGTGTAGTTCCCGTATATATAGAAGCTACGGAAGACGACTGGTCAGGTTTGATAAAATCATACTCACCATTCATATATACACGTCCTTCCCTGAAAAGACGCTTAAATCCCCTTTCACCATACATGGCAGAAAAGGCTTCTATATAATCTGTACGCAACTGATCTATAGTCAGACCTATAACCAATTTAGGAACAGCCGGAACATTCTGTGCATTGATTCCGGAAATAACTATAGCAGTAATTAAAGATGTTATAAATCGCTCTCTCATTTTTATTTTCTATAAACAATCTGATGGCTCACTGCATTAAACAACAAACCGAGTGCCAAAAGTAATACTGATAAATTAATTTCTTGTGGTATTAACGGCAATATCAATATAAATAATGTTAAATACACAGAATTTATTACATGCCACTTGTCTTTTTTACGTTTTATATCGTTGTAAACCATAAATGGCAAATAAAATAACGGTATCGGGTTGAATAATAAAATCAGCCAATTGGAATCCACAGTAGGATGTGTTGAGAAGAAAAACAGAAAGGCTATTATACATCCCGCCAATCCCTGAGACAAATAAAGAATTAAATCCCAAAACCAGTATATTTTTTTCCTTACTATCTGAACAAATGCAATTACCACATTCAGAAAAAGGAAAAAAGTGGCACAAGCTATAGGGCTAAACGGGAAAGAACTCTCAGCGGCATCTACAGTATCGGCATCCACAATCACTTCTTCTTTTAACACCAAAGGTCTGGTGTTCCCATTTTCGTCTTTAATAAAAGCACCTTCGGCAAAAGAACGCATATAAAAAGGAGAAAACATCTGTTGGCGAATACCTATCGGCTTGTCAGCACCGGCTCCCAGACAAAGGTCTATACCGAATTCCTCCCAATCGAATCCCTTTGTAAACTCATGTATAATACCTCGAAATGTTTTGTCGGGAACTGAATTTGGATATTCAACATCTCCATCAATGCACTTTTCTATCTGATCACGCGCTCTTGTGGTGCAATTGTCATAGAAATAATTATACCGATATACCCTATTTTGTGGAAGATAGTTTGTAAAAAGCAGATTTTGCAGCTTGAGCTTCTCTTCATAAGTTAAATTCAATATCTGCTGATAAACAGAAGATCCCCTGAACATATATTCAGCTTCGAACGATCTAAAATCGTTCACCCCCAACTGATAGTCAGTCTCACCCTTCACAAAACGATAAATAAAATTAGGAGATGAAAAACTGAACATCCCATAATTAAATACAATATCCTTATTTTGAGTATAATTCTGGTATCTTATTGCAGTGTGACCAAATAAAGAATATATTTCAGTTCCGGGAGAACAGGTGAGCAAACTAAACTGAATGCTGTCACGTTTTTGAGCATAAGATAACATGCTCCCCCATATAATTAACAGCGATAGAAATATTCTTATTTTATTGACAAACATAATTTATTTAAAGTGCACTTTTGTAAATTTGGACACAAAAATAAGACTAATTATCTATAAATATGAAACAAAACATCTATTTTATTGCAATTCTTATCCTTTTTTTCTTTTACTTTGCATGCAATACTAAAATATAGATTGTGAATTTAATAATAGACATAGGAAATACAGTCGCCAAATTGGCAGTTTTCGATGGTGACGAACAGGTAGAAATACTTAGAGGTTCAAACCATTCATTGGACTGTATTAAAATACTTTGTCATAAATACAAAATAGACAAATGTATTATTGCTTCTGTGATAACATTAAGCAATACAATAAAAAGACAATTATCAAATGTAGATTTTCCGATACTGGAGCTAACTCATAAAACGCCTGTACCTATAATAAACAATTACAAGACTCCGGAAACTTTAGGTATGGACCGTCTGGCGGCTGTAGTAGGCGCTAATTATTTGATGCCAAACAGAAACATTCTTGTAATAGATGCCGGAACAGCACTGACATACGAATTTATTGATGCCAATGCCACATATTGGGGAGGCAACATCTCACCCGGAATATACACAAGATTCAAATCGTTAAGCGCCTGCTGTGACAAGCTTCCTTTAATAGAAAAAGGAGGAGACATGCCGGAACTGGGATATAGCACAGAAACAGCTATCAGGGCAGGAGTCATAAAAGGAATTGAATTTGAAATAAAGGGCTATATAGCTCAATTCCAAAAAAAATACCCCAACCTTTTAGTTTTTTTAACTGGCGGAGACAAATTTTCTTTTGATACAAAATTAAAAAGTATCATCTTTGCAGATAGATTTTTAGTTTTAAAAGGTTTAAACAGAATATTGAATTATAATGTCGAATAAAAAGGTACTTATTAGCGCTATTTTTGCAACAGCATCGGTATTTGCTTTTGCCCAATCCAGCACTAACTCTCCATATACAAGATTCGGGTTAGGAGACTTGTCTGACCAAGTCTTTACCAGTAATGCAGCCATGGGTGGCGTAGGAAATGCACTCAGGTCAAACCGTCATATCAATCCTATAAATCCCGCATCATATACTTCAGTAGATTCTTTGTCGTTTATGTTTGATGTAGGTTTCAGCATGAAAAGCTGCAATTACGAGGAAAACAACATCAGATCGAATGCAAGAAACTCCAGCTTCGACTATCTGGCAATACAGTTCCGTCTTCATCCAAGAGTAGGAATGGCAATTGGATTTACTCCTTTTTCGACAGTAGGTTATAATTTCAATTCCACAAGCTACGCTTCGAACAGCAACACCGTATCAGTAACAAACACATATACAGGTGACGGTGGTACAAATGTTATTTTCGGAGGATTAGGTTTCAAAATTATCGATAACTTGTCAATCGGAGCAAATATAGGTTATCTTTATGGAAAACAAGAATATAGCACCACAGCAACATTAAGCAATGGAGGTGACTATACAATAACATACAGAAACCTGAAAGTCAAGAGCTATAAACTTGATTTAGGATTGCAATACACACAACCTTTTAACAAGAATAACAGTCTCACACTAGGACTTACATACAGCCTGAGACATAATTTAAATTCTACAGAGGTTACAGGAACACAAGTTACAGACGGAAGCAGCTATTCATCGACAACAGAAAATACTGCATATGACGGATATAGCATTCCATCCTCATATGGAATCGGTTTGGCATATCAGTACAAGAATAAATTGACAGTAACGGCTGATTACACTCTTCAAGAATGGTCAAAAGCCAAATTGTCAAGTGCTGCCGGCATGTACTGCAATAGAAACAAGATAGCAGTAGGAGCTGAATACACACCTAATAATATAAGCAAAAACTTCTTTAAAAGAATATCATATAGAGCAGGAGCATTTTATAATTCACCGTATGTGAAAATACCAACAAATACGAATGGTACTTCTTATGCAGACGGGGCAAAAGAAATCGGTGCATCTGCCGGTTTTGGTTTTCCATTATCACTTTTCCAACGCAAGACAGTCCTAAGCATCACCGGACAATATATAAAACTTTCTCCTAGCGTAAGCAATTTGATGTCGGAAGACAGATTTGTCTTGAAAATAGGATTGACACTTAATGAACCTTGGTTTATGAAATGGAGAGTCAATTAATTGAAACCATAGATAGAATATTATAAAGACACAATAAACAATTAAATTAATAATACGATGAGAATGAAGATGTTTACAATGCTGTGTGCCTTAACATTGGGTTCTGCAGCGACTTTTGCTCAAAAAGGAGTAGAAGACGGTTCTAGATTTGGACACGGAGAAGATAGTATCCGCTGCCTTCAGAACATCAGTATTTATACTGAATATGTAAAAACAGACAATTTCAAGGATGCATACAAACCTTGGAAAGCAGTATTCACTGAAGCTCCTCTTGCACAGGTAGGTACATACACCAATGGTGCTAAAATCCTTCGTGGATTGATACAAAGTACAAAGGATGCAGCTCAACAGAAAGCTTACCTTGATGAATTGATGGCAGTACATGACCAGCGTATCAAATATCTTGATAAACTTAATAAGTTGGTTAGAAGCAAATCAACAGAAGGTTCTATCATTGGTATGAAAGTTCATGACTACATTGTTTTCTCTGGAAAGAATCTTGATCTGAACAAAGCGTACGACTGGGCAAAACAGGCAATCAACATGGAAAAAGAGAAATCTGATTATTTCATGTTCCTTGACATGATGGATATGTCTTCACGCAAACTCAAAACAGACGAAAACCACAAAGAACAGTTCATACAGGATTATCTGACTGTATCAGGTTATGCTGACGCTGCATACAAAGCAGAAAAGAAAGAAAAGATGAAAGAATTGCTCAAGACAACTAAAGATAATGTTGATGCATATTTCATAAACAGTGGTGCTGCTTCTTGCGAAAACCTTCACGCTATCTATGGTCCTAAAGTTGCACAGAACAAAACTAACCTTGACTATTTGAAGCAGGTTATTACAGTTATGCAATTATTGAAATGTACAGAAGAAGAAGCTTATTTCGAAGCATCTGAAGCTGCACACGCAATTGAACCAACTGCAGCTACAGCAGCAGGTTGCGGATATATGTATTACAAGAAAGGTGACCTTGACAAGAGTATCGGTTACTTCGACCAGGCTATCGAACTTGAACAGGATCCTATGAAGAAAGCTGAATACTGCTACAAGGCAGCTGTAATACTATTCAACAAAAAGCAGTTGAGCCGTGCAAAACAATATTGTAACAAGGCAATCTCTTTCAACAACAATTATGGCGATGCATATATCCTTATCGCACAGATGTATGCTTCAAGCCCTAACTGGAGTGACGAGTCTGCATTGAACAAATGTACATTCTTTGCTGTTATAGACAAACTGCAGCGTGCAAAGAGTGTTGATCCAAGCGTTACAGATAAAGCCAACGAACTTATCAGAACATTTTCTGCTTATACTCCGAAAGATGAAGACTTGTTCTTCCTTGGTTTAAGCAAGGGACATACAGTTACAATCGGAGGATGGATTGGCGAAACAACAACTATCAGATAATAAAGTATGTCATATAGACACAAGATTTTTAATACAAGATTTTTCATAAGCATAACAGTTGCCGTTTGGGCAACTGTTATGTTTCTTTTTTTCCCGTCATGTAGCGGAAAGGGTAAAAAATTAGCATCAGCTATCGATGAAAAAGATTCCCTACCCGACATGCAAAGTACCGGTGTAGTATCGTATGTATCAGATTCCGGTATGATAAGATATAAAATCATAACAGATGAATGGTTGGTATTCAGTAAGAAAAACCCACCATATTGGGCTTTTGAAAAAGGCTTGTACCTTGAAAAGTTTGATACACTTTTCAGAGTTGACGCAAGTATAAAAGCCGACACAGCCTATTATCACGAAAAAAAAGAGATCTGGGAACTAAGAGGTAACGTACACATACAAAATCAGCTCGGCGATAAATTTGACACAGAACTGCTATTTTGGGACCAATCGAAAAAACGTATATACTCTGACAGATTTATCAAGATAGAACAGTCAGACAAAATCCTGACCGGTTATGGTTTCGATTCAAACCAGGAGATGACCGAATATGAGATATTCACTCCTACAGGTATTTTTACAGTAGAAGACACAGCTCCATCAGACACAGTAAGTACAAAACAAAATACCAATAACCGATAAAAGCAAAAACACATAAGCCTAAAAATAACACAAATGGGTATTATCATCGAATTACTAATCACAATGGCATTTTCTGCATTCTTTTCCGGAATGGAGATAGCTTTCGTGTCCTCAAATAAGTTAAGGTTTGAGATGGAAAAATCCAATAATTTCTCCACAAAGATACTTACCGTCTTCTATAATAACCCTAACAATTTTATCTCTACTATGTTGGTTGGCAACAACATAGCCTTAGTCATATATGGTATCCTCATGGCAGAGATAATAGAAAACAAACTGTTATCAGGACTAATAACCAACGAGGCACTGCTAGTTGTCATTCAAACCATAATTTCAACATTCATAATACTTATAACAGGGGAATTCCTTCCAAAAACCATATTCAAGATAAACCCTAACCTCACATTGAAATATCTCTGTATTCCAACATATATATGCTATCTGGTACTATACCCTATCAGTAAATTCTCTGCCATGCTGTCAACTTCCATACTGACACTTACAGGCAAAAAAATAAAGAAAGAAGATAGAGAAAAAGCATTCTCAAAGGTTGATTTGGATTATCTTATAGAAAGTAGCTACGACGATACCAGCAACGAAAAGGAAATAGATACTGAAATACAGATCTTCCGCAATGCTTTGGACTTTTCAAGCATTAAGGTAAAGGATTGTATGATTCCAAGAACAGAAATAGTAGCTGTCGAGACCGGTACTCCTAAAAAAGAAATCATGAGAGTATTTGTTGACAGTGGATTAAGTAAGATAATCGTATATCGTGACAATATAGACAATATAATAGGCTATATCCATTCTTCCGAAATGTTCAATACGCAGGACGACTGGGAACAAAACATCAAATCTATCCCGGTAATACCGGAAAGCATGGGAGCCAACAAGCTTATGCAACTGCTCATGCAACAGAAAAAGTCTCTAGCCGTTGTTGTAGATGAATTCGGTGGAACATCGGGCATTATCGCACTTGAAGACCTGGTAGAGGAACTTCTTGGCGATATAGAGGATGAGCATGATAATAAAAACACAATAGCCAAAACTATAAATGAAAACGAATACATTTTATCAGGCCGACTTGAAATAGAAGATATTAACGAAAAATTTGGTATAGGTCTTCCAGAAAGCGATGAATATCAGACATTAGGCGGACTAATAATAAATGAATACCAAAGAATTCCAAAGCCTCATGAAAATATAGTGATAGACAAATTCCAGTTCAATATTATCAAGGCCACCAATACAAAAATAGAGCTGGTTAAACTGAAAATACAGAAATAAGCATTTTTTTGTATAGAAAATAGCAACTCATAAACATTTTTCGTATCTTCGTGCGCTAATTACAGAAAAACAATAAACAAAAAATAATAAATTTAAATGGCAACTTTACAAACTATTAGAAGCAAAGGACCATTATTGGTCATTGTTATCGGTATTGCCCTCTTCGCTTTCATAGCAGGCGACGCTTGGAAAATATTCCAGCCACATCAGGGAAGGCAAGACATCGGAGAAATTAATGGAGAAAAAATCTCCGCTCAGGATTATCAAAAGCTAGTTGACGAATACACTGAAGTGATCAAACTGACAAATGGTTTGGCATCACTTAACGAGACTCAATTGGCAAGTGTAAAAGACCAGGTATGGCAATCATACGTAAACAACAAACTTATTGCTGAACAGGCTGAAAAGTTGGGACTTACAGTAACTGATGCTGAAATCCAGGCTATCATTGACGAAGGTACACACCCTCTGTTGATGAACACTCCGTTCCGTAACCCACAGACAGGTGCTTTCGATAAGGATATGTTGAAGAAGTTCCTCGTTGACTATTCAAACTTGAGCACAAGCCAGATGCCTTCACAGTATGTTGAATACTATCAGACTATGGGTAATTTCTGGAACTTTGTTGAAAAGACACTCAGACAGTCTGCTTTAGCTGAAAAATACCAGAATCTGATTTCTAAATCACTTATCGCTAACCCTACTTCTGCAGAAGATGCTTTCAAAGCACGTACTGAACAGAGTGACCTGCTTATGGCTGCTGTTCCATATTCAGCTATAAACGACTCTTTGGTTAAAATTTCTGACGATGAAATCAGAAGCTTGTACAATGAAAGAAAGGAACAGTTCAAACAGCTGGCTGAAACTCGCGACATCCGCTTTGTAGATATCCAGGTATTACCTTCGGATGCTGACAGAAAAGCAGTTTTGGACGAAGTGACTGAATATAGCGAACAGCTTAACAATACAACAGCTGATTACGCTGCATTTATCCGTTCAACAGGATCAAGCGTATCATACTCTGATATTCCTGTCAACAAGTCAGTACTTCCATCGGATGTTGTTGCACGCCTTGACTCAATTGGTATGAACGAAGTTTTCGGCCCATACTACAGTCAGGCTGACGATTCATACAATGCATTCAAGATCATAGCTAAAGTTAATGCTCCTGACTCTATACAGTTCCGCCAGATTCAGGTTTATGCCGATACTGAAGAAAAGACAAAGACTCTTACAGACAGTATATATGACGCTTTGAAAGGTGGAGCAAACTTCGAAGAAATTGCGAAAGTTTATGGTCAGACAGGCGAATCTACATGGGTTAGAGCCAATACTTGGGAAGGTTCTCAGCTTAACTCTGAAAATGAAGAATTCATTAAGACACTTTTAAGCCAGCCTGTTAAAGAAATTGCAAAACTAAACATCGGTCAGGCAAACATCATCCTACAGGTAATGAACAAGAAAAGCATGCAGGATAAATACAAAGTGGCTGTGATCAAACGTAATGTAGAATTCAGCAATGATACATATAATGAAGCATACAACAAGTTCAGCCAGTTCGTTGCACAGAGCAACAGCATAGAAGAACTTGAAAAGAATGCAGAAGAATACGGTTACACAGTTATTCCACGTTCTGATTTTTCATCTGCAGAACACTATGTAGGTGGTGTACCATCAACAAAAGAAGTTATACGTTGGATATTCGGTGCTAAAGAAGGCGCTGTATCTCCTCTTTTCGAATGTGGAAACAACGACCACATCATGGTAGCAGCACTTGACAGAATTAACCCAGTAGGTTACCGTAATATCAACTCTGTAGCAGACATGTTGCGTGCTGAAATCCGTCGCGACAAAAAGGCAGAAATGATTATGGCAGACATGAAGTCATGCACTTCAATAGATCAGGCAAAAGCCGTAAAGAACGCTGTCAGCGATACAGTAAAACATGTAACATTCTCTGCACCTGCTTATATATCATTGACTAGAGGAAGCGAACCTGTTATAGGTGCCGTAGCTTCTAAAACAGCCGTTAACGCAACAAGTGCTCCTGTAAAAGGTAATGCCGGTGTTTATATGGTACAAGTATTAAGCAAAGAAAACGGAAAAGAAACTTTTGATGTAAAATCTGAAGAATCTACATTATCAAACATGTATTACAGATTCGCAACTCAGTTCATCAATGATCTTTACCAGAAATCAAAAGTTGTTGACAACAGATACTTGTATTTCTAATATCTAAACGGAATACATAAAAATATACGAAGATATGCCTATTTCGATAATAGGCATATCTTTTTTTATACCCCTGCACCTGAATTAAAAGCCCAAAGCCGATTACTAATAAAACAGAAATCACTTACAAACAATAAATTATCTTCAAAAACTGGACAAAAATAACCAAGAAAAAATTGTTTATATAAAGTATTTAGAGTATCTTTGCAGCCGATTTTAGTCCGACAAGGTAAAAAAGTGACTGCAAGAACCGGTCCACCTTACGGAAGAAACCCGTTTAATATTTATTTAAAATGTACGTAATTGTAGAAATTAACGGTCAGCAGTTCAAAGCTGAAGAAGGCAAAAAACTGTTTGTACACCACATTCAGAACGCTGAAAACGGCGCAACTGTTGAATTTGACAAAGTTTTGTTGGTTGACAACAATGGTAACGTAACTGTAGGTGCTCCTACTGTAGAAGGTGCTAAAGTGGTATGTGAAGTAAAATCTAGCCTTGTTAAAGGTGACAAAGTACTTGTATTCCACAAGAAGAGAAGAAAAGGTTACAGAAAACTGAACGGTCACCGTCAGCAGTTTACTGAATTGACAATCAAACAAGTTATTGCTTAATCATTAAAAACGTAGAAGAAAATGGCACATAAAAAAGGTGTAGGTAGTTCTAAGAACGGTCGTGAATCAGAAAGCAAGAGATTAGGCGTAAAGATATTCGGTGGTTCAGCTTGTAAGGCTGGTAACATCATTGTTCGTCAAAGAGGAACAGTTCACAATCCAGGTAAAAACGTAGGTATGGGAAGTGATCACACTCTTTACGCATTGGTAGATGGTACTGTATGTTTCAAGAAAGGACGTGAAAACAAGAGCTTTGTTTCTGTAGTTCCTTGCGCTGAAGCATAATTACTTTATTAAAAGCATACAATGAGGATATGTCATTACGATATATCCTCATTTTGTTTTATATAAACCGGTGTTTCATGAGCAAAACTGATACAAAAAAACGACCGGACTTTTTCAAATCCGGTCGTTACAAATTATCTTAATATTCAAATTATTCGACAATCATTACCCATCCATAAGGATCGGCTTCATCACCATACTGTATAGCACGAAGCTTGTTATACAATTTTTCGCTTATAGGACCTGGTTTACCATCCTTGGCTATTACATACGATTTATTGTTTTCAAGGTCATCAATACGCTCTATAGGGCTGATAACAGCAGCTGTACCACATGCTCCGGCTTCCTCAAACGTTTCAAGTTCTTCTTCAGCTATAGGACGACGTTCAACCTTCAGTCCCATATCCTCAGCCAGCTGCATAAGGCTTCTGTTTGTGATAGAAGGAAGGATTGATGTAGAAAGAGGAGTCACATATGTATTGTTTTTAATACCGAAGAAATTGGCAGCACCACACTCATCGATATATTTCTTTTCTTTTGCATCCAAGTAGAATTCGCTTGCATATCCTGCATCATGAGCCATCTTGTTTGCACGAAGGCTGGCAGCATAGTTACCACCAACTTTGAATGTTCCTGTTCCAAGAGGAGCAGCACGGTCAAACTGACGGATTATAACATAAGGATTAGTAGCAAAACCACCCTTGAAATAAGGACCTACAGGAGTAACAAATACTACGAAAAGATATTCACTTGCCGGATGTACGCCTACCTGGGCACCTGTACCGATAAGCAACGGACGTATATAAAGCGAAGCACCGCTCTCATATGGAGGAATGAAACGTTCGTTTGCCTTTACCACTTTCTTTACAGCTTCGCAAAACAGTTCTGTAGGGAATTCAGGCATAAGGATACCGTTACAAGTACTTTGAAGACGTTCTGCATTTGCCTGCGGACGGAACACGCGGATTTTTCCGTCTTTTCCACGATATGCCTTCAAACCTTCGAATGCTTCCTGACCATAGTGCAAACATGTTGCTGCCATGTGGATATTTAATGTTTCTTCCGAACAAAGTTCCAATTCACCCCACTTGCCGTCGCGATAATAGCAACGTACATTATAATCTGTCTTCATGTAACCGAACGACAAATTAGACCAGTCAATTTCTTTCATAACTTTATTATTTAATATTTTTATGTTCCTGATATTATAACATTGACGGCAAATGTAAGATTTTAATTTACATATTCCAATTTTTACAATAAATATTTAGACCAAAACCCTTAAATACCGGCATGTTGCTTACATTTTTCATTCCTCATCCGAATGTCCGTCATCGAGCATTTTCTTTATTTCTTCGTCTGCCTTATAAAGCTTATCCTTGCAGAACTTTATGAGTTTCTGAGCCTCCTGAAGATTTTCTCCCAACTGGTCGATATCCAGTTCGCCACTCTCTATTTTTGCCACTATCGCTTCAAGCTTCTTCATGGCTTCGGTATATGTTTCTTTTTTTGCAGCCATAATTATATCTTATTTTACTATACTTTTGAATTTTCCTGTCGCCAAAACAGTCTCCACCTCATCACCGGATTTAATCTTTGAAACATCCCTTACTGATTTTCCATTAAGAAGAGTGATACTATAACCGCGTTTCAAGAGTTGTTCCGGAGATGCGGATTTAAGAATTCTCTCCATCAAGTCAATCTTATGAGTTTCTTTTTCCATAACAGAACGAACATACATCAACAGACGAGGATAAACATCCAAACGATGTTGTTCTCCCAGAAAACGTTTCTGCCATGACATTACCAGACGCGAATACATACGCTCGCAACGCATATTTTCCCTCTGCAGTCTGGACTGTACCACCAACGGAATACGTGCAACAAGTCTGTTCAGACGTTCCGATTCCGAATTCAGGATGACCGGTATCTCATTACGGAGGCGTTCCGACAAATCATCAAGTCGGCTTGCCGTCTGCAACATCATGCCTATTATGTATTCGGCAGCGGCAGTAGGCGTCTTTACCCTTGTATGCGAAACCATATCAATCACTGTATCATCTCGTTCGTGCCCTATACCTGTTATAATAGGTAGTGGGAACTGTGCACAATGAGCAGCCAAATCGTATGTATCGAAACCGGACAAATCAGATGTTGCCCCTCCACCACGGATTATCACTACTACGTCCCAGTTATCTATTTCAGAATATATTCTTTCCAGAGATGATATTATGGTTTCCTCTACCCTGTCTCCCTGCATTATAGCCGGAAAAAGCTTTGTATAAAACACAAAACCGAACTTGTTGGAATGCAACTGGTTACAGAAATCACCATATCCGGCTGCAGTTGCCGAAGAGATGACAGCTATCCTCTGCAGAGGTTCAGGCATTTCAAGCTCCTTGTTCATTGTCAGGATACCTTCTTCGTCAAGACGCTTCAGAATTTCCTTTCGCCTGCGCGCCATATCGCCAATAGTATATGCAGGATCAATATCAACAACAGTAAGAGAGAAACCGTACAATTCGTGAAAGTCAACCGTAACCTTCACCATTACTTTTATTCCGGAAACAAAAGCCTGCCCTGTTTCCCGTTCGAAATAAGGACGCAAACGCATGAAAACACTACTCCAAATCACCCCTCTAGCCTTTGCTATCAAAGTATTGCTTTTAGGATCTTTTTGGACAAACTCAAGATAACAGTGTCCGGAATAATTCGAGCGCACATCGCTCAACTCCGCCTGTATCCAGTATTCGTCAGGCAGAATAGAATGAAGACCTCGTCGAACCAAAGAATTCAGTTCGTATAAAGACATTGCTTCATTTTCCATCATATCTACTTGCTTTTCATCTCCTGCCCTATTCTGTATGCTTTCCACATATCCGTTATTCCATAACCGAATATATTGTCCGGATAATCATACCTGTCAGAAGAACGGTGAACCACATCGATAAGTTCCTTTACAGTAAGCCACGGACAAGCTTGCCAAAGACATGTGACAAGTCCGCAGAATATCGGCGAAGCGAAAGATGTTCCATTACCATACGAAGTTCCTCCATTAGGTCCGGCTATACTAGAATGAAAACCTACCGCCATTACATCTGGTTTTATACGTCCATCAGCTGTATTACCAACTGAAGAAAAATCAGCATTCACACCGTCTGCATTTACAGCACCTATTGTCAGTACTCCATCAGCATCTCCAGGAGGTGTAATTTTTTTCCAGCTGGATGAGCCTGAATTTCCTGCACTACATACTATAAGCATTCCCTTAGAAGAAGCGATATTGGCAGAACGCGACATAAGCGAAGTGCGTCCGTCAAGATCACGATATCTGTAATTGTCGGACACATTGTCAAAAGAATAATATCCAAGTGAAGTATTCACAACATCTGCACCTACACTGTCGGCAAACTCTACAGCTGCTACCCAATAATCTTCCTCTGCCGGCTGTTCAGTATCATTATCCTCACTTCTGAGAAGCCAGTAAGAAGCTTCAGGAGCGGAACCAACCATTACCCTAGGCATATTTACAGCCATGCACGAAAGTACTTTCAAGCCATGATTATGCTCGGCATATATATCAGATTCAGGATTAACAAAATCCTTAGTTCCTAAGATATGGAGCTTACGGAAAAATTTCATTTTGTCCACATTATAATATCCGGCATCTATCACTGCTATATGCATACCTTCTCCACGGAAACCGGCATTATGAAGACTGTCGCCGTGATGAATCTTTATCTGATTGGCAGCCACTCCATAATATTCGTCTGTCTTTTTCCACTTATTCGTTATTTCCTTCTTGCGATCCTTATTTCTTGGAAAAACAGTATCGGGTGAAACCCATACCTTTCTTACATCCATAACAAATGGATTTTGTCTGAATCTTTCTGCCGTTTCTTCATCCTGAGTAAGCATAAGCACAGTATTATTCCATTTACTCTGCATCAGATACTTTCCTCCCTGTTCTACCAAACGGTCAATATAGTTTTTGCATACCGGCAAATCTGTAGAATCTATACCTATCCCCTGCCTGTTTCTACGTTCCAAAGCACGTTCGGACAGAAATTCCTGCGGACGGTCAATGCTATAGGCAGTTGCAGACTTATCTCTCAATGTCACACGATATTTATATGTTTCCGAAAAAGAATGGAAATAGCCGAAAATCAGCGTACAAAAAAATATTACAGTTCTTAAATTCATAGAGTTAATGTGTTATCGGTTACAAAGATATTACAAATAAATAAGAAACAAGAATTATGGGACACAGAAAACGTCCTGTCGTTTTAATCAAAACGACCTGTCATTTTAATTGAAACGACAGGGAATTTTTTTAAAACGTATCAAAGGCCCTATATTACACACACATTTTTCTTTTTTCATACGTAAATATTAAGCGTCCTACACATAAAGTAGGACAGGTTTATACTAAAATTGATATAAAACCGAGTATTTTGACAAAAGAAAGATTAG
>NZ_JAOQJJ010000028.1:0-32269 GCF_025567135.1 Bacteroides cellulolyticus
TACTTCCTCTTAACATCCTGATACAAAGGTATAAAACTAAAGTTAATTATTAATGAATTATCCAACTTTGTTTGGATTTTAAATGGAAAGTAAATATGAATAGACCATTAAACATGAGAAGAAATATTTTTACATTATTATTGGCCATGATGATGCCTTGGTATCCTTTATATGTTTATTCACAACGTGAACGCATATTAATGGATGAAGGATGGCTATTTGCCTTAGGTTCCGCTTCATCTCCGGAAAAAGATTTTGGATGTGGAACAGAGGATTTCAATTATCTGACTAAAGCCAATTCAGTTCATAACAAAGGTCCTTATTCAAAGGACTTTGATGATTCGGAATGGGAGAAGGTCGATTTGCCGCATGACTGGGCAGTGTATTTACCATATGATAGAAATGCTATACATAGCCATGGATATAAGATGTTGGGGTATAAATATCCTGAAAATAGTGTGGGATGGTATCGTAAGATTATAAACATACCGGAAACAGATTTGGGACGTCATTTGTATTTGCAGTTTGACGGCATTTTCAGGGATTCAAAAATATGGGTCAACGGATTTTATTTAGGAGGTGAGCCAAGTGGATATGCTACACAGACGTATGATATTTCGGAATACCTGAATTACGGGGGAGAAAATTTGATAACCGTTCGTGTAGATGCCTCAATGGCCGAGGGTTGGTTTTATGAAGGTGCAGGAATATATCGTCATGTGTGGTTGCATAAAATGTCTGACTTACATGTGGCTCCTTTTGGAACTTTCATAAGCAGCAGGCTTAACTCTACATATGATTCTGCAGTTTTAAATATTGAAACAAATATAGAAAACTCCGGAATTAAAGCAACATCTTTCAAATTACGTCATATATTATTTGACCGTGAAGGAAAAGAAGTTGGCAGTTGTGATGGTAATGGCGAAAATGTATATCCAAAGACCTCACAAACAGTATGTTCGCAATTGACTGTGGATAATCCGGAGCTTTGGAGTACAGACAATCCATATCTGTACAATGTAATGACAGAGGTTTTTGTCGATGATAAGAAAGTTGATACTTACAATACTACAATTGGTATTCGTGAAGTTAAATTTGATGTGAACAAAGGTTTCCTTTTGAACGGAAAAGTGGTGAAGCTGAAGGGAGTGAATATGCATCAGGATCATGCCGGTGTTGGGGCTGCAATTCCAGATGCCTTGCAGATTTTTCGTTTGAAGAGGTTGAAAGAGTTTGGATGCAATGCTTACCGTTCTTCGCATAATCCGATGACTCCTGAATTGCTAGACGCATGCGACAGTCTGGGTATTCTTGTAATAGAAGAAAATCGTCTTACAGGAATAAATAATGAGCATGTGCGTCTGTTGAAACGTATGATTGAGCGTGACAGGAATCATCCTAGTATTATACTTTGGAGTGTCGGTAATGAGGAATGGGGTATGGAATGGAGTGAACAAGGAACACGTGTGATAGCTTCTATGCGTGAATATTGCCATAGGTTTGATCCAAGCAGGATGATGACTGTAGCATCAAGCGGTGGACCTTCAGTCCTTGTTCCTGCTGATGTGGCAGGTTATAATTACATTCTCCAGAATCCGATTGACAAATACCGTGGGCAATATCCATTACGATGTGGTATTGGTACTGAAGAAATCTCAGGGTGCGGAACTAGAGGGGTATATTTTGATGATTTTAAGAACGGGCATATGGCATCACTTAATCTTAAGCCTAATGGTAAAGACAGTGTACTTAACTGCATAGAACGTGGATGGAAATTTTATTGCGAGCGTCCTTGGTTAGGAGGTATGTTTTATTGGGTTGGATTTGATTTCCGTGGTGAACCTGATCCAATAGGTTATCCACAGACCGGAACTCATAAAGGTATTTTCGATTATTGTGGCTTCCCAAAGGATGAGGCATGGTATTTAAAATCATGGTGGACTGATGAACCTACACTTCATATATTCCCTCATTGGAACCTGGGAGGACATGAAGGCGACAGTATCAAGGTTTGGGTTTACAGTAATTGCGACGAAGTGGAACTTACTGTTAATAATAAAAAACTTGGACGTAAAAAGATGCCTGAAAATGGTCATTTGTCATGGGATGCCGTTTATTATCCTGGTACAGTCAAAGCTATAGGATTTAAGAACGGTAAAAGACAATTAACACGGATGATTCGTACATCAGGGAAACCGGAACGTATTGTACTGACTGCAAACAAGGATACATTGTTTGCAAACGGACAAGATGTAGCTGTTATAGATGTGGAGCTAAAAGACAAGAAGAATAATTTTGTTCCTACAGCTTGTCCTTTGTTAAAGTTTACCGTTGAAGGTCCTATACGGATTTTAGGTGTAGGGAATGGTGATCCTGCATATAAAGATGGTGATTCGCCGAAGGATAGAGGCACGCGCCACTATCAGGTAAAATCATTCAATGGCTTGGCACAAATCTTATTGCAATCTGATACACAGAAGGGAACGGCTACTTTAACAGTAGAAGGAGAAGGGCTTGCCGGAACTTCTTATACAATTGAATGCAAGTAGTTTTTATATTTATCCTATGAAGAAGATAATATTTTTTATTCTATCTATTCAGGCCGTTATTGGAACATCCCAAACAGCGTTTTTTGACAATATATATTATTATATAGAGAATCCGGCAATATTTGAGGTTAATCAGGAGCCGGGAAGAAGTTATTACATACCAGAAAGTAACATTTCACTTAACGGCTTATGGAATTTTAGGTGGTTTGTTACCCCGGATAGCATACCAGCTGATTTTTATAGTTATAGTTACGATGATGATAACTGGGATAAAATAGAAGTACCTTCAAACTGGGAAATGTTGGGATATGGTGACAAACTCTTCAGAAATGTGAATGCCCCATTTAAAGTCAATGTGCCGTTTGTGCCGAGAGACTATAATCCTACAGGTCTGTATCGGAAAACTTTTATAATACCTGATGATTGGGATGGCAAACAAGTATTTTTGCGTATGGAGAAAGTTGCCTCAGCATCATTCGTATGGATAAACGGGCAAGAGGTGGGATATAATGAAGGAGCTCAGGAGCCTGCCGAATATAATATCACGTCTTGTTTAAGGGAAGGTAAAAATGTTATTTCTGTTTTGGTAGTCAAATATAGTGACGGCTATTATCTTGAAAGTCAGGATTATTGGCGCTTTGCAGGAATATTTGATGATGTCATAATCTATTCAACACCGGATACAAGATTGTTTGATTGGTGTGTTGAAACAGAATTGGATGATAATTATATCAACTCAGAACTTAATCTAAGAGTAGATGTAAAAAGGTATGGAAATAGTATAGAAGGTGAGTTGAAAGTAAAAGCCGTTTTGCTGGATAGACACTCCGATATAATAAGTGAGTTTTCATCTCCTTTGTTTGAAATAGACAGGGAACAGTCTGTATCTATATCGAAAGAAATAATCAATCCTTTGAAATGGACTGCTGAAACACCAAATCTATATGACTTGCATTTGTTACTTTTAAACAGTCAGGATAAGATAATTGATAAAATTGAAACAAAAATAGGTTTTAAGGAAACGCAAATAATAGATGGAGTATTTTGCTTGAATGGAGTTCCTGTAAAGATCAATGCTCAGAATTCACATATGCAACATCCGCGATGGGGACATGTGATGCGTGAGGATGTTATCAGACAGGATTTTGAATTATTGAAACAGTTTAATTTTAATGCCGTGCGTACTTCGCATTATCCTCCTGTGAATTCATATCTAAGATTGGCCAATGAGTATGGACTTTATGTAATAGATGAGGCAGGGGTTGAAGCTCATGCAACAGAATGGGTATCTGAAAGAAGTGATTTTACGGAAATGTATAAAGAGAGAGTGCGAAGGATGGTCTTGCGGGATAGAAATTATCCTTGTGTCTTGTTTTGGAGCGCTGGAAATGAGTCTGGTGAGGGATTTAATATTACGGAAGTTGTGAAAGAAGGCAAGAAATATGATGAAACAAGGCTTTGGATGTATGGTGGAAATGCACCAAAACATGAAGCAGAGGATATTGTCGGCCCTAGATATCCTAGTCCGATAGAGTTGGAAATACAGCAAGGTATGGGCTATGATAATGATATAAGACCTTCTTTTATGGATGAATATTTGTCTGTCGCAGGAAATGGAGGCGGTGGATTGGATGATTATTGGCGTGTCATAAATTCTCATTCAAGGATAATTGGTGGAGCTATTTGGGATTTTGTTAGTCCTGGTATAGAAGAAAAAGTAAGGAGGATACAGGACGGCTCACCATTTGATACTCCTGTAAACATTATGGGAAAAGTATCCTTGAAAAGGATTGGGAATAATACGGTTGCGGACTTTAGTGGTCATGATGCATGGATTGAGATTTACAGAGGAGAGAATCTGGAGTTGACGAGTAATCAGCTTATTTTAAAATTTGATGTATATCCGCGTGCTTCATGTAAGGATTCAGGCTCTTTTATAACTAAGGGCAATAATCAATTTGGGGTACATCAAAACGGAGTAGATGAAATAAAGTTTTATATTTTCACTGACAAAAGGTACGAACTGACAGCAAAACTTCCGTTAAACTGGGAGTATAATTGGCATAGTGTATTATGTGAGTATGATGGAAAATTCATGTCTATATCTGTAGATAATATAGAATTGGCAGAGATGCCTGCTAATGGTCATATTAAGAATCTGCCATTCCCGGTAAATATAGGTCGTAATTCAGAAACCCAGGGGTGTGATATTAATGTTGCTATATGTGACGCAATGATTGATAATGTCGCCATATTTGATAAAATCTATTCAGCAAATGTTTTGAGTAAAGAAAATTCTGTACTATGGCTTGATTTTGAGAATGAAAACTCGTCAGGGACATTTTATAGCTATGGTATTGGTGCAAGGACTTACGGTTCAATATGGCCTGACAGAAAGCCGCAACCGGAAATGTGGCAAATGAGAAAATCAGCACAACCGGTTGATTTCAGCTGGATAGATAATAATGGCAATTTTATTGTTGAGATATGGAATAAGCATAGTTTTATAGAACTGGATAAATATTTGGTTGAATGGTTCCTTACGGAGGATTGTAAAATTATCCAACGTGGCATTGTAGATGAGAATATAGCTCCGTTGCATAAAAAGAATGTGGCTATACCTATTTCTATACCTGAAATAAAAGATAATGTAGAATATAGATTGGAATTTAAGGTAAGCCTGAAGAGTAAAGAGATATGGGCCGATAAAGGTCATATAGTTGCATGGGAACAGCTTGATTTGCCATGGCATAGGGACATTGTTTTACCTATGCAATGTGGAAACCATAATTTGAATTGTGTGGATACTGATACTTGTTTGTGGGTCGAAGGAGATGGTTTTAAATATGGATTTTCTAAAGGAACTGGACGATTGTTTTCTTTATATATAAATAATGAGGAGGTAATAAAATCAGATGTTGATTTTAATGTATGGAGAGCCCCTCTTGCTAATGAACTGGACGATTGGGCTGCATGGGGAGAAGATCGTACTGGCTGGAAGAAAGAATATGGTATGCGTACCGTCAATGAACAATATTCTTTCGGGATTGATAAATTGAAGGATATCATGGTATCTTTTGATTATAATAAAGGAAATGATGTTGTCAATATTTATAGCCGAAGCTATAAATTGTCTCCTGATGAGTCTTATGGAAAACTAGATAAGTATATATCAGGCGTTCAGATAAATGGATTTGAGAATATATATAGATATTGCGTTAAAAATACTGGAGAGATTGATATAAACCATATGATTGTTCCACAAGGTAGACTTCCGAGGTGGTTAATGAGGATAGGCCTTACAATGGAAATAGATTCTACTTATAATAATATTTTATGGTATGGAAGAGGACCTCAAGAAAATTATCCGGATAGAAAAACAGGATATCCGGTTGGACAATATAGCTCAAATGTTAATGATATGTATGAACCTTATCTGATACCGCAAGATTATGGTTTGAGGTGTGATAACAGATGGTTGATGATTAAGAATAAGAGCGGACGTGGCTTAAAAATCTCTATGAATGAATTGTTTAATTTTAATGTATATCCGTTTTCGACTGATAATCTAACCAAATCATTATATACTTATCAGTTGAAGAAGAGTAAGACTGTCACTTTGAATCTTGATTATGCAACTTCTGGAGTTGGATGTACATGCAGGTCTATAATGTTACCATATAAAGTACCAGTAACAAAATATGAGAGGAGTATAAAATTTTTGCCTTTAAATAAATAATTGGTAACATTTTAAAATAAAATAGCCTATTTTGAAATTAATCTGTTATGAAATAATACCTGCTATGCAAAGTGTAAATAGTAAGATAAATAATAAGTTTAATATAATATTAATTCAAACATGAAAAAATTAATTACGATTACATGCCTGATGATGATGCAGGCTGGAGCAATGGCAAAAATAGTATTGCCTGAAATCTTGAGTGACAATATGGTTTTGCAGCAGCAAACAGATGTTTGTCTGTGGGGGAAAGCAGATAGTGACAAGGAAATAACAATTTGTCCTTCTTGGACGAATAATGTTTATAGAACAATGTCAGATAAGGATGGCAAATGGATAATAAAAATAGAGACTCCATCTGCAAGTTACCAGACTTATGCCATAACATTATCCGATGGCGAGGAAACTAAGTTGAGTAATATTCTGATAGGTGAGGTTTGGTTTTGCTCCGGACAGTCTAATATGGAAATGCCTTTAAGGGGTTTTTGGAATGCTCCAATAGAAGGTGCAAATGAATTGATAGCTACGGCCTCGAAATGGAAAGGCATACGAGTTGCTACAATAGGAAGGGACGGGCAGACAGCACCTGTTGATTACTGTAGGGGCAGTTGGAAAGTTAGTAATCCTGAAAATGCTCCTGAATTCAGTGCCACAGGGTTTAATTTTGCTATGATGATGAATCAGGTTTTGGATATTCCTATTGGTATTATAAATTGTAGTTGGGGCGGTTCTACCGTAGAAGGGTGGTTACCTCGTGAAATAGTGGCAGAATATCCTGATATTGACCTGGAACGTGATATAAGGAGAGAAGACGGATGGTGGCATTATACTAGCCCTACATTGATGTATAATGGTATGTTACATCCATTACAAAATTATACTATTAAAGGTTTCTTATGGTATCAGGGTGAAGCCAATGTGGGAAAACATAATACTTATGCCGAACGCTTGAGGACAATGGTTGAATTATGGCGTAAAGAATGGGGGCTTGGTGAACTTCCTTTTTACTATGTGGAGATAGCACCTTTCAACTCTCCAGAAACAAATTTATTTGCTCTTCTCCGAGAGTCTCAGTTCAAAGCTCAGTCCATGATTCCTAACAGTGGTATGATTTCTACAAATGATTTGGTTATGCCTTATGAAATGAAAAATATTCATCCGAAGAATAAGACAGATGTTGGGAAAAGACTTGCTTATATGGCGTTGAGCAAAACCTATGGTGTACGTGGTATTGAGGCGTATGGACCAGTTTATAAGTCAATGTATATGAAGGATGGTGATGTTTACCTCACATTTGATAATGCTCCGGAAGGCTTCAATCGCATGTCAGACATGGAAGGTTTTGAGATGGCAGGCGAAGACAAAGTGTTCTATCCCGCAGAGGCTGAAGCGTGTGGTAATCAGATAAAAGTAACATGTGAAAATGTAAAAAATCCTGTTGCCGTAAGGTATGGATTCCGCGATTATAAACCGGGTAATGTAGCAAACCTTCGTGGTCTTCCTTTATATCCATTCAGAACAGATAATTGGGAATAAAATATTTGAAGGTGCTCCATCATTTTTATATTGGTGGAGCGCTTTGCATTTATAAAATTGACCATTTATAAATGGTTTTATTGGATAATTCCATAAAAAGATGTTTTTTTGAAAACTGAAAATATCAAAATCTAATGAGAATGTTAAAACATATATTGTCATTTTTATTATTCACCTTTATTGTGTTTTCTGTTAAAGCAGACAATATTAAAATTGCATGTGTAGGTAACAGTATAACAGAAGGCTTTGGGCTGGAAAATCCGTCGCAGGAAAGTTATCCGGCTGTTCTTCAGTCTTTGTTGGGTGATGATTACGAAGTGGGAAATTTTGGACTCAGTGCCAGAACATTGCTCATGAAAGGCGATTTGCCTTATATGAAGGAACAGCGTTTTAAGGATGCACTTGAATTTCTACCGGATATTGTTACAATAAAACTTGGTACAAACGATTCCAAACCTCATAACTGGCTGCATAAGGATGATTTTAAGCATGACTTGAATACATTGTTGGATAGTTTTTCTGCTTTGTCGTCTTCACCTAAAATATACTTGTGTTTGCCTATCCCTTCTGAAAACAATATATGGGGAATTAATGACAGTATAATACATAATTGTATAATTCCGATTATAAAAGAAGTGGCTGTGGAACGGAACATCAGCATGATAGACCTCAATACAGCTATGAAACCTTATTATCCGAATGAATATCAGGACGGAGTACATCCGAACAAATATGGTGCAAGGATAATTGCTGAGTCTATTTATAAATCTATTACAGGAATGGATCTTTTGCCTGAACTAAGGCGTCCTGAGATGGTATTATGGTATGATGAACCGGCTGCACAGTGGGAGGAAACTTTACCTTTGGGAAATGGAAGACTTGGAATGATGCCTGACGGCGGAACTGAAAAAGAACGGATTGTCCTTAATGAGATTAGTATGTGGAGCGGTTCGGAGGCTGATTATCTTAATCCTGAGGCATCAACCAGTTTGTCTGAAATACGCAGACTGCTTTTTAAAGGGAAAAACAAGGAAGCACAGGAACTTATGTATAAAAGCTTTGTACCTAAGAAACCTGAAAAGGGTGGTACTTACGGTGCATATCAGATGCTTGCCGATATGGATATAGAATATTCCTATCCGGTTGCCGATGAAAGCATGAGCGATTACAGACGTTGGTTGGACTTGAGTGAGAGTGTTGCTTATACTTCTTTCAGAAAAGGTGGGGTAAATTATGTACGCGAGTATTATGTTTCCAGAACTGCAGATGTTATGGTTTTGCATATAAAGGCAGATAAAGGAAATTCAATATCTTTCAAAATGAGTCTGAGCAGACCTGAGAGGGGAGAGGTAGAAAGTCCTTCGGACGGCAAGCTTCTTATATCGGGTGAACTTGATAGCGGAAGCAAGGCAAGAGGCGTACGATACTCGGCCATAACAAGTGTTGTAGGTATTGGAGATAAAGCGGAGAGAGAAACAGGAGAGGGTTATATATCTGTACGAAATGCGGATGAAGCATGGGTATTTGTATCAGCCAAGACTTCGTATCTGAATGGAGAAGTGTATTCTACCGAGGCTGAGCGTGTTTTGGATAATGTCTTGGATTATGACTGGAACAAACTTAAAGCGGAAGCAATTTTGGCATACGGCGATTATTTTCACCGTGTGGGAATTCATTTGCCTGATAATGCCAAGACTTCACATCATACTACTGACAAACGTATAGAGAGTTTTCAGTCGTCAGACGATCCTTCACTGGCTGCATTATATTATAATTATGGAAGGTATCTGCTGATAAGCAGTACACGTCCGGGATGTCTTCCTCCAAATTTGCAGGGCTTATGGGCAAATGAGCCTGGCACTCCATGGAATGGAGATTATCATACAAATATTAATGTCCAGATGAACCATTGGCCATTGGAACAGGGTAACCTGACAGAACTTTATCTTCCATTGATTGATTTGGTGAAACGTCTGGTAGAAAGCGGTGAGGAGAGTGCCAAGTCCTTTTATGGAGAAAACGCCAGAGGATGGGTGCTTCATATGATGACAAATGTATGGAATTATACAGCTCCCGGAGAACATCCGTCGTGGGGAGCTACAAATACAGGTGGTGCATGGCTCTGTGCGCATCTTTGGGAACATTATCTTTTTACCGGAGACAGAAATTATCTGGCGGAGGTTTATCCTATTCTTAAAGGAGCATCAGAATTTTTCTATTCTACTATGGTAAAAGAACCAAAACATGGATGGCTGGTAACAGCTCCTACATCATCTCCTGAAAATTCTTTCTATCTGAAAGGGAAAGACCGTACACCCATAAGCGTCTGTATGGGACCTACTATGGACATACAGCTGGTTCGAGAATTATATTCTAATGTAATAACGGCATCACATATATTGTCTGTCGATTCATTGTATGCAGACTCTTTGAAGAAGGCTATATGTCAGCTTCCTCCTCATCAAATTAGTAAGAAAGGTTACCTGATGGAATGGCTTGAAGATTATGAGGAAACAGATGTACACCATCGTCATGTGTCGCATTTATATGGATTGCATCCTGGCAATCAGATCTCGGTTTATAATACCCCGGAGTTGGCTGAGGCATGTAAGGTGACTTTAAACAGACGTGGAGATGAAGGTACCGGATGGAGCCGTGCATGGAAAATTAATTTTTGGGCACGTTTGGGTGATGGTAATAGAGCTTATAAACTGTTCAAGAGCCTGCTGTATCCTGCATACACTCATGATAATCCTAAACAGCATGGCAGTGGTACATTCCCAAATCTGTTTTGTTCGCATCCGCCATTTCAAATGGATGGAAACTGGGGTGGAACTTCGGGTATAGGAGAAATGCTTCTTCAAAGTCAGGATGGTTTCGTTAGTTTGCTACCGGCAATACCGGATAGCTGGCAAGAAGGTGAATTCTATGGCATGAAGGTGAGAGGAGGAGCTACCGTTGGATTGAAATGGAAGAATGGTAAAGTGGTGCAGGCTATAATAAAAGGTGGTTGGATGCCTGAATTAAAGATTAAACTTCCGGAATATTGTAGTATGATAACGGTTAATGGTAAAGAGTATAGTTCCAAAGGAATCTTACAACTTGATACAGAGAGAGATAAAGATTACATTATAAATTTCAAATATAAATAACTATGAATCAACTAAAGAACCTGTTTATCGCCTCTGCTTTATGCGTAGGCGTGAGTTCGTGCAGCGTACCGGAGAAAAAAGTTCCTGCTGCCATCCCATCAGATCCTGAGATTGAAGCCAACATAAAGGAATGGCTTGGCAAGATGACCTTGGAAGAAAAGATAGGTCAGATGTGTGAAATAACAATAGATGTGGTAAGCGATTTTGAGGAAAGCAAGAAACACGGCTTTGTGCTTAATCCTGCTATGCTCGACACGGTAATAGGGAAATATAAGGTAGGTTCACTTCTTAATGTCCCTTTGAGTATCGCACAGACCAAGGAGAAATGGGCTGAGGCAATAAAGCAGATCCAGGACATATCCATGAAGGAAATAGGAATCCCTTGTATATATGGTGTCGATCAGATACATGGAACGACTTATACTCTAGGCGGTACTATGTTTCCGCAAGGTATAAACATGGCTTCTTCTTTTAACCGTGACCTTGTCCGTAAGGGAGCAGAAATTTCTGCCTACGAGACCAAGGCTGGATGCATTCCATGGACATATGCTCCTGTCGTTGATTTGGGCCGTGACCCACGCTGGTCGCGTATGTGGGAGAACTACGGTGAGGACTGCTATGTAAATGCCGAGATGGGTAAGGCGGCAGTTGCCGGTTTTCAGGGAGAAGATCCTAATCATATCGGTGAGTATAATGTAGCCGCTTGTATGAAACACTATATGGGATACGGCGTTCCTGTATCCGGCAAGGACCGTACACCTTCATCAATATCCCGTAGTGATATGCGCGAGAAACATTTCGCTCCATTCCTTGCAGCTATCCGTAACGGTGCATTGAGTGTAATGGTAAATTCCGGTGTTGACAACGGAATGCCTTTCCATGCTAACCGTGAGTTCCTTACCGAATGGTTGAAAGAAGACCTGAACTGGGACGGTATGATAGTAACAGACTGGGCCGACATCAATAATCTTTGTACACGCGACCATATTGCCGCCACTAAGAAGGAAGCTATAAAGATAGCAATCAATGCGGGTATAGACATGTCTATGGTTCCATATGAGGTAAGTTTCTGTACTTATCTGAAAGAACTGGTAGAGGAGGGAGAAGTCCCAATGAGCAGAATAGACGATGCCGTATCACGTGTCCTTCGTCTCAAATATCGTTTGGGACTGTTTGAGAATCCATACTGGGATATCAAGAAGTATGACAAGTTCGGTTCTTCAGAATTCGCTGCAGTAGCTCTTCAGGCAGCCGAAGAATCTGAAGTTCTTTTAAAGAATGAGAATAATATCCTTCCAATAAAGAAAGGTAGTAAGATTCTGTTGACCGGTCCAAATGCAAATTCCATGCGTTGTCTTAACGGCGGATGGTCATACAGCTGGCAGGGACACCGTGCCGACGAGTGTGCGCAGGCATATAATACTATATATGAGTCTTTGTGCAACAAGTATGGAAAGGAAAATATAATTTATGAACCAGGTGTTACATATGCTCCTTATAAGAATGACAACTGGTGGGAGGAGAACGCTCCTGAAATAGGTAAGGCCGTATCGGCAGCTTCCCGTGCCGATGTGATAGTTGCATGTATAGGTGAGAATTCTTATTGTGAAACTCCAGGTAATCTGACAGATCTTACCCTTTCAGAGAATCAGCGTGATCTGGTAAAGGCACTTTCAAAGACCGGCAAGCCTATTGTCTTGGTATTGAATCAGGGACGTCCTCGTATCATCAACGATATAGAACCATTGGCTCAGGGAGTAATCAACGTAATGCTTCCAAGCAACTATGGTGGTGACGCCTTGGCTAACCTTATGTCCGGTGATGCCAACTTCAGCGCTAAGATGCCTTTTACATATCCTAAATATATCAATGCCTTGGCAACATACGATTACAAGCCTTGTGAGAATATGGGTCAGATGGGCGGTAACTATAACTATGATTCAGTGATGGATGTTCAGTGGCCGTTCGGTTTCGGTTTGAGCTATACAACATACAGTTATGATAATCTCCGTGCAGACAAGACTTCTTTCACCGCAGTTGATGAAATAACGGTGTCTGTAGATGTAACTAATACTGGAAGTGTAGCAGGTAAAGAGGCTGTTCTTCTGTATTCAAAAGATATGGTTGCAAGCAGTACTCCGGACAACATCCGTCTTCGTAACTTTGAGAAGGTTTCATTACAGCCTGGTGAGACTAAGACTGTAAGCATGAAGATAAAGGGAAGTGATCTTGCCTTTGTTGGTTATGACGGCAAGTGGCGTCTGGAGAAAGGTGACTTCAAACTGAAATGTGGCGATAAGTGGATTGATTTAAGCTGTTCAGAAACTAAGGTTTGGGAAACTCCGAATAAATAATTGACAAGAGGGTGTGTCAAAACTAAAATGACTACTCCCTAAAGTTACAGATTATAACTATAATATTTAAAAGGGGCCGTATCAAACTCTGTATTGAGTAATGATGCGGCCCTTTTTTACTCTTTTAGGGTGTTCAAATTTCAAATTATAAGTTCATTTTTTCAAAAAATGAATTTTGACACACCCTCTTATTCAGTAACTTCAACACCCTTCAGGGTAGCTGAGCTTGATTCTGCAATCTTTACTTTTACAAAGTCACCTATACGGTGTGAACCTCTGTTGAATACTACGACTTTATTCTGTTCTGTACGACCGAACAATTGTTCTTTTGAGCGTTTTGATACGCCTTCTGCAAGAACCTCGAATGTCTTTCCTACATCTTTAGCGTTGCTCTCGGCAGAAAGCTGGTTTTGCAATTCAATCATTTCGTTCAGACGTCTGATTTTTATCTCTTCTGGCACATCATCAGGGAGGTGTTTCGATGCGTATGTACCTGGTCTTTCGGAATACTTGAACATGAATGCCGAGTCGTATGCACATTCGCGCATAAGCGACAGTGACATCTGATGGTCTTCTTCCGTTTCGCTGTGGAATCCTGAGAATATGTCTGTGCTGAGTCCGCAGTCAGGAATGATGCGGCGTATAGCCTCTACTCTTTCAAGATACCATTCGCGTGTATATTTTCTGTTCATCAGTTTCAGTATGCGCGAACTTCCGCTCTGTACTGGCAAGTGAATATGCTTGCATACGTTTGGCACCTCTGCTATAACATGAAGTGTCTCGTCGCTCATATCCTTAGGATGTGATGTTGTGAAACGTACTCTCATTCCAGGAACAGCTTCCGCCACAATACGCAGGAGCATAGGGAATGTCACTGTTTCTCCGTCTTTTTCGAAACGGTATGAATTTACGTTCTGTCCCAGTAGGGTTACTTCCTTGTAACCTTTCTTTTCAAGGTCGTGAACCTCGTTCAGGATACTTTCCACGTCGCGACTTCTTTCGCGCCCTCTTGTATAAGGAACGATACAGTAATGGCAGAAGTTGTTACAACCACGCATGATTGACACAAATCCTGAGATGTGATTGCCACAGATACGCGAAGGAATTACGTCGTGATAGGTCTCTGTAGTTGACAGCTCTACATTGATAGCCTTCTCTCCTGCTTCTACCGATGCTATAAGTTCCGGCAAAGTCAGGTATGCATCAGGACCTGCCACGAGGTCAACATGATGGTTTTCTATCAGGTCTTCTTTCACACGTTCTGCCATACAGCCCAATACACCTACTATCAGGTTTTTCCTTTTCTTTCTCAGAGAATGGAAGAATTCCAGACGGTTCAGAATTTTCTGTTCCGCGTTGTCTCTGATAGAACACGTGTTCATAAACACTGCATCAGCTTCCTCAAGGGTTTCGCATGGAGAGTAGCCTGCCATCTGCATGATGGATGCTATTACTTCACTGTCTGCCACATTCATCTGGCATCCGTAAGTCTCGATGAACAGTTTCTTGCTGTCCTGTTCAGTTGCAGATTTTAAGTCTGCTCCTGTTGATTCATTTGTCATAATTGATTGATTTATTGATTAAAATTTTTGCAAAGATAGTGCAAATAGAGGGAAACACAAAGTGGAAAACGGGGTTTTCGGCTCATGTCGCAGCCGGTAGGAGTTACAGGTAAGAGATATGAATGTTTTTTCTTTTATAGAGGAATGAAATTTTACAATAATATTCAGAACATATTTGTATGAAAATGGAGAAATAAAAAATAGGAACCAATCCTTACATCAAAAAGATTGGTTCCTATTCTTTTTATTCAGTTTCTCAGAATGCTTCTTTACGCTTTCCGCTTGTAAAAATCAGATATATACCGAGCAGAATAAGTGGTACACTGAGCCATTGGCCTATATTGAGCGTCATGCCTACTTCTTCTGCCACTTGAGGATTCTTGATGAATTCAAGTCCGAGACGCGCTCCGAAGAATATCAGAAGTGAAATTCCGGTGATAAGTCCGATTCGTTTCTGAAGGCCGAATTTGTGGTATGCCAGCCATGAGAATATAAAAGCTACCGCACAATACAGCATTTCGTATATCTGTGTAGGATGACATGCCTGTGCCACTCCATTCTGGTTGTAAAGTTCTTGCCATTCACGTGAACGTACAAACTCAAATCCCCATGGGAGATCGGTAGGATAGCCGAATATCTCGGAGTTCATCAGATTTCCGAAACGGATACATGCACATACCACTGCCACTGCAGGTATCAGACGGTCGAACAACCACCATACGCTTTTGTGTGTAACCTTTTTGGAATACCATATCAGGGCAAGTATTAATGCGAATACTCCTCCGTGACTGGCAAGTCCGCCTTTCCATATTTTAAGAATCTCTAATGGGTGTGAGCCATAATAATCCCATTCGTAGAACAGACAGTGTCCCAGACGTGCTCCTACAACGGCGCTCACTATACAATAAACAAATAGTTTGTCTGCCCAGTCGTCAGGGTGACCTTCTTTCTTGAACAGGCGTGAGCCCATTTCGTATGCCAGGATAAATCCCAAGCCCCACATTAGTCCATACCACCTGATTTCTATAGAACCAAGGCGAAGAAGTATGGGATCTACGTCCCAAACGATGCTTCCTAAAATCATACTTTTGAGTTTTTTGAATTATATATGCAAAGGAAATAAAAAAATCTCTCTCCCAAAATGAATAGGGAAAGAGATTTTATGGAAAGATTGATAAATAGTCTGATGATTATACCAGATGAGCGATAAGTTCTTCGCGGTCGCCTTCAAGAAGGTCGATTACAGGAACTTCGATCATTGTGTAACATCCTGGCTGCTGACGCATAGAAGCACGTGCCACGCAAACCAATACCTGAGCAGTAAGAGCTGGGTTGTTGATCTTCATGTCGAATTCGAACAACTGATTGTGTGTCTTACCGGAAACACCTTTGCGTACAAGGTTTACACCATGACCAACATCGTTGAGGTCGTCAACACAAGGAACCTGAATAACGTGAGTCTCGTCGTTTACGAAATATGCATCCGACTTGATTGCTGCTTCAACAGTCTTGAAGTCTGCACCTTCTTCAAGTTCTACATACACCATACGGCGGTGGATTCCTGTACCTACAGGGATTGTCATTGACAATGCATCCTTAACACCTGCGATGGCGCGTACTGCAACAGAGTGTCCCATGCTGCGGCCCGGACCGAAGTTAGTATATGTGATACCTTTTGGAGCGATTGCTTCAAGAAGTGTACGTACTACAGAGTCGCTTCCCGGATCCCATCCTGCAGCAATGATTGAAACAGCATTGTGTGCCTTAGCTGTTTCGTTCAATGTGCGGCGTAATGATGTGATCTGTGTGTGTATATCGAAACTGTCAACTGTATTGATTCCCAATGCAAGGATTTCTTTTGCGTATTGCTCTACGCTGCGTGTAGGAGTTGCAAGAATTGCTACGTCAACGTTTTCAAGTTCTTTGATGTCTTTCACTACTTTATATGGTGTAAGTTCTGCTGGTTTGTTTGCGTCACCATTACGGCGAACCACACCTGCGATTTCAAAATCAGAAGCAGCTTCAAGTGCTTCGATTGTAAACTTTCCAATGTTTCCGTAACCTACTACGGCAGCTCTAATCTTTTTCATAATTTTATTGGTGTTTAATTATTTGTTCTTATTCATTTTGTTACAAGAAATGTATCCTGTATTTTTGACGATGCAAAAATAAAAAATTAGAATTGTTCTAAAGAGAAAAAGGAGAACGTTTTTTGAAATATTTCGGACGTAACTTACAATTTATAACTTTGTTATGCTTATTTTTGTCGTTAACTTATAATTTATAACTTAAATATGATTGAATATATAAAAGGAAAACTTGCTGATGTTACACCTACCATGGCGGTAGTCGATTGTAACGGAGTTGGATATGGTGTGAATATTTCTCTGAATACATTTTCTGCCATACAAGGGAAGGGGGATGTAAAACTATATATATACGAGGCTATAAGGGAAGATGCGTATGTACTTTATGGCTTTGCGACAAAACAGGAAAGGGAGCTTTTTCTTATGCTGATAACAGTGTCGGGAATTGGTGGTAATACAGCCAGAATGATTCTCTCTGCTTTAAGTCCGTCTGAATTATGTAATGTGATAAGTTCAGGCAATGAGAAATTGCTGAAGATGGTCAAGGGTATCGGACTGAAGACTGCACAGCGTATAATAGTGGAACTGAAGGACAAGATACAAAATATAGGTGTAGAAAGCACCGGAAATGTTCCTACACCTATATCTGCTGCCAATAATGAAATATATGAAGAGGCAGTTGCTGCTTTGACTATGTTGGGATTTGCACAGGCACCGTCGCAGAAGGTTGTCGGACAGATTCTTCATGAAGAACCGGATGCGCCTGTGCAGAAAGTCATCAAGATTGCCCTTACAAGACTAAGGTGACGGTGGATTATTCCACGGTCACTGATTTTGCAAGGTTTCGTGGACGGTCAACATCCAGTCCTCTGCATACTGCTATATGGTATGCCATCAGTTGTAGCGGAATGGATGTTACCAGAGCGTCCAGACACTCAGGAACTGCAGGTACCGGTATGCTGAAATCGGCAAGTGAGCTGATTACCGTGTCACCTTCTGTAACAATAGCTACCACTCTTCCGCCACGTGCCTTTATCTCCTGAATGTTACTCAGAACCTTGTCGTAGAGTGGTGAATTTGTTGCGATGACCACTACCGGCATTTCGGCATCAATCAGTGCAATCGGTCCATGCTTCATTTCTGCTGCCGGATAACCTTCGGCATGTATATATGATATCTCTTTTAGTTTCAGTGCTCCTTCCAGTGCTATCGGGAATGAATATCCTCGTCCCAGATAAATGAAATTACGTGCGTATGTAAACATTCTCGACAGACTGGCAATGTAGTCATTCTGTTTTAGAACCTGACGCATTTTTTCAGGTATATCATTGAGTGATGATACTATTTCTTTGTATTCATCGGTTGATATTGTTCCCATTTCCTGTGCCAGTGACAGGGCAAACATCAGAAGTACAGTAACCTGACCGGTAAATGCTTTTGTCGATGCCACACCGATTTCTGGTCCAACGTGTATATAAGAACCGGAGTCGGTTGCACGTGCAATGGATGAACCTACTACGTTACATATTCCATAAACAAATGCTCCGCTGCTATGAGCAAGTTCAATCGCTGCAAGTGTGTCTGCCGTTTCGCCACTTTGTGAAATAGCTATTACTACATCGTCCGGCGAAATTACAGGGTTACGATAGCGGAACTCCGAAGCGTATTCCACTTCTACAGGTATGCGACACATTGTTTCAATGAGTTGTTTCCCTATAAGTCCTGCATGCCATGATGTTCCGCATGCCACGATAATGAAACGTCGTGCTTTTATGAACTTTTCCCTATGTTCTTTTACCGCCGAGAGCAATATTGACATAGTTTCCGGGTTAAGACGACCACGCATGCAGTCGGCTATACATTCAGGCTGGTCGAATATTTCCTTTATCATGAAATGAGGATATCCACCTTTTTGTAACTGTCCGATATTTAATGCTATGGTTTGTGCCTCGTGCGAGCATTCCACATTGTCCAAATCAACAATCTTGATCGGTTCACCATTTCTTAGTACTGCTATTTCTCCGTCTGACAGATATATCACCTTATTAGTATATTCCACTATAGGGGTGGCATCCGATGCAAGGAAGTATTCATCTTCGCCAATACCTACCACCAGAGGACTGCTCTTTCTTGCTGCAATGATTGTTTCAGGATGATTTCTGTCTATTACGGCTATGGCATATGCTCCAATTACCTCTTTTAATGCCAACTGAACAGATGTCAGAAGATCCAGATTTCCTTCTGTCTGGATATAATCGATAAGTTGTACCAATACTTCCGTGTCAGTACTGCTTTTGAAGACATATCCTTTATCTATAAGTTTCTGTTTTAGGAGAGCATAATTTTCGATAATCCCGTTGTGTACTAAAGCCAGACGACCACTCATAGAAGTATGAGGGTGAGAATTTACCGTACTAGGTTCTCCATGTGTTGCCCAACGTGTATGTGCAATACCCATTGACGCTGATGTGTCTTTACCTGTTACGGTTTGTTCCAAGTCTGCAACTTTTCCTACTGATTTATAAACTTTCAGGTCTCCCGGAGTATTTATAAGTGCCACTCCGGCACTGTCGTATCCCCTATACTCCAATTTTCGGAGACCTTCCACAAGCACAGGCCATGCCTGACGCTTACCGATGTATCCTACGATTCCACACATATTTATTTACTTGTTTTCATTCAATACAAAAATAAGTATTTCCTGCTTAAAGAATATGTTTTATAATATATATAATTTGATTTTTTTAGACTTAAACTTATAAATCAAAACAAAAATATCATATTTTGATTACAGTTTTATTTTTATAGCACTTATTGGACAAGCGTTTTGTAAGCATTTTAGAGTCGTTACTATCTTTTTTTTAAGAAATTGTATATGAAAGTAATCACAAAACACATAAATATCTACTTTTGTAGTGCAAAATAATACATATAAACGGGAATTTAGTACGTAAAGAAACCAAAACGCAATGAAAGAGAATCATTTTATCAGAGAAAATGCTCTTCAGGGATTATATAGTCCGTCAAATGAGCATGACGCCTGTGGTGTAGGAATGATAGTCAACCTGCATGGCGCAAAGTCGCATGAATTGATCGACTCTGCCCTGAAGGTGTTGGAAAACATGAAGCACCGTGGAGCAGAAGGAGCAGACAGTAAAACAGGTGATGGTGCAGGTATCATGATTCAGATACCGCATGAATTTATTCTTCTACAAGGTATTCCGGTTCCTGAAAAAGGTAAATATGGAACAGGATTGGTGTTTATGCCTAAGGATAAAGCCTCACAGCAGGATATCATGAGCGTAATGATAGAAGAAATAGAGCGTGAAGGGATGACGTTGATGCATGTACGCACAGTGCCGGTAAACTCGGATATATTAGGTAAGGACGCGCAAGCTACAGAGCCTGATGTAAAGCAGATTTTTGTTACAGCCGGGGCTGACGAGGCAGAGCTTGAGAAAAAACTGTATATCATCAGGAAAAAGATAGAGAATAGAATACAACACAAAGACTTCTATATAGTGTCACTTTCCAGTAAGAATATGGTGTATAAGGGAATGCTTACTTCTACACAGCTTCGTGAATATTATGCAGACCTTACACAGCCATATTTCACCAGTGCATTGGCTTTGGTGCATTCGCGTTTCAGTACGAATACATTTCCTACATGGAGTCTGGCACAGCCTTTCCGTATGATGGCCCATAACGGCGAGATAAACACAATTCGTGGTAACCGTGCCTGGATGGAAGCCAGAGAAAGTGTTTTGTCGTCAGAAAGACTTGGCGATATTTCTCAAATACGTCCTATTATACAGCCTGGCATGAGCGATAGTGCCTCAATGGATAATGTACTTGAATTTTTCGTTATGTCAGGTCTTAGTCTGCCTCATGCGCTTGCCATGATGGTACCTGAGTCTATAAACGAGAAAAACCCTATCAGCCAGAAACTTAAAGACTTCTATGAATATCATTCCATATTGATGGAACCGTGGGACGGTCCTGCCGCATTGCTTTTCAGCGACGGAAGATATGCCGGAGGAATGCTTGACAGAAACGGCTTGCGTCCTGCCAGATGGCTGGTTACCAAGAATGGAACTATGGTAGTTGCCAGTGAGACAGGTACAATAAGTTTCAATCCTGATGAAATAGAAGCTAAGGGAAGACTGCAGCCTGGCAAGATATTATTGATAGATACACAGGAAGGTAAAATATATTACGATAAAGAAGTTAAAGAAGATCTGGCATCGGCTTTACCTTACACAGAATGGCTGGCAGCCAACAGAATAGAGCTTGATACTTTGCGCAGTGGACGTAAGGTGGAAAATTCTGTGAAGGATGCAGGAAGAAGACTTCGTATCTTCGGATATACCCGCGAAGATATTGAGCGTACTCTTACTCCTATGTGTGCCGCAGGTGCGGAACCTACAGCGTCAATGGGTAACGATACTCCTTTGGCGGTATTGAGTGAAAAACCTCAGTCGGTGTTCAATTATTTCCGCCAGCAGTTTGCGCAGGTTACTAATCCGGCTATCGATCCTATACGTGAAGAACTTGTCATGTCTCTTACTGAGTATATCGGTGCCGTAGGAAGCAATATTCTCAGTCCGAGCGCAGGACATTGCAAGATGGTGCGTCTGCCGCATCCTGTGCTTACTAATACACAGCTTGACATTCTCTGCAATATCAGATACAAGGGATTCAGTACTGTTAAGTTGAAAATGGTATTCAAGGCTTCGGATGGCGAGGAAGGACTTCGCCTGGCTATAGAGAATCTGTGTAAGAGTGCGGAAGAGGCTGTTGATGCCGGTGCAAACTATATAGTGCTTTCAGACAGGGATGTAGATGCTGAATATGCACCTGTGCCTTCACTTATTGCTGTAAGCGCAGTTCATCATCATCTGATTTCAGTACAGAAACGTGTGCAGACAGCGTTGATAGTTGAAAGTGGTGAAGCGCGCGAAGTTATGCATGCTGCATTGCTTTTGGGATATGGAGCGAGTGCAATCTGTCCGTATATGGCTTTTGCGGTGATAGACGGACTGGTGAAGAAAGGTGATGTACAGCTTGATTACGCTACAGCTGAAAAGAATTATATTAAAGCTCTCTGCAAGGGATTGTATAAGGTTATGAGCAAGATGGGTATTAGCACGATACGTTCATACCGAGGAGCTAAATTGTTTGAGGCTGTTGGCTTGAATACAGAGGTAATGAGAAGATATTTCGGTACCGACGTGTCAACAATAGGCGGAGCTGGTATCGGCGATATAGCTCACGATTACCTCAGGTTCCATCGTTCGGGTGTTGCTATATCTGAAGATGAGGCAGGAGCATTGCTTGATCATATCGGTCTTTTCTCTTACAGAAAAGATGGTGAACAGCACGCATGGAACCCCGATACTATAAGTTTGCTTCAGCTTGCTACACGTACAGGCAGTTATAAAAAGTTCAAGGAATTTACAGCTAAAGCAGATAAAAAGGAAAATCCTATTTTCCTTCGCGACTTTTTCGGTTTCCGCAGGAATCCTATCAGTATAGACCAGGTGGAGCCAGTAGAAGATATAGTGAAACATTTTGTTACTGGCGCAATGTCGTTCGGTGCAATTAGCAAGGAGGCTCATGAGGCTCTTGCATTGGCAATGAACAGTCTTGGAGCAAGAAGCAATACCGGTGAAGGTGGTGAAGACAGCAACCGATTCTCTGAAATTTATCATGCCGAAGACGGAGATATCAGTCTGTGCAGCAAGACCAAGCAGATAGCTTCGGGACGTTTCGGAGTGACTACTGAGTATTTGGTCAATGCCGAGGAAATCCAGATAAAGGTGGCACAGGGAGCAAAACCGGGAGAAGGTGGACAACTGCCGGGATTTAAAGTTGATGAAGTAATTGCCCGTACACGTCATTCTATTCCTGGAATATCGCTTATTTCTCCTCCACCTCATCACGATATATATTCTATAGAAGACCTTGCGCAGTTGATTTTCGACTTGAAGAATGTCAATCCGCGAGCTGCTATAAGCGTTAAGCTGGTGGCTGAAAGTGGTGTTGGTACCATTGCGGCAGGTGTGGCAAAGGCTAAGGCCGACCTGATTGTGATTTCAGGAGCCGAAGGTGGTACAGGTGCCTCTCCTGCTTCGTCAATGAGATATGCCGGTATTCCGCCTGAGATAGGTCTGAGCGAAACTCAGCAGACTCTTGTGCTGAATGGTCTTAGAGGACAGGTACGTCTGCAGACTGACGGACAGCTGAAAACAGGACGTGACATAATAAGTATGGCTTTGCTGGGAGCTGAGGAATTTGCTTTTGGAACTTCTGTACTGATAGTGTTGGGATGTGTTATGATGAGAAAATGTCATACCAATCTGTGTCCTGTCGGAGTAGCTACTCAGGATGAGAAATTGCGTCAGCATTTCCGTGGACATTATAAATATGTTGTCAATTATTTCCGTTTCCTGGCAGAAGAAGTAAGAGAATATCTGGCAGAAATGGGATTCACAAAACTGGAAGATATTGTAGGACGTACAGATCTTATTCAAGTTGATTCTTCGGACAGTAAAGGAAAAATGTCAGGTCTGGATTTCGGAAGAATTTTACATAAAGTAGAGAGCAATGCTGACATTCATCATACAGCCGACAAGCCTCTTGACTTATTGGGTATAAAGGATAGGGCTATGATTTCGGCGGCGAAAGAAGCCTTGGATAATAAGAAGCCTGTTGAGCTTGAATATACTATTTCCAATACAGACCGTTCGGCAGGTGCCATGCTATCAGGTGAGGTGGCAAGAAGATACGGTCATGCAGGTTTGCCTGACGGTACTATTAACGTGAAGTTTAAAGGTTCGGCAGGACAGAGTTTCGGTGCGTTCCTGACTTCGGGAGTGACATTCCGTCTGGAAGGCGAGGCTAACGACTATGTTGGAAAAGGTCTTAGCGGTGGACGTATCTGTCTGTTGCCTCCGTCAGGTTCACTGTTCGACGCATCTAAGAATACTATTGCAGGCAATACTCTGATGTATGGTGCCACTAAAGGTGAAGTTTATATTAACGGACGTGTAGGAGAGAGATTTGCAGTGAGAAACTCAGGTGCAATAGCCGTTGTTGAAGGAGTTGGCGACCACTGCTGTGAGTACATGACAGGCGGACGTGTGGTAGTGCTTGGCGATACCGGAAGAAACTTTGCTGCCGGTATGAGTGGCGGTATAGCTTACGTGTGGGATCCTGAACATCGTTTCGACTATTTCTGTAATATGGAGATGGTGGAGCTTAATCTGCTTGAGGACTCTGCATCACGTAAGGAGTTGATGGAACTTATCGAACGTCATTGGAGATTTACCGGTTCGAAACTGGCCCGCACCTTGCTTGATGAATGGCAGAATCATATAGATGAATTCATCCAGGTTACTCCTATAGAATACAAACGTGTTCTGGCCGAGGAACAGATGAAGAAACTGCAGCAGAAGATTGCGGAGGTACAGAGAGACTATTAATAATGAATAATGAACAATTAATAATTAGGAGTGATGTCATCCGCTCATTATTAATTCTTAATTTTTAATTGAATAACATGGGAAATCCAAAAGCATTTTTAAATATACCTCGACAAGAGGCCGGCTACCGTCCTGTTCACGAACGTGTTGCCGATTATAGTGAAGTGGAACAGACACTCAACACTAGCGAACGTAAATTGCAGGCCAGCCGTTGCATGGACTGTGGAGTACCATTCTGTCATTGGGCTTGCCCGCTGGGAAATCGCCCTCCCGAGTTTCAGGATGCATTGTGCAAAGGCGACTGGCGCAAGGCTTACGAAATATTGAGCGCTACAAACGACTTTCCTGAATTTACAGGTCGTATCTGTCCTGCTCTGTGTGAGAAATCGTGTGTACTGAAGCTCAGTATAGACTCTCCTGTAACTATTCGCGAAGATGAGGCTGCCGTTATTGAGGCAGCATTCCGCGAAGGATATATCTCTCCGAAAAAATATGAAAGAAACGGGAAAAAGGTGGCTGTGATTGGTTCGGGACCTGCCGGACTAGCAGCTGCAAACCAACTGAACAAACGTGGATACGAAGTTACTGTGTTCGAACGCGATGAGATGCTTGGAGGTCTTTTACGATATGGAATACCCAATTTCAAGCTTGGAAAGAATATCATAGACAGGCGTCTCAGGATAATGGAAGCTGAAGGTATAATCTTTAAGACTAATTCAGAAATTGATTTGATGAAACTACCTGAAGGTTTTGATGCGTATGCCGTATGTACAGGTACTCCACAGGCTAGGGATTTGTCAATACCGGGACGTGAACTGTCAGGTATCCATTTCGCTATGGAGATGCTGGCACAGCAGAACAGAGTGCTTGCAGGGCAGGAAATCGCAGAGAAAGACAGGATATCTGCCCGCGGAAAGCATGTACTGGTAATTGGTGGTGGAGATACGGGTAGCGACTGTATAGGAACATCTCATCGTCAGGGTGCGTTAAGTGTTACTCAGATAGAAATTATGCCTAAGCCTCCGGTTGGACATAATCCTGCTACTCCTTGGCCACAGTGGCCAGTTGTGCTGAAAACAAGTTCAAGCCACGAAGAGGGATGTACACGTCGCTGGTGCTTGAATTCAAATAAGTTTGTTGGCAAAAATGGAAAGGTGACAGCAGTGGAAGTTGAAGAAGTAGAATGGATTCCGGCTGCAGATGGCGGACGTCCTGTAATGAAACCTACAGGCAAGAAAGATACAATAAAGGCAGACCTTGTCCTGTTGGCTATGGGATTCCTGAAACCTCAGCTTCCTGAATTGCCTGCGAATGCAGTTGTGGCAGGTGATGCCGCTACAGGTCCGTCGCTAGTGGTGAAATGTATCGCTGCGGGACGAAAGGCGGCTGCGGAGATAGATAAGATGATAATGACTAATTAAAAATTAATAATTAAGAATTAATAATTAGTGGAGATGCTATCCACTCATTTTTAATTCTTAATTGAATAAGTTTTTAATTGAACTCGTTTTTAATTATTAATTTTTAATTCTTAATTACAACTATGTGTGGTATAGCATGTATTTTCAATATAAAACAGCAATCGCCTGAGTTGAGACAAAAGGCTCTCACTATGGCGAAACGCATACGCCACCGTGGACCGGATTGGAGCGGGATATATTGCGGTGGCTCTGCAATTATGGCACACGAGCGTTTGTCGATAGTCGATCCTCAGAGTGGTGGACAACCATTATATTCGCCTGACGGAAAACAGATTTTGGCAGTAAACGGTGAAATTTACAATCATCGTGATATACGTGCGGAATTTGCAGGAAAGTATGATTTCAGTACAGGAAGCGACTGCGAGGTAATACTGGCTCTTTATCGTCAGTACGGAGTCGATTTCATAGAGAAACTGAGTGGAATATTCGCTTTCGCACTTTATGATGAAGAACGTGATGAGTTCCTTATAGCCCGCGATCCGATAGGAGTGATACCTCTGTATATAGGACATGATGCTGACGGTAAAGTATATTGTGCGAGTGAATTGAAAGCTCTGGAAGGAATGTGTGATGAATATGAACCTTTCTTGCCAGGACATTATTACTGGAGTCGTGAAGGTAAGATGCACAGATGGTATAACCGCAACTGGACAGAATATGAAGCAGTGAAAGACAGATATACTGAGATGCCTGATGATGAGGCGTACAAAGCTCAGGTGAGTGATGTACGTTTGGCTTTGGAAGATGCTGTGAAGAGACAGCTTATGAGTGATGTCCCATACGGCGTATTACTTTCCGGCGGACTTGACTCGTCTGTTATTTCTGCCGTAGCGAAACTGTTTGCCGACAAACGAGTGGAAACTGATGGAAAACAGGATGCATGGTGGCCGCAGCTTCATTCATTTGCTGTAGGGCTTAAGGGAGCGCCCGATCTGGAAAAGGCCCGTCTTGTGGCAGAACACATCGGAACAGTACATCACGAAATAAACTACACTATCCAGGAAGGTCTTGACGCTATACGCGATGTGATTTATTATATAGAGACTTACGATGTCACTACAGTACGTGCATCTACTCCTATGTATCTTTTGGCAAGAGTCATCAAGTCGATGGGTATAAAAATGGTGTTGAGTGGTGAAGGTGCTGATGAGGTTTTCGGAGGTTATCTGTATTTCCATAAGGCACCTGATGCACGTGCATTCCATGAAGAGACAGTACGTAAACTTTCAAAACTTCATCTTTATGACTGTCTGCGTGCCAATAAGTCGCTTTCTGCATGGGGCGTGGAAGGCAGGGTACCTTTTCTTGATAAGGAGTTTCTTGATGTGGCTATGCGTCTTAATCCGGCTGTCAAGATGTGTCCCGGCAAGGAGATAGAGAAGAAGGTTGTGCGTGATGCATTCTCCTCACTTCTCCCTAAGGAAGTGGCATGGCGACAGAAGGAGCAGTTCTCCGATGGTGTAGGCTATTCATGGATTGATACTCTGAAAGCGGTGACTTCTGCGGCAGTTACAGATGAGCAGATGGTACATGCAGCAGATCGGTTCCCTATCAATCCGCCTCAGAACAAAGAAGAATATTATTATCGCAGCATATTCGAAGAACATTTTCCTAGTGAATCGGCTGCCAGATCGGTTCCTAGTGTTCCTAGTGTAGCCTGCTCTACGGCCGAAGCTTTGGCTTGGGATGCATCGTTCAAAGGAATGAACGATCCTAGCGGACGTGCTGTGGCAGGAGTACATGAATCGGCTTATTGAGGTATTAGTCGTTTGTTTTTAGTTTAAACAACTGACAACCAACAACTCTTTTCCCAACAACTAACAACTAAAAAGATGAATATCAGATTTACAAAAATGCATGGTGCCGGTAATGACTATATCTATGTCAACACTATCCAATATCCTATAGATGACCCTGAAGAGCTGGCTGTGGAGTGGAGTAAGTATCACACCGGAATAGGCAGCGACGGACTTGTACTTATAGGAGCGTCGCAAATTGCTGATTTCAGCATGCGTATATTCAATGCCGATGGCTCGGAAGCAATGATGTGCGGTAATGCAAGCCGTTGTATAGGCAAATATCTTTATGAGGAGGGACTGACGGCAAAGACCGAAGTAACACTGGAAACCCTTTCCGGAATAAAAATTCTGAAACTTCATTTGACAAATGATAATCATGTGGATGCTGTAACTGTCGATATGGGTGCTCCTAATGTTTTGGGAAAGGTTCAGTTAGGCGACGGTTATGGATATACGGAAGGAATTTCTGTATCAATGGGTAATCCTCATTTGGTGATATTTGTAAATAATATATCAGAGGTGGACATCAATACCGTAGGACCGGCGCTTGAGAAACATCCGTTGTTCCCTAATCGTGTAAATGTTGAGTTCGCACAGGTTTATCAGGATAGAAGCATTCGTATGAGAGTATGGGAACGAGGTTCTGGTATAACCATGGCATGCGGTACAGGGGCCTGTGCTACAGCTGTGGCGGCATCATATATCGGCAAGTGTGGCAGGGAATCATCGGTGATAATGGATGGTGGCACACTTAAGATTAAATGGAATGAAGCAGACGGGCATGTATATATGACAGGTCCTGCTGTAAAAGTTTTTGATGGAGAGATAGCTATTTAAGTTTTTAGGTCTAACAACCAACAACTCTCTTCTAACATCTAACAAATTAAATATAATGGCGCAAATTAACGATAATTTTCTGAAACTGCCTGGCAGTTATCTTTTCTCGGACATAGCAAAGAAAGTGAACAGCTTCAAGGCGGCAAATCCGAGCATCGACCTTATCAGACTAGGAATAGGTGATGTTACACGTCCGCTTCCTGAAGCTTGTATCAAGGCTATGCACCGTGCTGCAGATGAGTTGTCTTCATCTGCATCATTTCACGGATATGGTCCTGAACAAGGGTATGATTTTCTGATAGAGGCAATTATAAAAAATGATTTCGAATCACGTGGAATAAAACTTTCAGCTCATGAAGTTTTCATAAATGATGGAGCAAAGAGTGATACTGGAAATATAGGCGATATTTTCAGTCGTGAGAATAAGATAGCTGTTACCGATCCTATTTATCCTGTATATATAGACAGCAATGTTATGGCTGGTAGGGCAGGAGAGTTGGCTAGTGACGGATGCTGGAGCAACATTACATATATGCCTTGTAATGAGGAGAATAATTTTGTCCCTTCATTGCCGATGGAGCGAGCAGACATAATATATTTGTGCTATCCCAATAATCCTACTGGTACGACACTTACCAGAGATGAGTTGAAGAAATGGGTTGACTATGCTCTGGCAAATGATTCTATAATATTCTTCGATGCTGCATACGAGGCATTTATACGCGAGGAGAACGTTCCGCATTCAATATATGAGATAGATGGGGCCAGACATTGTGCCATAGAATTCAGAAGTTTTTCTAAAACAGCCGGATTTACAGGAGTACGTTGTGGCTATACTGTAATTCCTGATGAACTTGTTGCTACAGCTGCTGGGGGTGCGAAAGTTCAGCTCAATAAATTATGGTTGAGGCGCCAGTGTACAAAATTTAATGGTACAAGTTATATCACACAGCGTGCTGCCGAGGCAATATATTCTCCTGAAGGTAAGGAACAAGTAAAAGCGAATATCGACTATTATCTGGAAAATGCACATATAATGCGCGAAGGTTTGATGAAATCCGGAATGAAGGTTTATGGAGGAGTAAATTCGCCATATCTGTGGCTAAAGACTCCTGAAGGTTATGATTCATGGAAATTCTTCGATACTCTGTTGGAGAAAGCACATTTAGTTGGTACTCCGGGTGTAGGTTTCGGTCCTTCGGGCGAAGGTTTTCTTCGACTTACTGCATTCGGAAAACGCGAGGACTGTATAGAGGCTATGCAACGTATTGAGAAATATATATAAACATGCCATGTCCTGCCAATTTTCATGGCATTAATTACAATCTGTTTTGGTTTTATATGTATTTAGTAGAAGCGAAACTGCAGCGATGTAGTTTCGCTTTTTTTCTTGTTTCATACGTTTAAAAAAATGACCTTTCGTCTTAGGCAAAACGTGCGTACGTTTTGGATTGAATGTGCGCCCATTTTAAATCGAACGTGCGCACGCTTCGAAAAGCGAAGTTTTATGCCATAAATAATATATGCCTGTATATAATTTACTAAATATTATTATGTGTATAAATTTTACTATTTGATATAGCTTTCAAGATTACTAAATTATTATTGAACTCTTTTTCTTTGATTTACAGTATATTACGCCAAAAGTGATATTTTTTTTGAAAAAAAGTCGTTTAAACTATTGCAGGAATGAAAAAAGTCTGTACCTTTGCATCCGCTTTCGAGAGGGAGAGCGGTTAAGTTGACATGCTGAAGCTGAGTAAGGAGATATGAAAATCCTTTTGAGTATCTTACCTTGTAGTAGCAAGGGAGCGAGAAAGAAAGTATGGTTTTTAAACTGAAAAAAACTTTTTCAAAAAAAACTTTCGAAAAAGTTTGGTGGTTAAAAATAAATCCCTTATCTTTGCAAACGCTTTCACTTCCAAAACGAAAGAAAGTTCTTTGAAAGATTTTAGATAAACAAACAGAATGTAGTACAAGCGTCACATTATATATATATGATGTGATGAAAAGTAAGAATAAACCGTCAATTTTAAAGATAAAACGGTATCCTGAACAGAGACAAAACACATCCTAACGGATGTACAAGATATTTTACAATGAAGAGTTTGATCCTGGCTCAGGATGAACGCTAGCTACAGGCTTAACACATGCAAGTCGAGGGGCATCGGGATTGAAGCTTGCTTCAATCGCCGGCGACCGGCGCACGGGTGAGTAACGCGTATCCAACCTTCCGTTTACTCAGGGATAGCCTTTCGAAAGAAAGATTAATACCTGATAGTATGGTAAGATTGCATGATAGTACCATTAAAGATTCATCGGTAAACGATGGGGATGCGTTCCATTAGGTAGTAGGCGGGGTAACGGCCCACCTAGCCTACGATGGATAGGGGTTCTGAGAGGAAGGTCCCCCACATTGGAACTGAGACACGGTCCAAACTCCTACGGGAGGCAGCAGTGAGGAATATTGGTCAATGGGCGAGAGCCTGAACCAGCCAAGTAGCGTGAAGGATGAAGGTTCTATGGATTGTAAACTTCTTTTATAAGGGAATAAAGTGCTTTACGTGTAGAGTTTTGTATGTACCTTATGAATAAGCATCGGCTAACTCCGTGCCAGCAGCCGCGGTAATACGGAGGATGCGAGCGTTATCCGGATTTATTGGGTTTAAAGGGAGCGTAGACGGGATGTTAAGTCAGCTGTGAAAGTTTGGGGCTCAACCTTAAAATTGCAGTTGAAACTGGCGTTCTTGAGTGCGGTAGAGGCAGGCGGAATTCGTGGTGTAGCGGTGAAATGCTTAGATATCACGAAGAACCCCGATTGCGAAGGCAGCTTGCTGGAGCGTAACTGACGTTGATGCTCGAAAGTGTGGGTATCAAACAGGATTAGATACCCTGGTAGTCCACACGGTAAACGATGGATACTCGCTGTTGGCGATATACGGTCAGCGGCCAAGCGAAAGCATTAAGTATCCCACCTGGGGAGTACGCCGGCAACGGTGAAACTCAAAGGAATTGACGGGGGCCCGCACAAGCGGAGGAACATGTGGTTTAATTCGATGATACGCGAGGAACCTTACCCGGGCTTAAATTATGCATGAATGATCTGGAGACAGATCAGCCGCAAGGCATGTATGAAGGTGCTGCATGGTTGTCGTCAGCTCGTGCCGTGAGGTGTCGGCTTAAGTGCCATAACGAGCGCAACCCTTTCTGCCAGTTACTAACAGGCAATGCTGAGGACTCTGGCGGTACTGCCATCGTAAGATGTGAGGAAGGTGGGGATGACGTCAAATCAGCACGGCCCTTACGTCCGGGGCTACACACGTGTTACAATGGGGGGTACAGAAGGCAGCTTACCGGCGACGGTTGGCCAATCCCTAAAGCCCCTCTCAGTTCGGACTGGAGTCTGCAACCCGACTCCACGAAGCTGGATTCGCTAGTAATCGCGCATCAGCCACGGCGCGGTGAATACGTTCCCGGGCCTTGTACACACCGCCCGTCAAGCCATGAAAGCCGGGAGTACCTGAAGTGCGTAACCGCGAGGAGCGCCCTAGGGTAACACTGGTAATTGGGGCTAAGTCGTAACAAGGTAGCCGTACCGGAAGGTGCGGCTGGAACACCTCCTTTCTGGAGTGATACCGTAATAAAGATATCAAGAAGGTTTATGCTTCTTGTACTACAGGCAAGTTTGT
>NZ_JAOQJJ010000029.1:0-31627 GCF_025567135.1 Bacteroides cellulolyticus
TTTCCATTTAAAATCCAAACAAAGTTGGATAATTCATTAATAATTAACTTTAGTTTTATACCTTTGTATCAGGATGTTAAGAGGAAGTAGGCTCTGCTGAGGAGCAACCTACCAGCAATAAGCATCCTGACGGTACGCAGTAATGCTACTTGGGGAGGCGGTCACACGCCTCTCTTTTTGTATTACTGATATCGTCTGATATGGCTAAGAAAACCTAACCATAATCCTATGGTAAAACAAACTTTCCACAGCAGACACCGCATAAGGGGCTGCAAGTTCCTTTATCAGTCAAACCATTAATGAGGGTTACAAACTATTTTGAGCGGACTTCAAAGCCGCATAAATATGATAGTATTTCCCTCAAAAGAAAGCTGTTTTACCTTATAGGATTCTGTATCATTTGACAACACACGGTATATATTCCTTTTCATGTTTGAGTACATAGTATATTCTGTTTACAAGCCGTCTGGCTATCTTTACAATTGATTTCTGTGGATTCATACGTTTACGGTATTCCGTATAGGATACAGTCATTGCAGGATCCTTACGGATTGCAATCCATGCAGCTTCAATCAAAAGACACCGAAGCATAAAATGTCGGCGTATAGTTATATCCCCTGTGCCGTTACTTTCACCGCTCGAATGGCACATTGGTACCAGACCGATGAAAGAAGCCAGATGGTCAGCATTCTTAAAACGCACTATATCATCAAGCTCAACCATCAGGGTGGCAGCTGTAGTAACGCCTATTCCGGGAACAGAAGTCAGAAGGCGTATCGGCTTCTCAAAAGGAGTTTTACGTGAAATCTCACGGATGGCACGTGTCTCCTGCAGAAGCATCTTACGAAGACGGATGAACTGCTCAAGATGAAGTTCAAGTGTCTTCTTGCCATATTCTGTAGACAATTCAAGAGCCTGTAACCAGGAAAGGAAGCGTTTGGACCAACAGCCAACGGAGCAGCGGGTAAACTCTTCCGGTATCTCTACGCCATGAAAACGAAGAAGAGACTTGATGCGGTTCTTCGCACGGGTGCTGTCTTTTACTATCAGGTTTCTCATCCTTATCAAAGAACGAAGTTCCAGAGTTTCCACTCCGGGAACGTATATTCCAACCAATGAACCGGAACGTAATTCACGAGCCAGCTTGTTGCAGTCAACGGCATCTGTCTTGCGAAGTTTTTCCTTACTCATAGTCGGTACATCGGCAGGATTGACTACTATGTTGGTTATGCCCAAATCTGTCAGTCTCTCGTGTATCCAAAAGCCGCAGAAGCCGGCTTCATAAACAGAGAAGTAATTGGCTCCAGGATAATTGCTGACAAGATACTTGTGCAACGCTTCCGGTTCGGGACTTTGGCTGAATCGCTTCAGAACACTGTGCTCTGACAAAATTGCAACCGACCAACTTTTCAAGTGGACATCAATTCCTACGTAAATATTTTGTCCACTAAAATCTAATTTGTTACTTTGTACACACTTCATAAGCTATATCGTTATTGGTTAATATTGTTTTTCTCTTATATACAAAGTTAACTATAATGGTATAGCTTTTTTAGTGCTATCTTATGTTATCCGTCACTTCCGATTTTAAACATAGGAACTATTCAAACTTCCATGAATCAAAACTTAGACTCTGTCCTTTCAACACAAAATAAAGGTCAGTTTGCCCTTTGAACTTTTTGAGGACTCCGTTTTTTATTATTTCCATATTACCGTTATTCACCATCAATGTAGCAATTATTTCTCCAGAAGGAGTTCCACGACGTACCTCAATGATTCCCTTCCCGCAAACCTTAGCTGCAAAAGAAGAAGGTTTCTTAGAAAATTTCACACCCCTCAAGCATATCAATCCTTCTTCACCATTTGAAAGTCCTGCATACATATTGCCTACCTCAGGTGACTGTGAGAATTTTATATTTTGTGTTGCAGCTGTAGTCTCTGCCTGTTGAAAAATAAACGGGTTCAAGGGTTGTATCTGGTCAACACCTTTCAAGGTCTGATTTCCCATGAAAATATGCACATTCTTTTCATCTACATTTATTTCATCCACACATACATTTCGGAATCCTCCATCGGTATTGAAACTACTTTGCAATGTTAATGTATGATAGAACAAATACCATTTATCACGGAATTTATGCAAATGTGTATGATTATTACTGAATCCAAGTCCATAGTCGCCAGGATTCTTCAGGTAATTATTATGATATTTCCAACTTGTTTTGTCAAGCGGAGTTTTGCTCGTCATATAGAACATACTACATTTCGTAGGTTTCTCTGCAGTATAGTTCCAATCGCTATAATCCTGCCAATCAGTATTGTATGTATAAACATATGTTCCATTTATATAATTCATCTCATTTGCCTCGAAATGATGAGGAGCGTTCATCTTTACTATTTCACTGTCTATGCTTATCATATCCTTACCTAAACGCATGATACACGAAGAGCCTGCACCTACAGTTAGCCATCCCGTTCCATTGGCATCAATAACTGTACCTGGATCAAAAGGAACTTTACAATCTCCAAGTCCCGGAGTATTGGCATCAATCAAGCTTTTATTAAGAGGACTACTCCATGGACCTACCGGTGATGTCGCAGTCAGTACACCTGTACCGAACCCACTATTTGAAAAATAAAGATAAAAATGTGTTTTACCGTCACTTTCCTTACGTTTTACTATAGAAGGTGCCCACGAGGCCATAATCCAAGGAGCTATACTGTTTACATCAATAATTCCATGATAAGTCCAGTTCACCATATCATCGGTTGACATCATCACAAGTGACTTTATACGTTCGTATGTGTTACGCCCATCACGTCCCACAGCCTCATATTGCTGGTTGTCGTTTGTGGCATACACATAGAGTCTTCCTTCATATTCCACAGCAGTAGGGTCTGCTGTAAACATAAAATCAAGTAACGGGTTTGCATCACCGGACATCAATTTCGGAGAAACTTCCGGCACGATTGGCATGTATTTGAAGTTGTCATAATCCGCCTGTACATCCCCCTCGGCAAACAGTCCGATATATACCCCCGTGAAACCTCCATTAGTTTCAGTACTAAGATAACGGGTGTTCATATGTCCGGCTTCTGAATAATGAGTACCGTCTGTTGAATACATCAAAGAATAAATTTCATCACTTCCCTTAATTCTCAGATAAATGAAATCGTCAGTTACTTTGCAAATATCTTCTACATGACATAGGTCGTTCAAACGATAACGGAGTTTCAATTGACCGTCAGTTACATAAAGGTCGTAATGAGCTGAAGGACAAAGATAAGCAGTCATTCCTACATTTCCATTTCCTTTTGCCTTCATCCTTGTTGTGGCTTGGAAGTTGATATCTTCCTGCCGGCGCCCCACAAACGTAGGTGAAACGCCATAATCATCCAGTCTTTTATCACTTCCTTTTATACGGAGAAAACCTTTGTTCTCCTTAAGAGAATAGTTTTCCTTTACAGGAATACCTATCCAGTTCCATTCCACTCCAAGTTCAGAATTATTAAAATCCCAATCCGGACTGTTTTTTATTGTAGTTTGTGGAAGCGTTTTTACATCTTTCATATCTATATTTATGGTTCCATCCACATTCACGACCGGCCATCCTTCTTTGTCCCATGAAACTGGAGCAAGAAAAGTTTCACGCCCCAAGACATGATGTTGTCCATTCTGAGTACGGAACCCAAGACATACCAGCCACCATGAACCGTCATGTGCCTGTACCATATCGGCATGCCCTACGCCTTGAATCGGATTATTCTGCGCATTCTGATTTATATGTGTCAAAATAGGATTTGCCGGATTACTTTCATACGGTCCTTCTATATTCCGGCTGCGTGCTATAGTAACCTTATGACCATATTCAGTTCCTCCTTCGCTAATCATCAGATAATACCATCCGTCGCGCTTATAGATATGCGGTCCTTCAGGGAAACGTCCGCCTGTGCCAGCCCATAGGCGTTTAGATTCGGTCAACATCTCTCCTGTTTTTGGATTGATTTCACATAGCCATATGGCACCATCTGGATTGCTCACCATGTAGCAATGACCGTCTTCAAAGTAAAGTGAAGGGTCAATACCACCTTGCTTAATCCATACAGGATCTGACCATTCCCCACTCGGATTATCAGTATATACCAGAAAATTTCCACGATCTGATGTGTTTGTAGTAATCATGTAATACGTACCGTCATTATAACGGATAGTAGGAGCATAAATGCCTCCCCACATATTGCCCCCTTTTATTTTCAATTGCGACTCGCGTGTCAGTACATGTCCTGTCTGTTTCCAGTTTACAAGATCACGACTATGAAAAATAGGCACACCGGGAAAATATTCGAACGAACTGTTTACAATATAATAGTCTTCTCCTGCACGGCAAATACTTGGATCGGGATGAAATCCTGGGATAATAGGATTTTTATATCCCTGTGCCATACCGCAAAAAGTAAATAAAAATAAGACTACGAAGATACTTAATGTTTTTTTCATGGATTTCAGTTTTTCTTATTCAGCTATTATAGCCAGGTTAAACAAAAGACACAGAGACACTGGTTTACTACTGACAAACATTTTATGTTTTGTGTCTCTGTGTCACCGAAAAATCTGTTATTGTCAATAAGGATATTGACCTTTCGCTGCGCCCTCCATCAGCATTTTATGGATAACGGGTACGACAATCTCCAGCTTATCGCGGTCAAAGTAGCGTGCACCCTGTATATCCCACAGGAACGGGACTGCACCGTAGTTCTTCGCCTGCTCCGCCACGTAGCCGAGGAAGTAGCCTTCCGACTCTTCACACTTCTCCTGAAGCATATCCATATTTGCCACAATCTTGTCATAGTCCGTATAGTCTTCAAGCAGCGGGTCGTCTGCAAATACACGGTAGGACAGACCGAATTCTCCGATGATTACGGGTATTCCCTGATCGACGAACTTGGTCTTCATCTTGTTCATCTGTTCGTGTACGTAGCCTTCCTGTTCGTTAGTATCGAATTTTCCATCCATGTATTCATCAGCGTATTGCTTGTAGGGTTCACCCCAGAAGTAGGTCATGCTCTCTGCCCAGTCTGTGGTCGGGTCATTGATACAGAAATTGGCTGGAGTGTAGTAATGCACTTCCACCATCAGGCGTGCGGGTGTCGGATCTTCCGGTAGCTCGAACCAGTCGTATGTCTTATCAATATTGGTGTCCGGTCCCTGTACAATCAGGTTGCGGTAGGTATTGTTGCCTCCCGTTTCGCGGACGGCAGTTACAAACGCCTGCTCATAGCGGCGCAAAACAGCCATGTCTTCTCGGTTCGCCACGGCAGGTTCGTTGGCTCCGGCGAACAGCAGGTGTCCGTCATAGTCACGGAAAGCGGTAGCTATCTGTGTCCAGAAATCATGCACTTTAGCCTCTACAGTTGCGATGGAATCCGCCGTAAGCACGGATGCATCACAGCTTTGGTCTTGCCATCCTCCGTCCCAATGGATGTTGACGATGGCATACATGCCTTCGGTATAGCAGTAGTCAACTACTTCTTTCACACGGTTCATCCATTCGGCCTTGATAGTCTTCCCGTCGGCTTCCAGATAATTGGGCTGGTTCCATGCACACGGGATACGGACTGCATTATAGCCCAGTTCCTTCACTTTGCTGATGATTTCCTGTGATGCCTTTCCTCCCCATGAACCTTCTCCGTCAGTTGCTTCAAGCGTATTACCTAAATTCCAACCTATAGCTATTGATTTGGCTACCTCTATAGCATCCTGTTCCATACCTTCCGGATATACCGTATCATATTTAGAACCTTGTGCTACTGCATATTGTTTAATATTTCCGCCCGCATTCATTGTGATAGTTGCCTTACGTGATTGTTCACCAGTATTTCTTTCGTAAGTTATTTTTATGTACTGTTCTTTAGTAGCTTTACCTGAAACATTAGACAAAGTACACCACGTCTGGTCACTTTCCAAAGTCCAACTTGTATTTGATGTCAAGGCCACCATAATATGTCCTTGTCCATAACCAAACGAGAAATCAGTAACTTCCTGTCCGTCACGACTAAGAGAGAACTCAGCTCCCTTAACTATGCTGTCATCCTTGCATCCTTGCAATATTGTTACAAAAAGGATGAAGAATAAATATATATAGTTCTTTTTCATATAGCTTATAATATTTTAATATCAATCTTTTTGTTTGGCAGCAGGTACAATACGGAAATTATCAAAATAAATTTCGACATGTACATCAGCGTTATCAGTAGGATTTGTTATGTAAACTCCCAATTCTGTAGAATGTCCAATATTCAAGAAATCTTTCCATGTATTTTCTTCAACTAATGAAGACAATGGAATGCTACATTGCATCCATCTACCAATTTCAGTTTCACCAGTAAAAGAACCTACAGGTACATAATTTGATAATGCTGCATTAAAGTTTCCACCCAATTGGATTTGCAACACCGGTCCCTCAAAAGCTTCTGCTACATAACACTCAAATTGCAATTCAAGATCTGATGTTTTCGTATTCTCTGGAATAACATCTGCAGCAGGCCATACAGTGGCATTTACGGTCTGTCCCCACCAGTAATTATTAGCCGAGATAACCCCTACAATACCAGAATAATTTCCATCAGAAATATATGGAGGAACAGTTCCGTCAGCAGAATTATACAACTGAGAATATCCTCCCCATACCCATGAGCCGGCATTATCCCAATCCAAAATAATATTTTCCTTTGGATAGAATGTTTCTTCCATCTCAAATGTGCCGCTAATTGTAGTAACAGAAAGTTTTCCTGATTTACTTGGAGCCTTAGGCATAGTAAATGACAGTTCGTCATACTCTGGCGAAAGTTTTATTTCATCTGCAAAGATATCAAACTCACCATTTATATTTATACGAGATACATCTATCAGGTTTTTACCCAAAATGCGTACTTCGCTGCCTACAATTGGCATAGTGGAACTTATACCTGTTATTACTACTTTTGGACCTTCAGGCACAAACTCAATACAAGCATCACTAGTATAACATTCCATTATTATATAGCCTTTTTCGTTCAATTTATCAGGAACCGTAAATGATATTTCACTGTAATCCGAATTTACGCTATAATCTGTTATAGTTTCTGTTACATTTATTGAGTCTGTTGTAAAATAAATCCGTTTAATTTCATAGAAATTTTCTCCCTTCAGGCTAATTTCATCTCCTGGTTCAATCGGATAAAAAGCTGATATGTTGGAAATAACAGGACCAGGTGAAAGCACATGCATTGAGAAGGTAGCAACCCCATGATCTGTTACAATACGCAACTCGGACGGAACATCCGGATTCGGTCCAGACAATTTAAAATCGTCATCGGATGGCACAGTAATAATCAGACTGGTAGAAGTACCATAGTTAGCATTAAAACTAATTTCCTGATTATTTATATATACTTTTTTCACACCATCAAGATTCTCTCCAACAACTACAATCATCGAGCCTGGACTGACATCGGTAAAAGTGCTGTCAGCCAACGCTGGATCTGTCACACGCAAATAGTGTATAACAGGAATCCTGTCAGTTCCTCCTTCTTCCTTACAAGACGGAGTTATTACAATAGATGCAAATATTACAAAAAGCAATATCAAGCATCCTAAATTTTCTATTATGTTTTTCAATTTTCTCATGACTAATGAAATTATTCGTTAAAATTATAAGGAACAGGCTCTTCCTTCAGCAATGGATTTTGGATAACGTCAGATTCCGGATAAGGGAAAAATATATTATCATCTGCGATATTAATTTCGATTTGAGGCTCTTCATATACTCCTTCCTGAAAAGTTCCGGTGTAGTCTTCAGTACCGAGAAGTAACCTTCCTGCCTGATCTTCATCTCTCTTTATCACAGTAGCACGTTCTCCACGCTTCTGGCTGTTGAAATATGTCAGCATATAGTCTGGTTTCCAACAATACCATGACACCATATCATACCAGTTGCAATATTCCATACAGAATTCTACTCGTCGTTCACGTATAATATCTTCAAAATCAATGGATGTTTTCTCCCATTTTCCTTTTCCGTTAAACGCACGATATCTAACCTTATTGAAATATTCCAATCCCGGTCCCTCTGTCAGTTTTTCGTTATTGCCTAAACAAGCCTCCGCATAAGTAAGATATACATCTGCAAGACGCAGGATATATGTGTTTAGCGGCGAATTCATAGATTGTACGTATCCATCATTATCATCATCAGGACCTCCGACAACTCCTTTCTTTATAGGCGCACCTGTATATGTATAGGTGTATCCACCGTCAGAAATACAAATATATGGATAATATGTTCCTTGAGTAAAGAAAGTAGCATTCCTACGCAATGTGTCCCCCGGCTCCTCATTATATATTTCCAACATCTCTACACTGGCCGCATAGCTGCTCCATACGTTCACGCCTCCCGTCACTTCAGTAGAAAACGCAAGGTCTGCAAACAAGGTGTTGCATACGCCCCATTCACCCAGAGGCACCCACTGCATGGCTAGTAGAGACTCTTCATTATTGTTCTGTTTATATTTGAAGAGGTCTTCATAATTTGGCAGCAATTCCAAACCACTGTTATCACATACGTCAGCTGCATATTGTTTTGCAAGTTCCAGATCGGCATTGTCACGCTGTCCTCCTTTCTTCCATCCGGAACGCGCCAGATAGGCTTTAGCCAGCATTCCTTTAGCAGCCCAACAAGTGGCACGTCCAGGTTGGTCTCCTTTTTCAGGTAAATTTTCAGCCGCATAAGTAAAGTCATTTATAATGAACTGGAATACATCTTCTTCACGATTCAACGGAAGAACAGGATTATCCACCACTTTCTGATTGTCTTCAATAAGGATTACAGGTCCCCATGCGCGCAACATATAGAAATAGGCACATCCTCGCATCAAACGCGCTTCTGCAATAGCTTTCTTTTTCGCCTCTTCGCTTACATCTCCGGTCGTTTTTTCTTTTACATCAGAAATAACAGAATTCGACATGGTGATTACAGAATAGAATGATTTCCACGCCGCTGACAGAAGTTCGTTAAGAGCTGTCACTTGAAAGGTCGTAAATTCCGGATTTCCCCACGGGCTATACATATCATTGGCACGTCCGCTTCCAATGGGAACAATAGCACGCTGGTTATAATCGAACCATGCACGGTTATAAAGTGGTGCGGTAGCCGCTTCCAATGCTTCGTCAGAAGCATAGAAGTTTGCATCCGTATAAGAGCCTTCTGGCGTCCTGTTGAGGAAACTATCACTACACCCTGTCAGTATTCCGGCCATAAGGACAAGACTTGATAATATTTTGGTTTTACTTTTCATTGCTGTAATGTTATTAAGGTTAGAAACTCAGATTTAGTCCGACGGTATAAATACGCTGTGACGGGTAGCGCGCGTAATCCACACCACGGAGCAACACATTATAATTATATGCTCCTACTTCAGGGTCATATCCCTTGTACTTGGTAAAAGTAAAAGCATTTTGTATGTTCATATATACACGCAGGTTTTCAATGTGCCATTTACGAGTCCATTTTTGCGGGAAAGTATATCCCAGCGAAATGTTCTTTATTCGCAGATATGAACCATCTTCAACAAAACGACTACTCATACGATTGTTGTCGTTACCATCTGCAGTATTAAGACGCTGAACTGTAGCCGATTCCGGATTAGAAACGTGTACATTCCAAATTTCCTCCGGCTGTGCCGGGTCAATCAGTTCTACATGTGCTATGCCTGTAACTTCCTTAAGCAGGTTACTGTTACGCATAGGATTAGTAAAATCCTGACGGAACAAATTTACAAGCTTGTTGCCATACACACCATTGATAAAGATATTCATGTCGAAACCCTTATAAGTAAAAGTATTATTGAAACCATAAGAGAACTTAGGTTCAGGGTTTCCAAGATATGTACGATCCTGTTCGTCAATAACTCCGTCACCATTCAAATCCTCAAAGATATAGTCACCTACCCAAACTTCATCTTTTGCTATATGCTGATTCTCCGGAAGTGCAACCGGAAGTCTATTACCATTTTTATCAAGAAGGAAGTTTCCGTCTGCGTCACGTTGATAAAAATCACTTTCCTCCTTGAACATACCTATAACCTTATATCCATAATATTGTCCTACCGGTTGTCCAACTGTAGAATAAGTAAGTGTCTGTGCGCCATCAATTGTTCCAGATAGCCCTGCCGTTTCTGTATAAAGTTTTGTTATCTTATTCTTATTGAATGAAATGGTTATTCCTGTTCTCCATGTGAAATCCTTTTTGGATATATTGACTGTATTCAATGTAAATTCAGCTCCTTTATTTTCCATAGCTCCTGCATTTACCCATGGAGAATTGATAATTCCAGTCACGTATGAAGGTAATGAGGCTTGCATCAGCAAGTTATCTGTATTCTTCAGATAAGTATCGAAAATAAACTCAACTCTATTATCAAAAAGATTCAGGTCAATACCAGCGTTCCAGGCTTTGGTTTCTTCCCATTTCAGCTTGTCGTTAGGATAGTTTCCAGCATAAAATCCGGTTCCCCAAATACTGGCGGCCGATGCCATAGTTACTCCGTAGGCATAACTTGAGGCAGATTGATTTCCAACGAGTCCCCAACCTAATCTCAATTTCAAATTATTGAGCCATTTAACATTCTTCAGGAACTTCTCGTTATTTATTTTCCATGCTAATGCCATTGATGGAAATACGCCCCAACGGTTTGCCGGACCGAAACTGGAGGAACCATCTCCACGTACAGTGAAAGTAGCCAAATAGCGGTCGTCATATCCGTAATTCAATCGTCCATAATATGATTCAATAGCTGAAGAACCTCTTCCACTACTGTTTTTGGCTGTAGAAGAATCTCCCATATTCAACTCATGAATAGTATTGAACAAATAATTATCTCGACTTGCATAAAGAGTTTCATAACTATTTTCCTGAGCTTCATGACCTGCCATAACGGAAATATTATGTTTTCCAAATGTGCCATTGTATGTCAGATAAGTTTTTAGAGTCCAGTTTGAACCGTTATTTGCGCCACGGCTTCCTGTAGATGACTGTACGTAATGTCCATAGTCATACGACGGAGTATATTGATAAGTATTGCTGTAATAATAGTTTCCTGCATATTCAGCACGGAACACCAGCCCTTTCCATAATGTCACATCTGCAAAAAAGTCAACATACATCTGCAATCCCCTGTTATAGTTTTCACGCATGAGTGCTTCTGCTACAGGGTTAGAGAAATAAGTACCATACATATTTTCTGCCTGTGCTCCCCAGCTTCCATCCGGATTTCGTGCAGGAGTATCAGGCAACTGTTCTATGGCAGTACGGATGATATTACCGCTGTCTATCGTATTATTCTGTGTAGTTTGCGCCACAGAAGCTCTCAGACCTGTTGATAACCATTTCGTTATTTTATTGTCCATATTAACACGAGCGGAGAAACGTTCAAAATCCGACCCGATGGCGATACCTTCCTGCTGCAAATATCCGGCAGAAAGAGAATATTTCACATTGTCGTTTCCTCCAGAAATATTCAACTGATGATTATGCATAGACGCATTCTGGAAGATTTCCCCCTGCCAGTCTGTTCCTTCACCCAACAGGCTGATGTCTGCAAATTCCGCACGTTCGCCGAAGCCGATTACTTCCGCACGCAGATTCTGATATTCGGCATATTCGCGCAAGTTCATCACCCCAAGTTTTTTCGGAAGTTGCTGCAAACCGTAATATCCTTCATAAGTGATACGCGTCTTTCCGGCCTGTCCCTGTTTGGTAGTGATAAGTACCACACCATTAGATGCACGCGAACCATAAATAGCCGTAGCTGATGCGTCTTTTAATATTTCCATAGAAACAACATCCGAAGGGTTAATGGATGACAATACACTGGAGTTTGAATCATTGTTACCGGAAATCGCCACACCGTCTATCACGTAAAGCGGTTCATTTCCATTCAATGAGTTAATACCTCGGATACTAACGGATATACCTCCACCCGGTGTTCCGGAATTTTGTGTAACTGATACTCCGGCAGCCTTACTCTGCAATGCCTGGTCCAACGAAGTGACAATGGATTGTTTTATCTCATCCTCACCTACTGATACCACTGAACCTGTAAGATCGCTACGCTTCATAGTTCCGTATCCCACTACAACGACTTCATCCAAAATCTCAGAGTCTTCCTCCAACTCCACGTTTACTACCGTTTTTGAAGCCTTCACTTCTTGAGACTTAAAACCGATATAAGAAAAGACAATGGTTTCATTGGATCTTGCCTGCAATGAATACCTTCCTTCAAAATCCGTAATAGTTCCTACCTGAGGTCTCTCTTTAACTTGGACACTCACGCCTATTAACGCTTCACCATCTGTTCCCGACGTTACAACTCCGGTAACAGTCCTTTCCTGCAAAACTTCTGCAAAAGAGAATTCCACCCCCACAATACATGATACGATAAATATCAATGCGATGCGGTAACTGTAAAAGTTTTTGCAACATTTTAGAAACTCGTTTCTCATTTCAGTTTATTATTTTAAAAATTAACAAATTAATATTTTTACATTAATACAAATATCAATCAACCAAAATCATCATATTGCAAAAGTAAAGAAAATAAGAGAACACGAACTTAAAACGTGTTTTACGAATATGGCATGTTTGTTAATGTAAAGTACCTGTATGTTACCACACATGGTATAAAATGTTACCTGTCCTCGTCAGAATACCGTACAGACAGCATTTTTCTCAAAAAACAGGATTCTATCACCCCAGCCTTACAATATATATAATCATGTAATACCATCCCATAATAAAACATGTTTTATATATACATAAAATATGTCTTGTGCTTTCATTTTCTATAAATACAACTTATGTTTTTATAAATACAAGTTATATTTATAAAGATACAAACTATATTTACATATATATAGCTTATATTTACAGAATGTGATTAGGAAAGATGGAATTTTCAACTATACATACAAATTTATTCTAAACACATATACAAACTATATTTCAGATATTGTTTAAACAGTATTTGAATAGTATTTAAACAATGTTTTAACAGCATATGAAAACCGATAACGAATACCGGTTACATATTATACTGTCATTGATAACATTTTGGCAATATAGCATAACAAACACCTGTGCTACAGTTACGATTTGAGCCCATAATTAAAATATTATATTCAATAACTTTGCAATAGTGATTTTTGAATTATTTTTGTTTAATCGTTAAACATTTTTTATTATGAGAAAGACTTTAATGTTTGGCCTTGGACTGGCAACAACTTTGCTGGCCACGTCTTGTACAAAAGAAGAAAATTTCAATCAGACTCAAGGCATCGTGTTCAGCAGCTCTATCAGTTCGCGTGCCACAGACACTTCATTCGAGGGAAATGACAAAATTGGTATTTCCATGACTCCTGGGAATATTACAAACGTCCTTTACTCTACAGAAGACGGAGAAAATTTCACATCTGCTACTCCTATAACCTATGACATGGCAGGTAATGTTGAAACAGTTGACTTCACCGCGGTATATCCGTACAAGGAAGGTTCTATCAGCAATAGCGTTTATAATTTTACACTTTCCACAAGTCCAGAAACACCGTTGACTGAAAATGACGTGATGCTTGCCTCAGCTACAGAAATACAGGTGGGTTCTAAGAATGTAAGCCTTAACTTCAAACACAAATTGGTAAAAGTAGTAGTCCAACTGTCTGACGCTAACGGTCAACCCATAACAGGCGCACAACTGAAGATAAACAACCAACAGTTAGCTGGTTCTTTAAATCTAAGCGATGCAACCGTTACTTCTACCGATGTAGCTGATGACGAAATGCCTTTTGCAGCCAATGCATCCATTAGCGGACAATACCAGACAATAGTTATGCCATCTGATCCTGTGCAAGGACGTTACATTGGAATTACACACAACGGAAATACTTATACATTACCTGTAGATAATCAGGATTTCGTTTCCGGGAAAAAGCTCTCTTTCACAGCAACTCTTAATGTAAATGGTACAGTAGAACAAGGAACACCTATATCTGTAGTTCCATCAGTGTCAGCCTGGGATGAAGAGAAAATAAACTCCGGATGGCTTCTGAGTGGAGATATCCAGGTAACAGGTAAAACACCAAAACAATTGGTCAGCAACATACAATTAGACAACGGGGGAACTACCGTAATCAATAACTTCACTGGAACATTAAACCAAGATGATGTTTACTGCATATCATATAAATGTGGAGATGGCTCTTTATTATCAACAGATGCACAGACTGCAAGTATTACAATAACTCCTCTAGCCGGTGGAAATGCAAAAAGATACACTTTACAACAGTCTGAAGGAAAACTTCTGATTAAGGTTGGAGATGGCACAACAGGAATAAGCATAAAAGCCAATGATAGCGACATTACCTTAAATGAAGTAACTGTATATACATCATCCAATAATGTGATTGTCCCCATTACTCTATGGGAAGGAAATGCGGAGAACAAAGAAGTATACAATATTTTAGGTCTGGTTAATATTCAAATTAAAGAAGCTGACTTGACAGAACTTAAAATTGGAGCAAAACTACGTATTTACTATACACCGTGCGACGCAAATCAAGGAGCAAGCTTATATTCCGCACAATATACTGAAGGAAATTATACATCTTCAAAAACTATAATTTATGACAGCTATAATTCCATAGAACCTTACAATAATGAATACATCACTGTTTATGTATTGAATCAATGGCTTAAAGAATTCAAAGAAAACAATAACTCAATAGGCATAAGCGGAACAAACTGTAAGATTACAAAAGTTGTCCTTATTCCAGCATCCGGAAATGAAGATGTGAATGAAAACACGTTATGGAAAGGAAGATGTCAAACATATAGCATATGGAATAGTGTAAACTTATGGCTACCTGAAGAAATCTCAACAGGAGGAACACTACGTGTCAATTTTGAACCTGCTCAACATAAAGTTGATGGAGATGGAACAATAATTACCAAGCCATTACTCGGAGGATTTGTAATAACATACCCTGAAGGAGGAGAGACACGAACAGAAATCCTCACACCGGTAGAGATTGAAGAAAATGCTACATCACAAGACTTTAAAATAACAGATGAAGTATTACTGAAATTACAGGGAAATATCTTTAACATAAACCGACTTTCAATATATGATAAAAATGAAACAGGCGGACTTGCAATTACCAGCGTAGAATACATCCCAGCCCAATAAGAACAATAAAGACAGATAATTTTTTATTGTGGTAAACTCTTGATATTTTTCACTTGCCGGTCTATGAGGAATTGTAGGGAAATTCAATACCTCACAGATTCCGGCAAGTAATTTTATAGGCATCACCAAATTAATCAAAACATCTTGAATGAAAAGACATATACTACTTTTAAAACTATGTATATTTATTTTAACTATAAATACATGGCCGAATATACACGCTGAAACAAAGGCGAAAACTCCTTATGAAACAGCCAAAGAATTGGGTTTAGGATGGAACTTAGGCAATCAACTTGATGCTTTTCAAGACGGGAAAGCACAAGAAACAGTATGGGGAAATCCACCTGTGACACAAAAATTCTTCTATCGTTTGGCCGAAGTTGGATTCACCTCCGTACGTATCCCAATAACATGGGTAGGACATTTTGGTGAGGGTCCTGAATATAAAATTTCGGACAGTTATATGAACCGGGTAGCAGAAGTTGTAAACTACGCAGAGAATGCAGGCTTAAACACAATTATAAACATACACCATGACGGAGTGGAAAGTTACTTCTGGCTTGACATCAAAAATGCAGCACTAAACGAAGAAATAAACGATACTATTAAAAACATGATAAAGTCTATATGGACTCAGATAGCAAACCGTTTCAAGGATAAAGGTGATTTCCTTATATTTGAATCAATGAACGAAATTCATGACGGTAAATGGGGATGGGGAGCGAACCTTAGCGACGGTGGACGCCAATATGCTGTTTTAAATGAATGGAATCAGGTATTCGTAGATGCGGTACGTTCCACAGGAGGAAATAACGCAAACCGTTTTCTGGCAATACCTGGCTATGCCACCAATATAGATTTGACAGTAAAACACTTCAAATTACCTAAAGACAAAACTCCCAACCGACTGATGGTATCAATCCACTATTATGACCCAATGGATTACACAATGGGAGATATTTATTCAGAATGGGGACATACAGCGAGTCAGGATATGAAATATAAAGGAATGGATGAAGAATATATGCAGGAACAATTCAAGTCAATAAAATCAACTTTCATTGACAATGGTATTCCTGTTTATATAGGAGAAATGGGATGCAAATACCGTGAGGATAAACGTTCTGAAAGTTTTAGAGAATATTTTCTGGAATATCTATGCAAGGCAGCCAAAGAAAACGGTATGGCTCCATTCTATTGGGACAACGGAAAAGACCGTTCATGCATTTTTGACCGGTCTAACGGGAAGCTGGTACATAACGGGAAACGTGTGATAAGACTTATGAAACGCGCTGTTTTTACAGACAAGAAATCATATACACTCCAAACAGTTTACGAAAACGCTCCACAATAGTCTTAATAAAATAATATAGGAATAAATTTGTTAATAAAATTTTTATGCGATGAAAAAACTATTCTATTCTATCATTATGCTTTTGTTTGTTTCTTGTAGCACAAACGAGAAAAAAACAGATGTGATGTCCGTTGAATCTCCGAAAGGAACAAATGTATTTCAGGACAACTGGGAAAACATAGCCGAGAATTACCATTTTCCTGAATGGTTCTCTGATGCCAAATTTGGAATATTCATCCACTGGGGGGTATATTCAGTCCCAGCATACGGAAGTGAATGGTACTCCAGAAACATGTATCAGAAAGGATCTGACGAATATAAACACCATATAGAGACATATGGTCCACAGGACAAATTCGGATACAAAGATTTCATACCTATGTTCAAAGCAGAGAAATTTGATGCAGATGAATGGGTGAAATTATTCAAAGAGGCAGGTGCAAAATACATAGTGCCGGTTGCGGAACATCATGACGGTTTCGCCATGTATAATAGCGAACACAACCCATGGAATGCAGTTAAGATGGGCCCCAAAAGAGATATTATAGGTTTATTGAAAAAAGCTGCGGAAAAAGAAGGGATAATATTCGGATTATCCAGCCACAGACTTGAGAATGCATGGTTCTTTAACGGTGGTATGGAATTTCCATCTGATGTACAGGATACTACAATTACACTATATGGTAAGCGTTCAGAAAAAGAAGTGTATTCAGACGAAGTATGTATAGACTTCCTTATACATACACATGAACTTATTGACAAATATCAACCACAGCTTATATATTTCGACTGGACTGTAAACAAGATACCGGAATATTTTAACAAATTCCTTGCATATTATTACAATTGTTCGTTAGACTGGGGCAAAGGTGTTGTTGTTAACACAAAGCATGGCTATCCTACAAACATACTGGTTGGAGACGTAGAACGTGGAAAACTAAATGAAATGAGAAAATATCCATGGCAGACTGACACCTCAATAGGTAAACATTCATGGGGATATGTAAACGGAGAAGAAAATAAAACTCCTGACCAGATAATACACGACCTAGTGGATATAGTAAGCAAGAACGGCAATCTTCTGTTGAATATAGGACCACACCCTGACGGAACTATTACTGACGAACAAAAACAAGTACTGCTATCAATAGGTAAATGGTTAAAGATAAACGGTGATGCCATATATGGTACACGTTGTTGGATTAAGTCCGGTGAAGGTGAATCAAAAGGTACTTCCGGTTCATTTTCAGACAATGAAGCAACAAAATATAATTGCCAAGACATACGTTTTACCACTAAAGACAACACTCTATATGCCATCACTTTAGATTGGGGCAAACGAGTAATGATAAAATCTTTGAACAAGGATGTTGTACGTGATGCAAAGATTCTTAACGTGGAAATGCTCGGTTCTGATGAAAAAATAGCATGGCAACAAACAGACAAGGGCCTCTTAATAACTTTCCCTTCCAAAAAGCCATGCGAAACCGCATATTCATTTAAAATCTCTTTTGACAAAAAAGTAGGTGAAGGATTAGAATCCGAAATGATTGATATACCATTCAAACATGGATAAAAACATGGATTTATTAATTTAATTTGTTGATGTATATGTTTTGCCCGGCTTAAATTATTTTTAAGTCGGGCAATTAATTATATATAGTTGTTACGATTTTGGTTTTTTGCTTACTTTTTATTTCTTTTGTAAAATAAAAAAATAAATTGATTTATATGAAAAGATTGTCTTTGGTCATATTATGGCAGATTATATTCGTTTCTTTGTATTCGCAACCTTTCAATTTCAAACACCTTGAAGTGGCTGACGGATTATCCAACAATTCAGTTTATGCCATATTGAAAGACAAAGACGGTTTTATGTGGTTCGGAACCAACGCCGGACTGAACCGTTTTGACGGATATACATTCAAGGTTTTCCGTCATTTACATGATGATAAACATTCACTTCCTGACAATTACGTAAAAGAAATAATAGAAAGTCCCAATGGAAATTTATGGATAAAAATGGGGACAGGATACACTATGTTCGATAAAGCGGCCAACCAGTTCAATAACGATACCAGAAGTTTTATGAAAAAACTAGGCAGCAATGGTTTACCTGAATGTATTTATGTAGATTCAAATGAACAGACATGGTTCTTTGTAGGATGGGAAGGTTTTTATCGCTATGACAAAAATAATAATACAAAATTCGTTTCATTATATAACTTTGGATTGCCTGAATTTGGTGTCAGCGCTATCAATGAATGTAACGATGGAATTTTATTCCAATACAACAACGGAATACTTGTCTGCATTGACCCGTCTGAGATGAAACCTAAATGGATAAAGGATGAAATATCTCTTCAAATGAACGGGAAACAAGCATTTTATTCATTATTCGTAGATAAAGAACAGTGCATTTGGATTTCCAATAATTCAAATTTATATGTATATGATACAGTTTCAGACGAATGGAGACACGATTTGGAAGAACCATGGAAAAGCCAGAATGATATTATACATTCAGTTTCACAAGATAACATTGGTAGAATATGGGTAGGCAAAGACTACGGAGGCATAGATGTTTTTGATAAAAAAACTGGTCATTTAACAAATCTTGTAAATGATAAAAATAATACCCGCAGTTTATCACATAACACCGTTTACAAAATATATACAGACAAATATGGAACAACATGGATTGGAACATATAAAAAAGGTATTTCATATTATAGCGAAAGTATGTTCAAATTCAACATGTATGAACTTGGTGATATTACATGCGTAGAACAGGCCGATGATAAGCATGTGTGGTTAGGAACAAATAATGATGGACTACTTTTATGGAATATCGAAGAGGCGAAAGTAAAAAAACACTACAACTTTACCTCACCCATAGTTTCACTATTAAAGACAAGTGATAACAGATTATGGATAGGCACATTCAACAATGGTCTGTACAGTCTTGACATAAAAGGATTAACCAAATACACAGTAAACAATAACGGGTTATTGGGCAATAACGTGTGGTCTATGGCAGAAGCTGACGGAAAGCTATGGATAGGTTTCTTAGACGGAGGAATCCAATATATTGATATGAAAAGCAACAAACTTACCAAGTACGATGAAATAAATGGGATGGTACCATCACTATGCGTAACAAAAGACAATATCCTTGTAGTAGGAAAGTCACAATTAGCTTTAGTAGATCTGGAAACACTCAAATTAAAAGAGACAATCAGAAATACATCTTTAAGCGGACATGGTGTAAGTCAGGTATATAGTGACAGCCGTGGATTAATATGGATAGCGACAAACGAAGGTCTTGAAATGTATAACAGAAAACGTCACGCAACTACAAATTTTACAGAAACAACAAATGCAGAGGGCGAAGTCATATCGGGTATAACAGAAGATAATAATCACGATATCTGGGTTACATCTACACGTCACATGATCCACATAAAGGTATCAAAAGATGCAAACGGAGAATATGTATTCGAATCACACATTTACAATGAGAAAGACGGACTACAAAACTGCGATTTCAATCTAAGGGCAATTAAGACATTGAAAGACGGTACGATTATTGCAGGAGGACTTTATGGACTAAACACATTTAATCCTGATAAAATACATTATAACACAATACCTCCTAAAATAATGTTTTCCGAATTATATCTGTTTAATCAGAAGATTGAAGCTGGAGTAGAATACAATGGCAATATCATACTGACTAAAGACATAAACTCAACAAGAAAAGTAGAACTTAAAAATACACAAAATATATTCTCATTAGAATTAAGTTCAGACAATTATAATCTACCAGAAAAAACATGCTATAAATACAAAATGGAAGGTGTAAATGATGAATGGCTTACATTGCCTGTAGGATTAAACAGGCTTACATTCACAAATTTAACCCCGAAAAAATACATTTTAAATGTAAAAGCCATAAACAGCGACGGATATGAAAGTATAGAAACTGCAAAACTGGAAATCGTGGTACATCCTCCTTTCTGGTTATCTTGGTGGGCATATTCATGTTATACCTTAATAGCAATATGTATATTGTTATCAGCACGTAAAATGATTTTAAAACGTGAGCGTGAAAAATTCCGTTTACAACAAATAGAACAAGAGGCTGTAAAAAATGAAGAAATAAACCAAATGAAGTTTCGTTTCTTTACAAATATCAGCCATGAGCTTCGCACTCCTCTGACATTGATTATATCACCATTAGAAGACTTGTTGAAAAGTACAAAAGATGAATCACAAAAATCAATGCTCATGCTTATATACAGAAACGCACAACGCCTACTGATACTTGTAAACCAGCTACTTGATTTCAGAAAAAGTGAAATGACAGGACATACTCTATCGTTATCAGAAAGTGATATCGTAGCATATATTCGCGAAGTATGTAACTCATTTCTGCTAATGGCAAACAAAAAACATATTCAGTTCTTTTTCTTTTCAGGAATAGACAATTTCCATATGGCATTCGATGCTGATAAAATAAGTAAAATAGTTACTAACTTACTTTCAAACGCATTTAAGTTTACACCTGACGGCGGACGAGTAACTGTCATGATAGAACACATTGAGGGAACACAGGAAATGCTGGAAATAAAAGTATCAGATACAGGTATTGGTATCCCAGACTCTGAGAAAGAGCATATTTTCGAACGATTCTATCAAGCTGGACATAAAGGAATTGAAGAAAGTACAGGTAGCGGTATAGGACTTAGCCTGGTACGTGATTTTGTAAACTTACATGATGGAAGTGTAGAAGTATTCGACAATATAGGGACAGGAACAGTTTTTGTAATACAACTTCCTGTAAAACATGTAGACTTAATATCGGAACATATTGTCAGTGCTGTTGAAAATACAAATGAAAAAAATAATGAAGATACAGAAAAAGTAATAGAGCAAACAGACCGTAAAGACTTCCCATTAATACTAATAGTAGATGATAATGAAGATTTCCGTATTTTCATGCAACATAGTTTAGAATTACAATACAATGTTGAAATAGCATCCAATGGAGAAGAAGCATGGGAAATGATACAACAGAAACGCCCTGATCTTATTATAAGCGATGTAATGATGCCTGTAATGGATGGCATAGAACTATGCAAACTAATAAAAAACAATCAGCCAACAGCACACATACCTGTAATATTACTAACTGCACGACAGGCTGTTGAATCAAAAGTTGAAGGCTTGGAAATAGGTGCAGATGATTATGTAACCAAACCTTTTAACATGACGGTATTGACATTACGTATCAGGAAATTGATTGAGTTAAGTCATTACAAACAAATATCACACTCAACAATAGATCCTACGCCAAGCAACATAGTAATAACATCATTAGATGAAAAACTAGTAGAAAAAGCTATTAAATACGTAGAAGACAATATATCTAGGAGTGAACTTTCAGTTGAAGAACTTAGTAGCGAACTTGGAATGAGTAGAGTACATCTGTATAAAAAGTTATTACAGATAACTGGAAAAACGCCAATAGAGTTTATACGTACAATCAGACTGAAAAGAGCAGCTCAATTATTACGCGAAAGTCAGTTATATGTATCCGAGATTGCTTATGAGGTAGGATTTAACAACCCCAAATATTTCAGCAAATATTTCAAGGATGAATTTGGAGTTTTACCTTCAGCATATCAGTTAAAAGAGAAAAATAACAAATAATACCCTTGTATGAAACAAACAGACCTCTGAGGAACAAGATAATACCCTTGTATAAAACATTATAAATCTTAACTCCTAACTATAAACAGTATTTTTGCATATGAGAAAAGTTTTATAGAATTAACTAATTAAATACTTGGGTATATGAATGCGAGAAATATCTTTTATTGTCTCCTTGCCGTAGGGATGTCATTCGGATGTTCGAATGTCTATGAAGAAACAGACTATGGCGTAATAGTTAAAGTTAAACCTAAAAACGAAACGGATGCACATCTGGTTCGTATGGAAGTAATGGGTGACAAACTATTTCATGTATCGGCTACAAAGGAAAATAAATTTGCCGATTCTAAAAGTTTGATAATTGTTCCACAAACAAAAAAAATACCTTTTACTGTTAAACAACAAGGAGATACCGTAATTGTTTCTACTGGGAAAATAAACGCCTCCGTGTTAAGTTCCACGGGAGAAGTATGGTTTACTAACAAGAAAGGAGAGATAATTCTGCAGGAAAACAAAGGTGGAGGAAAGACTTTTACCCCTATAGAAATTGAAGGCACAAAAGGATATTCTATAAGACAAGTTTTTGAATCGCCGAAAGATGAAGCATTCTACGGACTCGGACAGCACCAGTCTGAAGAGTTTAACTACAAAGGTAAAAACGAAGAACTATTCCAGTACAACACTAAAGTTTCAATACCTTTCATCGTATCTAATAAAAACTATGGTGTTTTGCTGGACAGCTATTCACTATGCCGTTTCGGAAATCCTAATGACTATTCACAACTGGGAGAAGTATTCAAACTATACGACAAAGAAGGTGTTGAGGGTGCGATTACAGGTACATACGTTCCTGAGAAGAATGCATCATCAGAAACTATAGTCAGACGTGAGCCTCAGCTATATTTCGAACACCTGAAAAGAGAGGATTTATCTAAAGTTGTGAATCTTCCTGAGAACTTCCCGTTCATGGGAGCCAACGTAACATACGAAGGTATGATTGAACCCTCCGAAACAGGTGAATTCAAGTTTATTTTATATTATGCCGGCTATACAAAAGTATATATTGACAACAAACTGGTAGTACCGGAAAGATGGCGTACAGCATGGAATCCTAACAGCTACAAATTCTCAGTTAATCTGGAAAAAGGGAAAAGAGTTCCTCTTAAAATTGAATGGAAGCCAGACGGTGCCGTATCTTATTCAGGATTACGTGTAATGAGCCCTGTAACTCCTGAAGAACAGGGAAAGCAGTCATGGTGGAGCGAAATGACAAAACAGCTTGACTACTACTTTATTGCAGGAGACGACATGGACGACGTAATCAGCGGATACAGAACTCTTACCGGAAAATCACCTATCATGCCTAAATGGGCTATGGGTTTCTGGCAGAGCAGGGAAAAATATAACACTGCTGATGAAATGCTGGGAGCACTGAAAGGTTTCAGAGACAGAAATATTCCTATCGACAATATCGTGCTTGACTGGAATCACTGGCCGGAAGATGCATGGGGAAGCCATGAATTCGACAAGAACCGTTTCCCAAATCCTAAGGCTATGGTTGATTCAATACATGCGATGAACGCACATATGATGATTTCAGTTTGGCCTAAATTCTATACTACAACCGAACATTATAAAGAGTTCGACAAGAACGGATGGATTTATCAGCAGTCTGTAAAAGACAGCCTGAGGGACTGGGTTGGCCCCGGTTATACTTACGGATTCTACGATGCATACGATGCAGACGCACGCAAGCTGTTCTGGAATCAGATGTATGAACATTATTATCCGTTGGGTATAGACGCATGGTGGATGGATGCCAGCGAACCTAATGTGAGAGACTGTACAGACTTGCAATATAGAAAAGATTTGTGCGGACCTACCGCACTTGGCCCTTCTGCCGAGTATTTCAATGCATACGCACTGATGAACGCTGAAGCAATCTATGACGGTCAGAGAAGCGTGGACAACAACAAACGTGTATTCTTGCTTACACGTTCTGGATTTGCCGGACTGCAAAGATACTCAACTGCCACATGGAGCGGTGACATAGGTACAAGATGGGAAGACATGAAAGCACAGATTATGGCAGGACTTAACTTTGCTATAAGCGGAATTCCTTACTGGACCATGGACATAGGCGGTTTCTGTGTAGAAAACAGATATGTAGCCGGACAGCAGCAGTGGAACAAGAACAAGACAGAAAATGCCGACTACAAGGAATGGAGGGAGCTGAATGCAAGATGGTATCAGTTCGGAGCATTCTGTCCGCTATACCGCGCACACGGACAATATCCATTCCGTGAAATCTGGGAAATAGCACCAGAAGGACACCCGGCATACAATTCCGTAGTTTACTATTCTAAGCTGAGATATAGCCTTATGCCATACATCTACTCATTGGCAGGTATGACTTGGTTCAACGATTACACTATCATGCGTCCTCTTGTAATGGATTTCACTGCCGATACAAATGTAAATAATATTGGCGACCAATATATGTTCGGTCCGTCAATCATGGTATCACCGGTATATAAATATGGAGATCGCCAGCGTGAGGTATATTTCCCTAAATCTGCAGGATGGTATGATTTCTATACCGGAAAATTCCAGCAGGGAGGAGAAAAGAAACTGGTTGACGCACCATACGAACGTATGCCTTTGTTCGTACGTGCCGGTTCAATCATTCCTTTCGGTCCAGAAATACAATATACTTCTGAAAAACAGCCTGAACATATAAAACTTTATGTTTATCAGGGTGACGACGCTTCATTTACTTTATACGAAGACGAAGGTGTAAACTACAACTACGAACAGGGTAAATACAGTATGATTGAGATAAATTATAATGAAAACACCAAAGAACTTGTAATATCAGACAGAAAAGGTGAATACGACGGAATGTTGAAAGAACGCACGTTCGAAATCGTAAAAGTGAACAAGGAAAACTCTGATGCTTTCGACAAAAAATCAAAAGGTATAATCGTCAAGTATGACGGTAAATCACAAACAGTCAAATTGTAATCAATGAAATTATTTACATACATAGGTATATTTTGCTGCATGCTCCTGGGGGCATGCAGCTCTGTATCTGTATCCCCAAGGGAAAAGATATGTTTCAATGACAACTGGTCATTCTCTCTGAGTGACAATCCCAAAGCATCAGAAACAGATTTCGATGATGAGGAATGGAGAGTATTAAACCTTCCTCACGATTGGGCCATAGAAGGTGATTTCAGTAAGGACAATCCATCGGGAACAGGCGGTGGCGCTTTACCTGGAGGAACAGGTTGGTACAGAAAAACATTTATCCCAAGTAATGAAGATTCCGACAAGATAATAAGAATAGATTTTGACGGTATATATATGAACAGTGAAGTGTTCATAAACGGCCAATCATTGGGTAAACGTCCATACGGCTATATCTCATTCGGTTACGACATAACTCCATATCTGAAATGGAATGAAAAGAATGTAATAGCAGTCCGTGTAGATAACTCAGAACAACCGAATTCCAGATGGTATTCAGGATGTGGTATATACAGAAATGTATGGTTGACCAAAACAAGCCCTGTACATGTTGACGAATGGGGAACTTATGTCACAACTTCTGAAATCAGTAACAACAATGCGACTTTAAACATTGTGACCACAGTACAAAACTCAGGCAATAACAATGAAACAGTAACCCTGAAATCTATACTGAACGATATGGATGGCTCAGTTGTTGCCGAGACGGAATCATCTGTTTCTGTTGTTGCAGGACAGAAATCCGATATAAGCCACACCCTGAATATCTCATCACCTAAATTATGGGATATAGATAATCCGTATTTGTACTCCCTCGTCACAGAAGTTATCAAAGACGGCAAATGTATTGACAGATACACCACAACCACGGGAGTACGTAATTTCAAGTTTGATGCCGAAAAAGGATTTATTCTGAACGGCAAACAGACTAAAATTAATGGTGTGTGTATGCACCACGACCTTGGATGTCTGGGAGCTGCCGTAAATACCAGAGCTATAGAAAGACAGTTGCAGATTCTGAAAGAGATGGGATGCAACGGTATCCGCTGTTCACACAATCCGCCTGCACCTGAATTGCTTGACTTATGCGACAAGATGGGATTCATTGTAATGGACGAGGCATTCGACATGTGGCGCAAGAAAAAGACTTCGCACGACTATGCAAAATACTTCAATGAATGGCATGAAAAAGATCTTCGTGATTTTATATTACGCGACCGCAACCATCCTTCCATATTCGTATGGAGTATAGGCAACGAAGTGTTGGAGCAATGGAGCGATGCAAAAGCGGATACTCTATCATTGGAAGAAGCTAACCTTATACTTAATTTCGGACACTCTGCAGACATGTTGGCTAAAGACGGAGAAATGAGTGTAAACTCACTTCTGACAAAAAAGCTTGCAGATTTCGTTAGGGAACTTGACCCTACACGTCCGGTTACAGCAGGATGCAATGAACCTAATCCCGGAAACCACCTGTTTAAATCAGGGGCCCTTGACATAATAGGATACAACTATCATAACGCCAACATCCCTGACGTTCCAAAGAACTTCCCAGGCAAACCTTTCATTATTACTGAAAGTAATTCTGCTCTGATGACAAGAGGATACTACCGTATGCCTAGTAATGAGATGTTCATATGGCCTGAACGTTGGGACAAACCTTTCTATGATAAAAGTTTCTCATGTTCTTCATATGATAACTGCCATGCTCCATGGGGTAACCCTCACGAGGAAAACATAAAACTGGTAAGAAACAATGATTTTATCAGCGGACAGTACATCTGGACAGGATTTGACTATATAGGCGAACCTACTCCATACGGATGGCCAGCAAGAAGTTCTTACTTTGGAATCGTCGATCTGGCAGGTTTCCCTAAAGACGTTTATTATCTGTATCAGGCAGAATGGACAAACAAACAAGTACTGCACCTGTTCCCTCACTGGAACTGGACTGAAGGACAGGAAATAGATATGTGGTGCTACTACAACAATGCCGATGAGGTTGAACTTTTCATAAATGGCGAGTCGCAAGGAATACGCAGTAAAGACGAGGACAACCTGCACGTGGTATGGAGGGTTAAGTTCATACCAGGTACTGTTAAGGTCGTTGCAAGAAAGAATAGCTACATTATTGCTGAAAAAGAAATACATACAGCCGGAACTCCACATAAGATAAGACTTACTCCTGACAGAGATATCATAACAGCGGACGGAAAGGATTTGAGTTTTGTCACTGTGGAAGTGCTGGATAAAGACAATAATTTATGTCCTATTTCTGAAAATCTTATTAATTTTGAAGTTAAAGGTAATGCTTTCATTGCCGGTGTTGACAATGGTTGCCAGACATCAATGGAACGTTTCAAGGACAATAAACGCAAGGCATTTAACGGAAAATGTCTGGTAGTATTACAGAATAACGGAGAAAAAGGAACAGCCACATTAACGGCAAAATCCAATGGTTTGGAAAGCTCAACAATAGAAATCAAATCAAAATAAATATATAACCATGAAAAATACATTTATTACAACAGGTCTATTGGCTTTGTCATATATAGCAACAAACGCACAGAACAACATACCTGTATATCTGGATGACAAACAGCCTATAGAGTTAAGGATAGAGGACGCATTAAAACGTATGACTCTTGAGGAAAAAACACATTTAAGCTACGCACAGGGAAAGTTCAGTTCTCCGGGTTGCCCTCGTTTGGGTATTCCTGAGCTTTGGATGAGCGACGGCCCTCATGGTGTACGTGCAGAAATAAACTGGAATGACTGGGGTTACGCAGGATGGACAAGCGACAGCTGTACAGCCTTTCCGGCATTGACCTGTCTTGCAGCCAGCTGGAATACAACTCTTGCAGCCGATTATGGTAAAGCTATTGGTGAAGAAGCAAGGTATCGTGAGAAGGATGTACTGCTCGGCCCTGGAGTAAATATCTATCGTACTCCCTTGAACGGACGTAACTTTGAATACCTGGGTGAGGATCCTTATCTGGCAGCCGAATTATGTGTGCCATATATCCAGGGAGTTCAAAAGAACGGTGTGGCAGCTTGTGTAAAGCACTACGCACTGAATAATCAGGAACTATGGCGTGGACATATCGATGTACAGTTGAGCGACAGAGCCCTACGCGAAATATATCTTCCTGCCTTCCAGGCTGCAGTTGAGAGAGGTGGAGTATGGAGCATAATGGGAGCATACAACAAAGTAAGAGGAACTCATGCGACACATCACAAACTGCTCAACAACGACATTCTGAAAGGTGAATGGAAATTCGACGGATGTGTAATTACCGACTGGGGAGCTGCACACGACACATACGAAGCAGCAATGTACGGGCTTGATATAGAAATGGGGTCATATACCAACGGGCTGACTTCAGAGTCTGAATTCGGTTATGACGATTACTATCTTGGAAAGAATTACCTGCAGATGGTAAAGGACGGAAAAATTCCAATGGAAGTTGTAAATGAAAAAGCGGCACGCGTATTAAGACTTATATTCCGCACAGCCATGAACAGAGAAAAGCCTTTCGGTTCAATTACAAGCGAAGAACATTACAAAACTGCATACAACATTGCTACCGAGGGAATAGTGCTTCTCAAGAACAAATCATCAAAGAAAGCTCCCGCACTTCTTCCGATAGATATGAACAAATATAATAAGGTACTTGTGGTCGGCGATAATGCTGTGAGAAATCTTATGGCAGGAGGAGGTTCGTCAGAGCTGAAACCAAAACTTGTTGTGACTCCACTTGACGCACTTAAAAAAGAGTTCGGAACAAAAATAGAATTTGCTCAAGGATATATGGCAGGAAGACCTATGTACGGAAATGAAGAAGTCATTCCACAGGCTACTATGGATTCACTGCGTAATGATGCTGTACAAAAAGCAGGTAAAGCAGATCTGGTAATTTTCATCGGAGGTCTAAACAAGAATCATTTCCAAGATTGTGAAGGTGGAGACAGAAAGACATTCGGTCTCCCATTCGGACAAGATGAATTAATCGAAGAAATGATGAAGGTAAACAAGAATATCGTGGTAGTTATAACAAGCGGTAACGCAGTAGAAATGCCATGGGAAAAAGAAGTACCTTCAATAGTACAATCATGGTATCTTGGTTCTATAGGCGGATCAGCATTGGCTGATGTCCTTACTGGAAAAGTAAATCCTAGCGGCAAACTTCCTTTCTCTTATCCTGTAAAACTGGAAGACTGTCCGGCACACTATTATGGCGAAATGAGTTACCCTGGCGATAGTATCAAACAGGAATATAAGGAAGACATCCTCGTAGGCTACCGTTGGTATGATACTAAAAACATAAAGCCTCTGTACTCATTCGGCCACGGTATCAGCTATACCACTTACGCCTATTCAAAACCTTCTATTTCAGGAAAATCAATATCTGAAAACGGAGAACTGACAATATCTGTCAAAGTAAAGAATACTGGTAAAGTTAAAGGTAAAGAAACCGTGCAGCTATATATAGGAGACGAAAAATGCAGTCTTCTACGCCCTGAAAAAGAGCTGAAAGGTTTCTGCAAGGTTGAACTTGCTCCAAACGAAGAAAAAGAAGTCAAGTTCACCATTGACGCTAATGACTTGAAGTTTTTTAATGACAAGACCCAGAAATGGACAGTAGAATCCGGAAAATTCAAAGCTTATGTTGCTGCGGCTTCTGATGATGTACGAGGCGTTTTAGAGTTCGAATATAAATAAAAAACTATAAATTACTTAAACCTATTACACATGAACAAATATTTACTATTCTGTACACTTGCTTTATCATGTTCTCTCCTGTCAGCACAACAGGCAACTGTCACAGGACCTGACAAAAACTTAAAAGTAGATATATCTGTAAAATCAGGTAAACCATTTTACAGTGTTACTTATAAGAATAATATAATTCTAGAAAATTCTCCGCTTGGATTTATTACCGATATAGGTGATTTCAGTAATAACATATCTTACGTGGAACAAAAATCATCTTCAATCAATAAGACCTATGTTCAAGACAGAATAAAGCATTCGGTCATAAAATATAATGCAAACGAATTGAAGATTACATTCTGTAATGCAGATAAACATCCTTTCGATGTGGTATTCAGAGTCAGCAATAATGACATAGCTTTCCGATATGAGATACCACAACATGGTGAAAGAGCTTCCATTGTAATGAAATCTGAAACTACCGGCTTTGATTTTCCAGAAAACACCACTACTTTCATTTGCCCTCAAAGTAAACCTATGGTTGGATGGAAAAGAGCAAGACCAAGCTACGAAGAAGAATATAAACCGGACGAACCGATATCTACTCCATCACAATTTGGCGAAGGATACACTTTCCCGTGTCTTTTCCATATAGGAAACAACTGGGCACTGGTATCAGAAACCGGAGTAAGAAGCAAATATTGTGCTTCACATCTTAGCGATGCCAGTGATAATGGACTTTATACAATAACATTCCCTAATGAAAACGAAATGAACGGACTTGGAAGTTCTACACCTGGACTAGCCCTTCCTGGAGAAACTCCATGGCGTACAATAACCGTTGGAGACAACTTAAAACCAATTGTAGAAACAACAGTTCCTTTTGATGTTGTTGAACCATTGTACGAACCTTCACAGAAATATGAATTCGGACGTTCCACTTGGAGCTGGATTGTATGGCAAGACCCAAGCATTAACTATGATGACCAGATAAAATTTATAGATCTTGCCGCACAAATGGGATATGAATTTACACTCATTGACGGTGGATGGGAGACAAACATAGGACGCAAACGAATGGAAGAACTTTTCAAATATGCCCAAAGCAAAGGCGTAGGAGTATTTGTATGGTACAACTCTAACGGATATTGGAATGATGCCCCACAATGCGCCAAACAGTGCATGAGCAACTCTATAGACCGCAAGCGTGAAATGAAATGGCTACAGGAATGTGGTGTAAAAGGGCTTAAAGTAGATTTCTTCGGAGGAGACAAACAACAGATGATGGGGTTATATGAAGACATTCTAAGCGATGCTAATGACCATGGACTTATGATAATATTCCACGGTTGTACCATCCCTCGCGGATGGGAAAGAATGTTCCCTAACTATGTAGGAAGTGAAGCTGTTCTTGCATCAGAGAACTTGATTTTTAAGTAACTATTCAAAATTAATTTTATACATATGAGTAATTCACAAATAAGTTCGTACCTACAGATGCCAGTGCCCTGTTTGTACAATAGAAAAGCGAGTCCTTA
>NZ_JAOQJJ010000003.1:0-283532 GCF_025567135.1 Bacteroides cellulolyticus
AGGACTGGAAATAGAGGAACAGCTTGTGGTTGACAGGCTGATAAAGGCAGCTGTCGAACCGGATGTAAGAAGGGATATGGATGTTGAGGATGAAATTCTTTCGGAAATAGAATCACGTGACACTACGATAATGATGAAGAATAAGGAGCTGGAGCTTAAGAACAAGGAACTTGAGAGCAAAAGCCAAGAACTTGAGAGCAAGAGCCAGGAACTTGAGAGCAAGAGCCAGGAACTTGAGAGCAAGAGCCAGGAACTAATTTCTAAAAATAAAATGCTAGGAAATATGATAAGCCTCTTAAGGAAACAAGGGCTATCCGATGAAGATATTGCTAAAGAGCTGAATATAGGAATTAATAAACTCTCGGAATATGTATAAAAAAGTGAAATAGATATTGTATCTCACATTGTATTTACGCTTAGCAAACATTGTATGCATACTGCTTGAATGTAGTTTTGAAAATCATACATGTTCACTAAGCGTTATTTTTACTCACCTATAGAAAAGATACAGCCCCCTATACGACATTTGTAAATATTGTATTTATTGATTACTTTTGCATAATAGACAGTAGAATAAATACCAATATACCTAACCAAATAAGATGAAACACAGCAGAATCAAACATATCGCAGGCAATGTCTGTATAACCCTTTCGTTTTTTCTGTTATTATTTATTTCATCATGTTCTAAATCCGAACATGATTTCATTATCGGTGTATCGCAATGTAGCGATGATGAGTGGAGAAACCGAATGAACGACGAGATAAAGCGTGAAGCACTCTTCTACCCTAATCTGAAAATTGAAATAAAGACTGTAAAAGACAATAGTAAAGAACAGATAGAAGATATAGAAGAATTCATTTCAGAAGGAGTTGATCTGCTTATTGTATCACCCAACGAAGCAAAAGCCATTACCCCTGTAGTGGAAAAGGCTTACGATGGGGGTATCCCTGTAGTATTGGTGGACAGGAAAATAGCTTCCGACAAATATACGGCATTTGTTGGAGGTGATAATTATCTGATGGGAGAACAGGTAGGAACATACATAGCCAACAGACTTAACGGAAAAGGCAGAATAGTTGAACTGACCGGACTAAAAGGCTCCACTCCAGCCCTGGAAAGACACAAAGGAATGAACGATGTTCTGAAAAATTATCCTTCTATCGAAATAATTGCTACGGCTGATGCCGCATGGCTGAAAGCAAATGCAGAAAACAAGTTTGATTCAATTCTTTCAATATACAAAGATATCGATCTGGTATTTGCACAAAATGACCCGATGGCTGCCGGTGCCTACGAAGCAGCCAGAAAAAAAGGACGTGAAAAAGAAATGCTCTTTGTCGGTGTTGACGCCCTGGCTGGCGAAAAGCTTGGTGTCGAACTGGTAACCGACAGTATTCTTGACGCTACGTTTATATACCCTACAGGAGGTGACAAAGCTATCCAGGTAGCTATGAACATCTTGGAAAAGAAGAAATACGAAAGGGAAAATCTACTATCATCGGCACTTGTAAACGCCGGAAATGCCAGAATCATGCAGATGCAGACATCACATATCAAGACTTTGGATGACAAAATAAAAATACTGAATGAAAAACTTGATACATACCTTATGAGGTATTCATCACAAAAGATGTTTCTGTATGCATGCATAGTAATAGCCATCCTACTGGCAGTATTACTGTTCTTTGTAGTCAGGGCATACTGGACAAAAATAAGACTTAATGCGGAACTTGCCGAACAGAAACAACAATTGGAAGAGCAAAGGGATCAGCTTATTGACCTTTCACAGAAACTTGAAGAGGCTACAAAAGCAAAGTTGTCTTTCTTCACAAATGTATCTCATGATTTCCGTACTCCTCTCACTCTTATAGCCGATCCTGTGAAACGGTTGATGGAAAGCAAAAACATTAAAGAAGAAGAGAAATTCCTACTCAACATTATAAACAAGAATGTTACCGTTCTACTCAGACTGATAAATCAAATAATGGATTTCCGTAAATTTGAAAACGGAAAGCTGGAAATGCATCTCTCTGAATTCAACATAATGGACTGTATGAAAGAATGGGCAGAGGCGTTTCGTACATTAAGCTACAGAAAACATATCACATTCAGGTTTAATGCAGAAGAAGGCGATTATAATATCATAGCAGATGCAGAGATGATGGAAAGAATAACTTATAACCTGTTGTCGAATGCTTTCAAATTTACACCCGAAAATGGCTGTATAAGCATCTGCTTACGCAGGGGTACTGATAACAAGATTACAATGAAGTTTACTGACACAGGCGCAGGTATGCCTGCAGAACACGTAAAACATATTTTCGAGAGTTTCTACCAGATAGACGTACATCATGCCGGTTCTGGAATAGGTCTTGCACTTGTTAAAGCATTTGTTGAAATGCATCATGGCGAGATTAATGTGGAAAGCACTGAAGGTAGTGGTACTGTATTCACTATCTGTATTCCTGTAAAACAGGATGGAACTGTAACGGGAAGTGTTGATCGTAAAGCTCTGCTTAACAATCTTAAAGAAGGAGCTGTAGTTATGGCAGATCAGGAAAGTCTTAAGGCAGAAAATAATAATGCAGGCAAGAAAGATGTATCGAAAGGAATAGTGCTTGTTATTGACGACAATCAGGATGTCAGGGACTATGTGAAATCGTTACTGGAGGGTGAATATTCTGTAATGGAAGCTGGCAATGGAGAAGAAGGATTGAAACTTGCTATTGCCGGAGTGCCAGACATAATAATCTGTGATGTGATGATGCCAGTAATGGACGGTATGGAATGTTGTCGCCGTCTGAAGGCAGAGCCACGCACATCACACATTCCTGTAATGATGCTCACGGCATACTCAATGGACGAACAGAAGATAAAAGGATATGAATGTGGTGCGGACTCATACATATCCAAACCTTTCAGTTCTGAACTTCTGATGGCAAGACTACATAATCTTATAGATAACCGTAAAAGGCTGAAGGATTTCTTCGGAGACAAGACATTGACCAATGCTACTCCTCTGGCAGATGCAGACAAAGGTTTTGTGGAAAAGCTGCGCCGTCTGATTGAAGAAAATATCGGTAATGCTGATTTCAGCGTAGAAGATATGGGAGAACAGATAGGATTCAGCCGCGTACAGCTGTACAGAAAAGCTAAAGCATTGACAGGATATACACCCAACGAGTTGTTAAGGATAGCAAGGCTTAACAAGGCAAATGCTATAATAAAGACTTCAAGCGAAAAAAGTATATCGGAAATAGCATACGAAGTGGGATTTTCATCGCCATCATACTTCACAAAATGCTATAAAGAGTTTTTTGGAGAAAATCCTACGGATGTATTAAGGAAAAAATAATAATCTTTTTAATTGACGAGCTGACTAACTAGTCGTCAATTAAATTCTATTTCATACCATAATGACCTTTTGCGGAAACTACCACAACAGTAACAATTTCTTCTTCAATGGTATAAATCAAACGATTGTATTTATCAATTTTTCTGCTCCAGAAACCGGAAAGATTTCCTTTCAAGGCCTCAACCTGACCGGTACCTGATGTAGGATGTTCTTGCAGCTCAACAAGAAGTTTTCGGATTTTAATTATAGCTGAAGTATTTCCACTTTTCTTTAATAAGGCTATATCATCTGCAGCCCTATCACTGATTTCAACGATATACATTATCAAAGGTTATTTATGAAATTATTTATATCATCAACAGATTTCAGTACTACCTTTGATTTTGTTTTTCCCCTCTTATACTCATTTACTCTTTCAACCGTTTCATTCAGATTTTCAGGATAAGAGAAAAATTCATCATCACTCGGGCTGGGATTCTGTACCTCTAATTGTAATGTATCGGCTTTTGCTACAAGAATATTCTCAATATATGCCTTTAGGCTTTTTCCTTGTGATGCAGCCATTATGGAAAGTTTCTGTAATGTTTCTACAGGTAAGTCTATATTCTTTCTTTTCTTTTGTAAAGCAACTGTTACCATAATCATATATTTTCTGCAAATATATATAATATACATGATATATATCATATACATTATATTATTTAATCCTAAATATATAAAAAAAGCAAGTTGACGAGACCAGAACCTCGTCAACTTGCCAACTTATATATTTGTTACATATTAGTCCAGATACACATCCGGCAACACAGGCATGGCGCCATTCTGCGTACATACGTATGCAGAGACTTTTACTGCAAGCTCATGAGCCTCACGTACTGACTTTCCTTTAAGAATGGAAGCTACGAATGTAGCGGTAAAGGAATCACCTGCCCCAACTGTGTCGGCAACAACCACTTTCGGCGTCTCTACAAATGAAACACTGCCCGGAGTAAATACATAACTGCCGTTCACTCCGCAGGTGAGTATCAGCATCTTCAGGTTGTACTTGGCCAGGAGGATCCAACATTTGTCCTGAAGGTCGATGCCGGGATAGCCGAACATGCGGCTCACTGTGACGAGTTCTTCATCGTTTATCTTCAGAATGTTGCACTTACGGAATGAATTGCAAAGTATTTCCTTTGTATAAAAACCCTGACGAAGATTGATATCAAATATCTTCAATATATCATCACCATCAGGCATAGCGTCTATAAAACGGTTGATTGTCTCACGAGACACGACACTGCGCTGTGCCAAAGAGCCGAAACATACGGCACGGGTATGGCGGGCCAAATCTTCAAGGGCAGGAGTAAACGGGATATTGTCCCATGCAACACCTTCCTTTATGTCATAACAAGGAACACCTTCGGCATCGAGTTCCACCTGAACGGTTCCTGTAGGATAAGGTACTGTCTCTACTATTCCGTAAAGCTTCTTTTCACGGAAATTTTCAAGTATTTCTGCACCTAGTTTGTCATCACCTACAGCACTTACTACTCGGCTGTTAAGGCCGAATTGTGAAATATGGTATGCAAAATTTGCAGGGGCACCACCCAATTTCTTTCCTTCCGGAAGCACATCCCATAGCGCTTCACCCATTCCTACTACTATATCGTTCATGATATTCAATTAAGTCAATTAAGAATTAAAAATTAAGAATTAAGAACCGACGGTCAACGTAGTTAATCAAGAACCGACGGGCGACAAAGCTAATTAATGAGCACTACTCATTTTTTCAATTTCATGGTGTAGAAGAGTAAGTAGATAACTCCTACTGCCATTACTGCTACCGCTCCGTCCTGACCGGCTGCATCGGAAGCAAATCCCATAAGCAATGGGAATACTGTTCCACCGAAAAGGCCCATTATCATCAAACCTGATATCTCGTTTTTCTTTTCTGGCATTGAAAGAAGAGCCTGAGAGAATATTATCGAGAATACATTTGAATTACCGAAACCTATCAATGCGATGGATGTGTATATCACTGAATCTGCATCTGAAGTCAACAGTCCTACCATTGCAGCAAGCATACAGAGTACACTTATAAGGAAAAACAAACGGGCAGAAACTTTCTGAAGAATAATAGAACCGGAGAAACAGCCGATAGTCCTGAAGATGAAATAAAGGCTGGTCGCAAAAGAAGCCTCATCAAGGCTCATGCCAAGACGTTCCATCAGTATCTTTGGAGCTGTAGTATTGGTTCCGACATCTATACCTACATGACACATTATACCGACAAAACAAAGCAGGATGAAAGGAGAGCCAAGAAGTTTAAGACAATCGGCAAAACCGGATGCCTTGTCGGGACGTTCTTCTTCTATAGGAGTAGCGCCTAGCCAAAGTACGGCTATAACAGCTATTATCATGTATATAGGGAAGAGAATTCTCCAGCCAAGACCAAATGTAGGCATGGCCTGAGTAGCTCCCCACATGGCGATGTATGGTGCCAGAAATGAAGCTATTGCCTTGACAAACTGTCCGAAAGTCAAAGAACTGGCCAACTTGTCACCGCTTATGATATTACTTAATAGCGGATTCAATGATGTCTGCATAAGGGCATTTCCTATACCTAACAAAGAGAATGAACAGAGCATAAGCATATAACTGTCACCGAATATAGGCAGAAGCAATGAAGCGAATGTCACTACAAGACTCAACAGTACTGTTTTCTTACGACCTATACGGTTCATCAGAATTCCGGTCGGTACTGAAAATATCAGAAACCAGAAGAATACCAAGGAAGGGAAGATATTGGCTTGAGAATCACTCAAGCCAAGGTCTGCCTTCACATAATTGGATGCTATTCCCACCAGGTCAACAAAGCCCATGGCGAAAAAGCAGAGCATCACAGGGATTAGTCGAGAAAGGTTATTTTGTGAAGTGGTATTCATAACTATTATAATCCTAATTTATGAATACTCAAGTTCTTAACCTCTGCTTTACCACCCTCTGTATAGAAACGAAGAGAATTATATACTTCTGTCGGGAATACAAGATTTGTCATTGCTATACGTCCTCCGTCAACGAAAAGTTCTACAGAACATTTGTCAACGAAAACGTTAAGATGATATGACTTACCTTCACACAATGAAAGTGGTGCCCATGTTCCCAAAGCGAAATCATTGATATAGTTTATAGATTCTGTCTTGCGGCGGTCATGATTTTCCTTGAAGTGTGGTTCGGCTTTCTCACCAAAAGCGATCAAACCGCTTTCAGTACGATCCATCACAGCACGACCGGATTTCAGATCAAGATAGATTTTTGTCTTCTCACCTTTGGCATTCATTATGTCGAAACCTACTGTCTGAGCCTTACCCGGAACGATATCCATTTCCAATTCAACACCACTGTTCAATCCGTCAGTTATACTGTCTATTACAGTTTCACCTTCTACAGAAAGACTTTCTATATTGCGTGTTGACTTACGAAGAGCTTCAGTTTCTTTCACTACATTTGCAGCCATATATATTTCGCCGTTCTTGGTATAAAGAGAAAGTTCTCTTGGCAATGCATTAGCTCCACGATATTGGCGTATAGGAGTTACGTTGGCGTACTGCCAGTTGCTCATCCATGGAACAGCAATTATACGGTCGCCTGTATTTGAGAAACAAACTGTAGCATAGTGGTCTTTACCGAAATCAAGCCATTTAGTTACACTCTTGTCTGTATCGCATTTGAATTCTTTTCCGTCGAAATCACCGATAAAATATTCAGTAGCGCTACCACCGAAAGGACATCCCGGATTGATGTTTACTATCATAACCCATTTCATGTTGTCCTTGTTGCCGTCAACAGGAAGCTGGATAAAGTCTGGACATTCAAACTGGTTAGGCTGTACACCGTAGCCTTCGCCAAACTGGCTGAGGTATTCCCACTGCTTAAGATCTGTAGAAGAATAGAAACGCATGTTCTTGTCTGCAGAAACTATCATATACCATTTCTGTGCCGGTTCGTACCAGAACACTTTAGGGTCGCGGAAATCCTTCAATCCGTCAAACGGAGTAAGGATAGGATTCTTTTCGTATTTTGTATATGTACGTCCGTTGTCGTTGCTATATGCCATGCACTGTATCTGTCCGTGTTCGTCACTGGCAGATGTATAGAATGCTATCATGGCATCTTTGCCGTAGCCTGCGCTGTTATTCTTGTCTATAACTGTACTTCCTGAGAAGATATGTCCCAATGTATCGCGTGCGATAGCCGGGTCTAGATGTTGCCAGTGTACCAGGTCTTTACTTACAGAGTGTCCCCAGTGCATATTTCCCCATTTTGAGCCATAAGGGTTATACTGGAAATAAAGATGATATTCACCATCCTTGTAAACAAGTCCGTTAGCATCGTTCATCCATCCGTAAAGCGGAGTGTGATGATATTCAGGACGGTAATAATCAGTATTCGATGTATCGAATGTATCAGCAAGAGAGATATTATCCCAGCATACCGCATTGGCAGCTACACGTCCGATAGTAACAACTGCTTCCTTTACTCCCTGTGGTAATGCGAAAGGTACGTAATATTCTACGCTGTCAACAGCCAGACGAACGTCCATTGCCATATCTGCAGGACTTCCTGTATCAAGTTTCACTTTACCCTCATTACAAGATTCCTGAATAGGAAGGATAAGATATTTTGAAGGATTTGTAATATGTACTATTGTTAGAGTATCACCCTGATGTTCAAAGGTAAGACCACTCTTCTGTGGCTGACATGCAGTAAAGGAAACAGCTGCCATAGCCACTGCCAGATGATTGATAATCTTTTTCATGGTTGAATATTTTTTGTTAGTTTATTTTTTCTTTTCTCAGAATTTCAAGCTTGCAGTAAATTCTACAGTGAACGGACGGATATAGCTACCTGCCATTACATGTCCTGCATACTGTCCTGCATCTTCTTTTTCGATAAGTTCAGCACCTGCTATACTACCTTTTGCTCCTGTCTGGTTAAGGAAGTTGACAACAGTACATCCAAGAGCCAGTTTCTTGTTAACCTGCCAATTCAAACCACCGAATGTTTCCCAACGACCGTTGAAATAATATGCATCATTGATGTTTGCATATGTCTTGCTGAAATAACGGAAGCTTGTCCAGATTTTCAGGTCTTTTGTAATCATATAACTTGGGTCGATTTCAACAATCACCTGTGGAATTTCAGCTACGATATTTCCTGTTGCATTAATACTTCCTACATAACCGTCTGAGAATGTAACTGAAGTTTCATATTTCTTGTAAGTCGGTTTCTGATATGTGAACAGGAAGTGAAGATCAAATCCCTTGAACGGACGTGCTACAACGTCAGTTGTCCATCCCAATGTCTTGATATCGTATGTCAGAGGAGCAGCCATGATTTCAGTCTGTCCCGCATCTGTTTTATGCTGAAGATTCAAAGTTGAGTTATTGTTTGTCTTTGAAATATATGAGAAGAGTGATGTCAAACTCAACCATTCATTGTTGTAATATATTCCGGCACGTCCCAAAGGTACAGAAATTTTGTCAACGTTAGGCAATGTAGCCGGAGCGAAATTCTCGATTTTCGGATGCTGTGTGATATAAGTGAAGTCACCTGTGAAACCGAACTGTTTTGTCAACTTATATGTTGCAGCTGCAGTAAGAGCATAGTTCAACCAGTCATAGCTCATAGGAGTTGCAGCAATTTTTGTAACACCGTCAGGAGCTGTTGTACCAAGATTATAATTTGCGAAGCGTCCTACATAATTACCATTTGCATCTTTTACAGCTGCATTCTCACCACGCAATGCCTGATATTCAAGACGTGCACCGTAGTAAACATTCAGGAAATCTGTGATATCCCAGTCATGAGTAAAGTAAAGTGCAAGTTTGTTTTCATATCCGTTGTAATACTCCGAAGCATTCTTGTTCAGGTCGTAATAATAACCATTGCCTGCGTATGTGCGGCTAGCATATGAAGCATAATCTGTATTGTACAGTCTTACAGGATAGCTGCCGTCTGAAGGGACAGACTGATCGTACATTGTTGTACTTGAGCTGTAATCTACATCGTAATACCATTCGTTAAGACCTAATCTCCATGTACCATTGTTCAACTTTCTAGAAAGCTCTGTAGTAAACATGAATGAATCGATAAATCCACGGTTCAGACATGACATTCGGCTCTGTACATATTCGCCTGTATAAGGCTGCATGCTTCCATCGGCTGCTTCGTACTGATAATTGATACCTGCTTCGTTTTTATCAAGTGACATCGGTGACTGATATACCAGCGAACCGGTAGAATGATCATACTTCATAACTGTCTTCCAGTTCAAGCCGTTGTCCCATGAATAATCGTTCATCAATGTCACTACATGACCGATATTTTCTGTAGCATCGTATAAGTTAGTCTTTTTCACTTCTCCTGTACGCATGTCACGATACACCATTTCATTATCCATAGGAAGATATGATGCAGTACCGAGAGTAAAATCGCCGAATTCACGTACACTACCGTCGCCTACATATACGAATGGAGCAGACTGAGTGGCAAATGTATATACCGGATGGCTCTTTGAGAAATTATAAAGTGCAGTGAAAGCACCTCTGTTATTATTATATTTCTTTGTGATTGCAAATTTATATATCTGTGTACGGTCCTGGAACGGAGTTGCCTTAATATCGAATGTTCCCGGATCGAAGTCCTGATACATGCTGGCGCTGTATAACCAACCTTTACCAAGTCCGCCGTTAAGGTTAAGCGAAACTTCCTGCATTCCGAAGTGATTGGTCTTATAATTTAAAGTACCGTTGAATTTATCCTGACCAAGCTGAGTAAAAGAGTTTACGGCATAACCGATGTTACCTGTAGTCACAGCTGTTTCTGAGATTTTAAGCAATCCCACATGGCTAAGGCTGGCATCAGCACGCCAAAGAGAGTTCACACTGTGAGGGTTAGTAGCATAAGTAACGGGAATACCGTTTTCAAGAACGTTCACATCGGCCGAAGGAAGACCAATCTGGATTTCACGAGGACCGTTAGCACTTGCGGCATTAAGCATAACGTTTCTGTTTGCTTCTTCCTTTTTGCTGTCACTGTTTTCATTTTTCTCTTGTGCATAAGAAGTTGCACATGCAATGGCAAGTAATAGTACTGCCGAATTCATTCTCTTCAATAGTTGTTTCTGTTCTGCCTTCATAGCATTCACATTGTTCTAGTAGTTTATGTTTTTTGCAAATGTATGAAGAAGTAAAACAAAGATTTATAACAAATGTTTCATACAAAATAAAAAATGTTTCATGCAACATTTGTATATGTACATGAAACATTTTTAGGAAGATACTAATCTTTCTAATTTTAAGACATAAAACCCTATTAAACAATAAAATGCTCTTAACTTCTTAGTCCAGATATACATCTGGCAGTACAGGCATTGCACCATTCTGTGTACATACGTATGCCGACACTTTTACAGCAAGCTCATGAGCCTCACGTACTGACTTTCCTTTAAGAATGGAAGCTACAAATGTAGCGGTAAAGGAATCACCTGCCCCTACTGTGTCGGCTACAACTACTTTCGGTGTCTCTACAAATGAAACACTGCCGGGAGTAAATACATAACTGCCGTTCACTCCGCAAGTCAGTATCAGCATCTTCAAGTTATATTTGGCAAGGAGAATCCAGCATTTGTCCTGAAGGTCAATACCGGGATATCCGAACATACGGCTCACTGTAACGAGCTCTTCATCATTTATCTTAAGTATATTACACTTACTGAATGAATGGCAAAGGATTTCCTTGGTATAAAAGCCCTGACGAAGATTGATATCAAATATCTTCAATATATCATCACCTTCGGGCATAGCGTCAAGGAAACGGTTGATTGTCTCACGAGACACGACGCTGCGCTGTGCCAAAGAGCCGAAACATACCGCACGCGTATGGCGAGCCAAATCTTCAAGACCCGGAGTAAACGGTATATTATCCCATGCGACACCTTCCTTTATGTCATAACAGGGAACACCTTCAGCATCCAGTTCTACCTGAACGGTTCCTGTCGGATAAGGTACTGGCTCTACTATTCCGAAAAGTTTCTTTTCACGGAAGTTTTCAAGTATTTCGGTGCCAAGTTTGTCATCGCCTACGGCACTTACTACACGGCTGTTAAGACCGAACTGTGATATATGGTATGCAAAGTTTGCAGGGGCACCACCCAATTTCTTTCCTTCAGGAAGCACATCCCATAGTGCTTCACCCATTCCTACTACTAAATCATTCATAATGTGTTATTTTTTAAGTTTCATGGTATAAATCAATAAATAAATCACTCCTACTGCCATTACTGCTACTGCTCCGTCCTGACCGGCTGCATCGGAAGCAAATCCCATAAGTAATGGGAATACCGTTCCACCGAAAAGACCCATTATCATCAAACCTGATATCTCGTTTTTCTTTTCTGGCATTGAAAGCAAAGCTTGGGAGAAGATTATTGAGAAGACATTTGAATTGCCGAAACCTATCAGAGCGATTGATGTATATATCACTGAATCGACATCAGAAGTCAGCAGTCCAACCATGGCAGCAAGCATACAGAGGACACTTATCAGGAAAAACAAACGTGCAGAAACCTTCTGAAGGATTATTGAACCCGAAAAACAGCCGATGGTACGGAAGATGAAATAAAGGCTAGTAGCAAAAGATGACTCATCAAGACTCATACCCAGGCGTTCCATCAATATCTTCGGAGCAGTGGTATTCGTTCCCACATCGATTCCGACATGACACATTATGCCGACAAAACAAAGCAGAATAAAAGGTGAACCAAGAAGTTTAAGACAATCGGCAAAACCGGATGCCTTGTCAGGACGTTCTTCTTCTATTGGTGTAGCAGAAAGCCAGAGAACAGCTATTACGGCTATTATCATATAGATGGGGAAAAGCACACGCCATCCCAAGCCGAAACTTGGCATTGCCTGAGTGGCTCCCCACATGGCTATGTAAGGGGCCAGGAATGAAGCTATGGCTTTTACGAACTGTCCGAATGTCAAGGAACTGGCAAGTTTATCTCCACTTATAATGTTGCTTAACAGCGGATTCAATGATGTCTGCATAAGGGCATTTCCTATACCCAACAAGGAGAATGAACAGAGCATCAGCATGTAACTGTCGCCGAATATTGGCAGAAGTAATGAAGCAAATGTTACAACAAGGCTTAACAGTACTGTTTTCTTACGGCCTATACGGTTCATCAGAATTCCGGTCGGCACCGAGAATATAAGAAACCAGAAGAATACCAAGGAAGGGAAGATGTTGGCCTGAGAATCACTCAAGCCAAGATCTGCCTTCACATAATTGGATGCTATTCCCACCAGGTCGACAAAACCCATGGCGAAGAAACAAAGCATCACGGGAATTAATTTATTTAGTTTTACTGTAGCCATATTACTTTATCTGATATATATTTATATTTTTAACCTTATACCTATTGCCGTCACTTTCAAATGTAATCATATCGTATGGTGCTGACGGGAACACACAGTTTGTCATAACGAATTCTCCATTATTGACAAAAGCCTCTACACTGGACTTGTCGACAAACAGACGAAGCTTCAATTCCTTGGATTTGCTTACAGGCATTTCTGTCACTGCAGGGAAATCTTTACTGAAAGATACTTCACCACTCTTCGAACGGTCCATTGCTAAAGTTTTTTTCACCGTATCATATGTTATCAGGACTTTCTCTCCTTTTCCGTTTGAAAGAGTGAATGATACTTCTTTTGATTTGCCCGGATTGATTGAGAGTTCTACTTCGTAAGCTCCGTTACCACTCTGTGGTGACAGTGATATTGTTTCAGCTTTGGCTACATTTACTGCCTTTATCTGTCTGCCATCTTTTCTTGCTTCAACCATTTCCTTACAAGGCTCCGATTTCAGGAATATGCTTCCATTCTGTTTGAAAAGAGACAAATCGCGGGCTATGGTATTTGCGCTGCGGTACTGGAGTGTCGGAACATTATTTGCATACTGCCAGTTACTCATCCAACCAATGGCTATACATCTTCCGTCAGGAGCATTGTTCCATGTCACTGTAGCATAATGGTCCTTACCGTAATCCATCCATTTGGTTTCTTCAGGATAATTGTTTGTAAAAGTGCTGCCGTCAAAATCGCCTACAAAATACTGTGTAGCCGAGCCGCCGAAAGGACCTCCGGGATTGATATTGCATATAAGCACCCATTTCTTTTCCTTAGTACCTTCTACCGGGAGTTCCACCAGATCCGGACATTCCCATACTCCTCCATGACATCCATAACCTTCACCAAACTCACTTTCCTTAGTCCAGTCCTTCAGATTCTTTGACGAATAAATTTCCATGTGCTGACCTACAGCAAGCATCATAACCCAATGTTCTTTTGGTGCATACCAGAACACTTTCGGATCGCGGAAATCTTTTTCTGAAGATGTCAAAATAGGATTATTCTCATATTTAATAAATGTCTTACCATTGTCAAGACTATAAACCATACTCTGTGTCTGGCAGTCACCCCATGGAGTTTGTTTTGCTGAAGTATAGAATGCCACCACAGCGCCTTCGCCGAAGCCAGATGTATTGTTATGGTCAACCACACACGAGCCGCTGAAAATTGTTCCTATGGCATCGGGAGCAATTGCAACACCTTCATTTTTCCAGTTCACCAGGTCAGTAGAAGTAGAATGTCCCCAATGCATGTTTCCCCACATTGATCCGTAAGGGTTGTACTGGAAATACAGATGATAGACTCCATCCTTGTAGAACATTCCGTTAGGGTCATTCATCCATCCGTATGCTGGGGTATGATGATATGAAGGGCGGAATTTCTCTACACTAATCGACATATCGTCTGACTCTTTTATATCATTCCAACAAACAGAGTTCGAAGGAACACCCCTGACTATCATAATAAGACTGTCCTTGTCGAATTGTGACAAGTCAACCGGTACATAATAATCAGTCTTGCCACGAGATAGACGCACCTTCTGAACGTATTCTGTCAGGCTGCTGTTCTGATATACAAAATCTATCTCTCCTTCCGGTGCAGAGTCTTCCACCGGAATCAGCAGAAACTTTTTCTCCGGACTGATGTAAACGAAATTATTTTCGTTACCAAGATTTTTAACCCTGATTGCTGAATTCGCGTCCTGTATCCCCAAAGAGAATGCAAGCGACACGCAAAGGGCTGTGATTTTCATGCTATTCATATTTATTCTAATAATAGTTAATTCACAAATTTACTGTTTATTCCATACACTTTTTATATTCCAGGCCTTAAGACTGACTTTAGCAGTATTTCCATTCTCGGAGTATAATTCTACTCCTGTCTGATTATCACCGGGGAAAGTCAGTAAAGAGAAAACCAATTTTCCGTCACCGGCAAAAATCTCTACACTAGACTTATCTACAAAAATATGCAGTCTGAGTTTGCCGTCGGCAAGCGGAATATGTCCGTTCATCTTACGACTGAATCTCGGGATATCCTCCGAAGTACAGCTGGTTCTGTCGACAGTCAATAATGAAACCCTTGAGTCATATCTTACAGGAAGGCTGCGACCGTCGCCTGTACAAAGATTCAGACCTATCACATCGGGCTCAGTGAGAGTAAATGTCACATCCATCTCGTATACATTCTGTTCAGGAACGAAAGACGGTATTGCCATACTGCCTTTTCGGACTACTCCACTGTATTCTTTTTTATTTGTACGCAGTTTCTTCAGTTTGTCAAACGGTTTCTGAACCATGCGTACTCCATCAGGATATGTCTTTAAAGATATAGTGCGCGGAATAGACCAAAATCCAAAGCCTCTGGAGGCAGGTATTTCGCCCCTGGCATAATCCCAATTATTCATCCACCCCATCCATACAGTTTCATCAAGTGTACCGTCATAATCTTTAAAAGCTCTGGCAGCATAGAAGTCACTTCCTTCGTCCACCCATAAGGCATGCTCCATATTGTTAGTCATCAGCTCGTCAGAGAACATTATATGGTCAACACTGATAAAACCGAAATCCTCGCCGTCATAATCGTCATTTATCCTTATTCTGGCCTTACTTCCAATATAGTCTGAAACATTCCATCCATTCCATTTCAGATATGAAGAATTGCCGCCGGTAGCTGTTCTTACTACAGAATCATTGACAAGCAAATCAATACATGTCTTTCCGGGATGATTTCCGCCGGCAATAAGAAAGTTAATTGCCGTCGATGATATTACAAACTCCGGAGAAAGCAATGTTCCTTTCATTCTATCACCTCCACCGTATGACGAAGCCATACCCGAGCCAAGATGAGCAGAAGTGTTATTTCTGCGGGGCGACATCCAGAATGCCTCACCTTTGTATTTCCAATCTCCATAGTCATTCGCATCGAAATCTGCAAAGACATCACCTTTGAGTCCTTTACCTTCAAGCAGAAATTCTCTGCAATCTTCGTCCAACTCGAAAGATTTACCGTTGAAAGTACCAATAAAATACTGTCCTTTATTAGGACCAACAGATGTCATCAGTACCCATTTCCTATTGCTGGAATCTCCATCCAAAGGCAACTCATAGATATCAGGACATTCCCATATATTCTCGCACGACCCCAACTGTCCGAAATCACTCATCCAATCCCACTGCTTCAAATCTGCTGAAGAATAGAATCTGATTTTTCTCTCTATAGGCAAAGCTATCACCATTACCCATTTCTGCTCCGGCTCATACCAGAAGACCGTAGGATCGCGAAAATCCTCATAATTTATATCAAGCACAGGATTGCCTTCATAATAATGCATCAATCCGTCATCACCTTCTACTGAAAGTCCCTGCGACTGGATTTTATTTTTCTTATTTGCCATGGTATAGACAGCAATCACCTTGTCTTTGCCAAACGACGCTGTATTGTTCTTGTCGACTACACAGGAGCCGGTGTAATACATAAAACTGTTGTCATCGCCTACTACTGCTCTGGAAGCAGTTTCATTATAAGTCGTAAAATCTTCAGTGTAAGCTCTACCCCACCAAAACAAATTAAACTTTCCTTTATTATAAATCAATCCGCACGGGTCACCAATTCCACCTTTCTTGGGAGCAAAATGATAAACAGACCTGTAACTTTCATTATACTGAGAATATGAGACTGAAGAAAAAAGCGAAAAAGCCAATAGTGCAAATATTATTCTCATGTCCTTTAGATTAATAAGTTTTAGACTTTGAAACAAGCTACAACTGCCGTCTGCGGCTGTTTATCTAAAAAAAACCTAAACATAATAAAGATAAACAGCACGGAACGAACAGCAATAATTAATTATAGTCTATTTAATAATACATTACTTTCAAATCACTGACAGAAATATTTCCATCATAACAGTTGATAGACCAACAATTTTTCTGTATGCCATATACTCTGTTAGTATATGCCAGAACATCATTGATATATACTACACACACTGAATTATCCGTAAAGACTGTAACATTATATGTATTGTCGGCAGGTGATTCGAACGTATAGCTGTCTGCACCAGCTATAAATCCCATTCCCAAATTTCCTTCTTCCTCAAAATTCAGTTTTTTCTTACTTTCTCCTTCCGGATTTATAACCATGCTGTAGAATTTGTCTGAATCAGTACCACGGCATAAAGAAAATCCGAACTTGTCTGAGGCATCAGAGACCGAAACCTTAAATGTTATCTTGTTGTGTACATTAAGTCTGTTAAACAATACATAACCGCCAGAGGATAATGAATATGTTTCATTATTAATCTGAACACCTTCTTCTGATTGAGCCATAACTTTAATTTCTGATGTTTTAGCATATTTATCAGATATACCGTCAATAGCACCAAGTGTAATGGTTCCATTCTCATGTTGGATCAGTTTATGAGCAACCAAAGCCCCTGCCCACTGCGGTTCCGCAGGTGCAGCACCTACAGCTGTGTTATTATTACCCTCTCTAGTGGGACACCATCCCCAAATATACCTTTCAGTACCATTAGAGGCTGTTTTCCCTGCATAAAACCCTCTTGAATCAAGAAAGCCTTCATGAGCATCAGGCCAAACAGCATTGTCATTAAGTGTAGAATTCTTTAATTCATCAAGAGTACGTCCTTTGAAATATTGTACTCTTCTTATAGCAGAGTGTTTCTCAGAATATATCATGTACCACCAATCACCCATTTTGAAGATATCCGGACATTCATAGAATCTGTCCCACATCATTGTCATGAAAACTCCGTTATCCTGCCAATTTATCAAATCTTCAGACAAAAACTCAACTAAAGACCCTTTACCGTTTTTCATTGTTGATACTATCATGTGATACTTTCCGTCATCACCTTTAAACACAAAAGGATCACGGAAGTTTTTTACATCATATCCATATTGTCCCCCCTGAAGATAAAAAGTATTATCTTTGATCCATGTCTTAAAATCAGATGATGTAGCAAGCATTATAACTTCTTGTGCAGATGTATGACCTGTATAAAAAGTATAATACTGCTTATTTCCTTCATTATAAATAGTTGAACCAGTACCTATTGCTGCATCAGCATCTGTTCTTGAGCCGTATGGTATTAATTCACCCATTGATGTATAAGAAGACATATCAGATGTCGAAACAGCCCATATTGGATGATAAGTATATTCAGGATTAGGACGAAAATCCTGAAGATACAGAATTTTGAAGTCTCCCGCAACCGGATCGTAGAAAGGCATCGGGTCACCTACATAACCTACATAAGGCTGATAGTACGTTCCGAAAGTTTTCTCATCGGTTGAAGAGAAGTAATTTGTTGTACCATCCCAGTCCTTTTGTGTAAGGACTGGAGATTCATCGTCACAGCTTGCAAATGACATTGCCATAGAAGCCAATAGTAAAGCATATATCATATTTTTCATAACCTTTTAGATTTGATTATTCACCCTTTAAATAATTGATTGCATTTTCTGTTAATTTAGCCACATTACCGTGATATCTATCGCCCGAAGCATCAACTCCATAAGAATACCAGTCATAACATCCTGAGCCTATACATACGATACCGCCTCTACCATTATTTGGAAGATATTCCCAAGCAACAACAGCACCGTCACCTCCATTTCCAATAGCTTTTGCTCCGTGTAGAATTTCCCAATCAGCTTCTGTAGGATAACCACCCCAATCGGAACCAATGTGCCATTGTGCGGTACTGTTAGTTATTCTATATCCTGCATCACAAGTATACACTTTATCACTTTCTCCAGAATTCATTACAAGATTCTGATAAAGAGCATGTTCCGTATTACCTTGAATGAAGAAACTCCAAGGTCCGGAAGTTATTTCACCACTTTCTTCAACCTGTCCCCAGCAATTATTAGGATTATTTCCATCTAATGTAGCACCTAATTTTACGGCATAATAGGAAGCAAACCTAGTCAGCAACAAACTACCGCCAGCTTCGTAGAAATCCTTTATTTTCTGTATGGCAGTCAGTGAAGAAGCTGCATTCTGATCAAATTTATCCATATTGTCTATTCCGCCGTCAATATGAAGATGCCACCACATAACTTTACATGAACTTAAATCTACAACTCCTTTAGCAATATCATCAAACGAAACATACTGTGAGGAAGGAACATTTAAAAGCATCCAGTTTGCAGCCTCTTTTTCTTCAGAATTTAAAGATTCAACATTCTCTGCCAAACCTACATAAAGGACTTCTGCAGCATCTGATTGTATTACAGAAACCGTATAAGTAGTTCTAGCTGTGTTGTTCTCAACCACAAATTCAACAGGAGAGGAATAGTCCAAATTGCTGTAGTTTTCCGGGGAAACAATTACAGTTCCTTCATTCATCTCAATATTTGCAGTAAGGGAAGAAATATTTTCGGAAGTAGGAATTCTTACTGTTATAACATTTGTTTCATGATTTATAACTCCAATATATCCATTCAGCTTAAATGATAATATTTTTGCCTCATCATGCTTTACATTTATTGTATAATCAAAAAAAGCATCCCCATTAACAACACGTACGCTTTGTGAAAAAGAGAAATTCACTATATCACCAGTCTTTATTGTAGCTTCTGCTCCTTCCGACAATTCCAACTGACTGACAGTCATAGCTTCTGTATCGTATGCATAAGGAACACCTATGGTTATACTGGCGTTCTTATTGTCTATAACCCCTTCATACTGGTCGTCAAGAACAATTTTATTGATAAATGTGTCTCCATCCAATGAAAGACTTTTATTCTCATTATTATCGCACCCAGACACAACAATCATGAACAATGCCAAGGACAATAGATACAGTTTATTTATATATGTTTTCATAATCATTCTCTTTTTAAAATATTTATTACCAACCTCCGCAATTCTGATCATAAATACCGTTGCTGGCACTTATCTGAGCAAAAGGTATAGGAAGATACTCATTCTTGTTTTTAGTAAAATGAGCATTTGAATATATTGTACAAACCTCTGCTTCCGCTGCATAATATGCGTTAAGAACTCTTTCAGCTTCCCCCCAACGAACCAGGTCGAAAAATCTATCAGACTCCATGGCCAATTCTACACGACGCTCAAATTTAAGTCTCTCCAAAGCCTCTTCCTGTGTGAATGTACCATAATATGGTTCTACATCATACTTCACTCCGTACTCAGAAGGATAATTAGCTATCATCGCAGTGGAAGCCTTAGCTCTATTTCTTACACGATTAATCAGATCAATAGCTTCCTGAATTCTTCCGTCATTAAGCTGGATTAAAGCCTCGGCTCTCATAAGCAATACATCTGCATATCTCAATACTATGTGGTTCATAGGAGTTCCCCACCAAGAACCTTTTACCAGATATTCACTTTCTGGATCAACATTCTGTTTAAGTGTTACATAGTAACCGTAAAGTCCATTACTTCTGCTCCATGTTGATGATTTATCCATCATAAATTCAGGATTAAACTCATAAGGAAGTCCTGGTATACCTACAGTAAGGAACAGACGAGGGTCCGCATTGTCTACACTCATGTCATAATCATCATCGTTGAAATTATCAAACAGCGGATGACCGTTATTGTCTGTCTTGAAAGCATTTACCAAATTCTGACTTGGTTTGTAAAAATCACAACCTCCATCAGTTACGCCAGGAATATTAGGTACAATAAGACCTGTAGACCAGTTACAGTTACCGTTTGTAGTACCATCATTGATAGAATACTGCATTGCCCACAAAGATTCCTTGCCGTTCTCATACTGAGGTTCTGGACGGAAATTATTATGGAAATCACTTTCCAAGTCATAACCACCTGCATTCATGATTGAAGCCTCAGTATATTCCACGACCTTTTTCAGGTCCTCAGCATTAATGCTTGTAACTTCATTTGTTTCCGGATTATCCTGTCTGTATGCCTTATACAGATAAGTCTTTGCAAGATAAGCAGCTGCTGCACCTCTTGTAGGTCTTCCTTTATCTGCTTGAGTATCAGGAAGATTTTCGTATGCAAACTGGAAATCGTTAGCTATCTGCTGCCAGCCTTCATCATTAGTATAAACAGTATTAGACAGATTATTATATTCCTCAGGAGAAAGATTTTCATCGTTAGCAATTACAATCTTCTTGAAAAGCTGTTTCAAGAGGAAATGTCCGTGTCCGCGCAAGAACCTCATTTCCGCTATTCTCTGCTGTTTGAGAGGATAAGTGTTTTCATCCATCTGATCGAGCAACTGCAATGCGGCATTTGAACGAGAGATACAGTTATAAAGTCTTTGCCACATATCGCTGATGTTCCATGCAGTAGTCATAATACCCTGTGAAACTTCAAGGTTATGGAACACGTCACCATCCTCTGTACCGTTTCCGCCTTTATAAGCGTCGTCTGAACGAACATCATAGTTCCACATTGAGAATGATGAATTTATATCCTCGGCTGAAATCCATATAGCGTATGCAGAAATCACCAGATTGTCTACATATTCTGGGTTATTAAGCTGTTCATTATCTATCGTACCTTGAGGGGTGTGACGGTCAAGGAAATCAGAGCAACCTGATGATAGTAACATTAAACTTATAATGAATATATTTATATATGTTTTCATAAGTGTATGTTTGTAAGTTATTATTTTTTATAAAAGTTATTCCTCCAATATTAGAAACCTACGTTGATACCGAATGTCAAGTTCATCGGGATAGGGTAACCGTAGTTAGGGTTTTCCGGATCTACACCTGTAAATTCCTTGCTTGTGATAGTAAGCACATTCTGTGCACTAAGGTACAATCTCAATCTGTCTACCTTAAACTTCTGAGATATTGATTTTGGCAAGTTATAACCTAATTGTATATTTCTTAATTTAAGGAAAGAACCGTTTTCAACGAAGTATGTTGATACTCTCTTTTCATTATTAACGTCACTTCTTGTCAATGCAGGAATATCTGATGAAGAATTATATGGAGTCCATGCATCAAGAAGACGTTTACCCTTATTCAGGAAACCGATATTCAAACCGCTCCACAAGTCTGTTTCCTTCTTCAGGTCACTGATGATATCAACACCTTGTACACCCTGCCAGAACATTGTGAAATCGAAATCCTTATATTCGAAGTACATATTCAAACCATAGCTGAATGCAGGTGTCGGATCATAGATCCACTGCTGGTCTTTTTCGTTGATTACACCGTTACCGTCCAAGTCACGCCAGCGGATACGTCCTACTCCGGCACCTTCTTGTACAGCATGATTATCAACTTCTTCCTGAGATTTGAATATTCCGTCTGCCACATAACCCACTTGTGAACCATTTGCATGACCGATGACGCTTTCTACGCCATTACCACCGAATGTACCGTTAGCTGCTACAGTGATAGGCAAAGCAGTAATTTTGTTTCTATAAGTAGAGATATTAGCATTGAAATCATATTTGAATCCGTTGTCGAATGTTTTTCTATGACCGATATTGAATTCGAAACCTTTATTTTCCATTTCTCCGGCATTAATCCACTGGGTAGTACCTTCTCCCATAGAAGCGATACCCGCCATCTGAACAAGGATATCAGTAGTTTTCTTATAGAACCAGTCCAAAGATCCATATACCTGCTGATTGAACAATGAGAAGTCAATACCGATATTAGTCTGAGTAGTAGTTTCCCATTTTATATCATCATTACCCAACTGATTACGTTTAAATCCAGACTGAAGAGTCTTTCCACCGTTTGTACCTTCAATATCATAAGAAGTACCGTAACTCTGACCTCCTGATTCTGTAACACCATAGTTAGGAACATAAAGAGTATAACGTGCAGTATTAGAAATTTCCTGGTTACCAGTCTGTCCCCAAGATGCTCTCACCTTAAGGTCATCAAGCCATTCAATATCTTTCATGAATTCTTCCTGACTCATACGCCATCCCAAAGATACAGAAGGGAAAGTTGCAAAACGATTATTCTTACCGAATCTTGAAGAACCATCCCTACGTACTGTCAATGAAGCCAGATATTTGTCATCGAATGTATAGTTGAATTTACCAAAGAATGATACCAATGAATAACCATCACCAGAACCGTAAGCCTGTGCTGTACCTACTCCGGCATCAGGCCACATGAAATCAGGATTCAGAATTGAGAAATCTTCTTTATAACCAGAGAACCATGTATTGTCTTCGTTATTCAACTCAACACCAATCATAGCATCACCTCTGTGCTTGCCTTTTTCGAAGTTATAAGTAGCAACGGCATTCCACATCCATCTCATCCAATGTTCCTGTTTTGCCTCAACAGCATTCTTGTCATTGGCTACGTTACCTTCAGTGATAGGATATGTGAATATTCTCTGTTGTTTCTGAGAATAATCGATACCAAAAGTAGAACGAACATTAAATCCTTTGAATAGATTAAGGTTGATGTATGCATCACCAAACATTCTCCAATAATAATATTTTGTATCAGAATTTCTCTCAAGGCGAGCTACCGGATTTTCACGGTCAGGATAACCACCTACCGGACCTGCATATTCTCCTTCGGTAGTATATACAGGCAAAGACGGATTGGCCTGCAACACATTCTGCAAGAAACCACCAGGTGCTACTACTTCAGAAGTTCTGTTGACAGTAAAATGCTCTCCTATAGTAAGGATGTTTTCAATCAAGTTATAATCTGAATTCATACGAGCTGAAAAGCGTTCGAAATCAGAAGTCTTTATAATACCATTGTTCTTATAGTATCCTAAAGAGAAATAAGACGAGCCTTTCTCAGAACCATTGCTTACAGAAAGATTGTATTGCTGTATTACACCGGTACGGCTGATTTCGTCAAACCAATCTGTATCAGCAGAAGGAACGGTATTCGCAGAATCCAAGAAACGTGACATGCTGATTCCATGCAATACAGGAATACCATTCTGGTCGTATCCCCAATTATAAGAATATCCCAAAGCATTTGTATTCGGATCCTGACCATCGTTTACATAAGCTTGCCACATAGCCTGACCATATTCTCTGGCATTGAGGACTTCCATCTTGTTTGTGTACATGGAAGCTGATACAGAAGCGTCGAAATTAACTTTAATCTGACCTTGCTTACCTTTCTTAGTTGTTACAATGATAACACCGTTTGCCGCGCGCGAACCATAGATTGAAGCAGAAGCGGCATCTTTCAACACCTGAATAGACTCGATATCGTTACCATTCAACTCATGCATACCACCCTTTGTAGGCACACCATCAATAATGTATAAAGGGTCATTGTTGTTCAATGTTCCGATACCACGGATACGGATTGTTGTTGAACCGCTTGGGTTACCGTCAGCTGTAATATTCATACCTGGAACCCTTCCCTGAAGAGCTTTCATGGGATTGTTTTCGTTCTGTTTTGAGATTTCGTCCATACTGACAACAGAAACGGCACCGGTAAGGTCAGCCTTACGTTGAGTGGTATAACCCGTTACCACAACTTCTTCAAGAACCTCTGAATCTTCATCAAGCACAATGTTCATCATGCTTTCAGCTTTAAGAGTAACTGTCTTGAAACCGACAAAAGAAACAGTGATTGAACTTCCGGAAGCAACATTCAACGTAAATTTACCGTCAAAATCAGTAATAGTACCGTTGGTATTATTACCATTCTCCACTACAGTTGCTCCAATTACAGGGAAATTATCAACGGCAGAAATGACCGTTCCCTGAACCACCAAATCTTGCGCATGCATGACTATGCATATAAATAAGAAGAGCGCAATAAGAAATTTTCTTTTTATGCTTTCCATACGCATTAAAAATTAGATTATTAATAATTGTTTTAAAATTCTGTTACAAATATATAATGGTATAACAAAGATATTTATAATAAATGTTTCATAGCCATGTAAAAATGTTTCATGTATCATTTTTACATGGCTATGAAACATTTATTAAAATTAGGTTTTAAGGCCTACTCCCAAAAAAAACATTGATTTTCAACAGATTATAAATAACATATAAATATCTGTCATCCAATCTAAAAAAAGACTCCGTATGTTATAATAATCTTGTTATTATATTAATCATTTGAATTAACTTTGCAGCGCATTTGATTCCTTAAAAAAAATGAGACTTAACAGAAAAATTACAGAATTAGGAACAACTCCTGAGCAATTGCCTATATTATGGTACTTGCTGAAATGGACAATTATAGGTGCGGTAGCCGGCGCACTGATAGGATCGGCATCAGCCTTGCTGTTGGCATCACTTAACTGGGCGACCGATTATCGTGAGAATAATCTGTGGATTATTGCCTTACTGCCATTAGGGGGTCTGGCTATAGGACTGATGTACCACTATTGGGCAGGTACGGCAGCCAAAGGCAATAATTTCCTGATAGAGGAGATACGTTCGTCAAAAAATATCATTCCTTTCAGAATGACGCCACTGGTGTATGTAGGTACAGTACTTACACACTTGTTCGGAGGTTCTGCCGGACGTGAAGGTACGGGAGTACAAATGGGTGGAGCAATAGCCGATTTCATGTCAAGACTGCTGAAAATGCATCCATACGACAGAAAGATAATGATACAGATAGGAATAGGAGCCGGATTTGCTTCAATCTTCGGTACCCCATTGGCAGGAGCAGTTTTCGCTCTTGAAGTAATAATTGTGGGAAGACTGAGATATGATGCCATACTTCCGGTTTTCCTGTCGGCCTTCTTTGCTAATTTAACATGTCATGCCTGGGGAATAGCACATACTCATTACGTCATCAGCTACACACCGGACATAAACATACAGACGTTATTGATTGTACTTGTGGCAAGTATCCTTTTCGGACTGGCAGCCATGACATTCTCACGTTTCATAGAGATATGGGGTGGTCTGGCTAAAAAATATATAAGTTATCCACCGCTGCGCCCATTTATAGGCGGTATTTTCATTGCCTTGAGTGTTTATCTGTTGGGAACTACCAAATATATAGGTCTGGGCGTTCCCACAATAGTAGCTTCATTCAGCGAAGTGCAGATGTGGTATGACTTTCTTCTGAAAATACTTCTCACCACGTTCACCATCGGAGTAGGATTCAAGGGCGGAGAGGTTACTCCATTGTTCTTCGTAGGTGCCACTTTGGGTAGTGCATTATCTGCCGTACTTCCATTGGATGTTTCATTGTTGGCAGGTTTGGGCTTCGTGGCTGTATTTGCAGGCGCCACCAACACTCCAATAGCATGTACTCTGATGGGTATAGAGCTGTTTGGTGCTGATGCAGCTGTTTACATAGGTATAGCATGTGTAACCGCATATATGTTCTCCGGACATACAGGTATCTACACATCACAAGTTATAGGAAGTCCGAAACATATCATTTTCTGGAAAAAGAAAAAAGGAAAGATGTTGGACTGATACTGTTTTTTCAAAGAAATCCTTGATTTTTATCAACAAAGTCTTTAATTTTGAGGATATAAGCAACAAAACTGTTATTTCTGTTGTTTAGTATCATTAAAGAACAAAGACATTCACAGTTTATGAAAAAACAGATTCTTACAATCGGAAGATCAACGAAGTTAATCGGAAGATCGATTAAATTAATGTGCATCGCCGCTACCATTGCAGCAGTAGGCACAGATACAGCTAATGCATGTACAGGCATCACACTTACAGCAAAAGACAGTACAAAAATCCTTGCTAGAACAATTGAATGGGGAGGAAGCGACCTTAACAGCCAATACGTGATAGTTCCTCAAGGCTATACAGCACAATCATACATACCAGGCGGTATTGACGGTATGAAATTCACTTCGAAATACGGATACGTAGGTCTGGCTGTAGAGCAAAAGGAATTCATTGCCGAAGGGCTCAACGAAAAAGGGCTTTCAGCAGGCTTATTCTATTTTCCCAAATACGGCAAATATGAGGACTACAACCCGGCTTATAAAGGGGAAAGTATAGCCGACCTTCAGCTCGTGTCATGGATTCTCGGTGAATGTAAAAACGTGGAAGAAGTTAAAGACGCAATTAGCAAAATCCATGTGATAGCAATAGACCCAAGAGCCTCGACTGTACACTGGAGATTTGCCGACACAACAGGAAGACAGATAGTGCTTGAAATAATAGACGGAAAGCCTGTGTTCTATGAAAACAAGCTTGGAGTTCTCACAAATTCACCTGACTTCAATTGGCAGATGACAAATCTGAACAATTATGTAAATCTTTTCCCGGGATCGGCTCCTTCGCAAAAACTTGGAGAGACAGAGCTGTCACAGTTCGGTGCCGGAAGCGGTTTCCTAGGAATACCTGGCGATGTCACTCCCCCATCACGATTTGTAAGGGCTGCATTCTATCAGGCTACGGCACCAGTACAGGAAACTTCGGAAGAAACAGTTCTGCAGGGATTTCAGATATTAAATAATTTCGATATTCCGGTTGGAATAGAATTTGCGAAAGGACAGGTTCCGGTAAACATCCCGAGTGCTACACAATGGACATCGGCTACCGACATGAACAATCTGAAGATTTACTTCCGAACAATGTATAACAGTGCTATAAGAAGTATTAATCTGAAAGATATTGATTTCAAGAAAGTGAAATATCGTGCTGTACCAATGGATACAGAAAAACAACAACCTGTGTTCAATATAAAGATTAAATAGACAAAAAAACGGATTGCCCCACAATAAGGCAATCCGTTTATATATTGTAAAATTGCTTATCAGAACAATTTAGAAGGATATTCACCTGCATCTACCAATGCCTGCAATTTTTCAACTACACTAGGACGGTCTGCTGCATATGTTACACCGAACCATTTAGATGTAGTATCAAGAACCTTAACATTAGCAGTCTTTTCATTGATAAGTTTATTAACCATCAATGGAATAAAATACTCAGCCTTAAGGTTTTCCTTATTTGCATCAAGGAATTCAGTAAAGTAATCTTCTGAATATTTGAAATAGTCAGGAGTGAATCCCCACATATTCATAGAAACAGGTGTATTGTCATCAAGACCTACCCATTCACCATTTTCGTCCTTATAGCTTACAACACCATTTACACGCATGATTTCAGTACGTTCAACAACTGTAGTAAGGTTACCTTCTTCATTTGCAGAACAAACGCCACGTGCAACAGAACCACTTTCAGATAAAGTATTGCCTATGCGGAAACCTACCATGCAATAGTCGTTCTTTGAACCTTCAGGAAGTTCTGACAAATATTTGCCTAATACTGCAAAACTGTCTCTTCCATAAAAATCGTCTGCATTGATTACTGCAAATGGTTCTTTGATAACATCCTTACCCATAAGTACAGCATGGTTAGTACCCCATGGCTTAACACGGCCTTCCGGACAAGTATATCCGGCTGGAAGATTATCCAAAGCCTGGAAGACAACTTCTACAGGGATATGATTTTCATATTTGCTGAGAACGATTTTACGGAAGTCATCTTCAAAATCTTTACGGATTACAAATACTATTTTACCAAATCCACCACGGATAGCGTCATAAATAGAATAATCCATAATTGTTTCACCGCTTGGTCCGACTCCGTCAAGCTGTTTAAGACCGCCGTAACGGCTTCCCATACCGGCTGCCAATACAAATAATGTTGGTTTCATAAGTTTTATTTTTAGTTAGTAACTATGCAAAGATAGGCATTTATTATTAATCACGTACTTCTTGAACAAATTATATTAATTAGTAGTTATTTTTTTAGTATATTCGCATCACAAACTGTCATTAACATGAAGAAATTTTTAAAATGGTGTGGAATAATAATATCTATTCCATTTGCTTTATTTATAATTATATCAATATTGATCTATATACCGCCTATACAGAACTTTGCTGTAAGAAAGGCGGCATCAATCGCTTCTGATGCTACAGGTATGGACATCAGTGTAGGAAGAATTTCACTTTCTTTTCCATTGAATCTGGGAATCCATAATGTGACTGCCATACAGGAAAACGACACTCTTCTAAGTGCCGGAAAAATGACTTTAAAGGTTCAGATGAAACCTTTGTTCAGAAAACAGATTGAAGTTGATGCTTTAAAGCTGGAGAGTGTAAGCGTCAACACAAAGGACATGATTGAAGGATTCATGATGAAAGGCAAGCTGGGAGAGCTTTATCTGGAATCGCACGGAGTCGCCTTATCACCGGAAACGGCAACAATCAACTCCTTTATAATAAAGGATACACATGTGGATATAAGCATAGCCGATACAACTGCCACAGATACAACTGCCAGCGAGCCTCTGTATTGGAAATTCATGCTGCAAAAGGCCAATTTTGAGAATGTAGCCGTAAATCTCAGTATGCCATTAGACAGTATGGACATGGGAATAAACATCGGTTCTGCTGTACTGACAGAGGGTATTGTAGATTTAAAGAAAGAGGCTTATTCTTTGCAAAAATTCAAAATCAGCAATTCATCAGCACAATATATTATTGGGGAAAAACAGCAGACTGAAGGTTTCAACCCGTCATTTATATCTCTTGCCGGATTAAATATAGACCTGAGTTCTATATATTATTGTGGTAATGCAGTAAATGCCGAGATCAAAGATTTCAAGATGAAAGAACATTCAGGACTGGAAATCACATCTGCAGGAGGAAAAATTACAGCCAATGATGAAAAAATTGAAATTTCAGGCCTGGAACTGAAAACCACAGATTCGTACTTTTCTGTACAGGCAAATGCTGACTGGAACATCTCACAGATCAACAACGACGGCAGCATATCAGCCAGAATAATGGCAGACATCGGAAAGAATGACCTGTTCAGGTTCGTTACAGATATGCCTGAAGATTTCAAGAAAGATTTTCCTGCAGAACCAATACAGATAAGAGCCGGTATTGACGGAAGCATAAACGAAATGAAAATTACTGCCGTAAGCGCAGAAATACCGGAACATGTTAAATTCACAGCAGGAGGATATGTGAATGATTTACCGGACAGTACAAAAATATCTGCACATTTGGATATGGATGCCGTTTTCCCTGACATGGCTTTTGCTAAATATTTTATTGGAACTGCAGTTATCCCATCGGATATGGTCTTAAAGGGAAGTGCCGATATAAGGAACGACAGCATAAACGCATTATTAGGATTGACACAAGGTGAAGGTGCGATAAATCTCAACGCCGGCTTCATTCCAAAAACAGAATCATTCTTCGCTAAAATGGATATCAACGAACTGAATATCCATAACTTCATGCCGTCAGATTCACTGTTCAGAGTGACAGCTTCACTTATGGCGGAAGGAAAAGGTTTCGATATATTCTCGCCAACTACAAAAATGGGAATGGAAGCGGGTATATCATGCTTTGAATATGCCAGCTATTCTTTTTCCGGAATAAACATGAAAGCCGGAGTGGAAAACTGTAAGTCGTCTGTAACATTAAACATCAACGACAACACCATGGAAATAGGTTCCACACTGAATGCTGATATTTCCGCAAAAGAAATAGCGGCCCAAATGCGCACAGATATCAAACGTCTTGACTTGCATGGATTGGGACTTATTGCACAACCGTTCAAGATAGGACAAATAATAGACATTGATGCACATACAGATATGAATAACAGGCATCGTGCAAAAGTGTCTATAAACAACATCAAACTTATGACCGAAAAAAAGACTTTCAAAACGAAAGATCTGAACTTCGGTGTCAGTATGACAGAGGACTCCCTACGTACTTATATAAACTCGGGTGACATGACCATGCTGCTGCGTACAACGGGAGGAATAGATAAAGTTACGGAAAAAATAAGCAAGATTTCCGAACTGGCAGCCAAACAGTGGGAAAACAAGTTGATGGATCTTGAAGCATTGCGTACATTGTTGCCGGAAACATCATTCAGGCTTTTTGCAGGCGACGACAATCCGTTTGCAAATACCCTGGAAATGAGGAATATCGGATTCAAGAGACTTTATGCATCGCTAAATACATCCGAGAATAGCGGTATTAACAGCTCGGCATATCTCTATGGTCTGCATACGGACAGTCTGCGACTGGACACAATAACTTTCCGTGCTTCACAAGATTCTACAGGAATAATAATAGCAGGTGGAGTGAAAGCCAACCAGACGAAGAAACAGGAAGCTTTCAGTATAGCGTTGGATGGAGGTATATTCAACGACAATGCACACATGCTTGTGAAATATGATAATGCACAGCAGCAGACAGGAGCACTGATCGGTATGAAGGCTGTACTTAGAGACAAAGGCATAAGCCTGCATATACTGCCGGAAAATCCTATTCTGGTATATAGAAAATTCCATTTGAACGATGAAAACTATATTTTCCTGAGCGACAAAGGAAGGATACATGCAGATATGCGTCTGAACGATGATAATGGAACCGGATTGCAGATTTACTCTGTTCCAGATTCTACCGTGCTGCAAGACGTAACTGTAAACATAAACAAACTTGATATCGGTGAATTCAGACGTATCATTCCATACATGCCACCTGTAGAAGGTATAATTAATGCTGAAGCACATTACGTACAGCAGAAGGAGGATATGTTCATGACAGCATTTGAGACAGATGTGAACAGACTTGCCTACGGAGGAAAGCCGCTTGGCAACTGGACTATGAGTGCTGTATATCTGCCTATGGAGAACAGTGGTCATCATGTGGATGGATACATAACACATAATGGAAACACTCTGGCAGAAATCAACGGACAGTACAATACACCGCTTACTGAAGAGGAAGAGGACAAGGTAAACGCACACCTGTCGATATACCGTTTTCCACTGGCACTGGCTGGAGCATTTGTTCCGGAAGAAATGGCACAGTTGAAAGGGTATGCAGGAGCAGACATATCTTTAAGCGGGTCAACATCAGCACCAGTCATAGATGGAAGTGTCACAACCGACAGCGTAAACGTGTTCATTCCTATGACATCAATGAACCTTAGATTTGAAAACAAGCCTATTACGGTAAAGAACAACAAGCTGATGTTTGACAAATATAGCATATTCTCAAGAGGCAAAAATCCGTATATAATAGACGGTAGTGTTGATTTTGCCAATATGGAGAATATGTATATGGATTTGAAAATGACTGCCAGAAACTTTGAGGTATTCAATTCAAAGAAAAACCGTACTTCAATGGTTTACGGGAAAATGTATATTGACCTCAACACTACCATAAAGGGTACACCTGACGCCATTTCGGTTAAAGGTAATGCCAATATTTTGGGTAGCAGTGATTTCACATACATACTCCGCGAATCGCCTCTGACGGTGGAAGACCGACTGGCTGAGACAGTAACATTCGTAAACTTTGCAGATACAGCCTCTGCACGCAGAAAACCGCTTCAGGAAATGCGCCCAGGCGGTATAGACATGCTTGTCAACCTGCATATTGACCAGGCTGTACAATGCCGTGTCGATATTAACGAGAGCGGTTCCAACTATATGGAAGTGGAAGGTGGAGGAGATTTGGCATTCCAATATACTCCCGACGGAAACATGTTGTTGAACGGACGTTACCAGCTGATGAGCGGAGAAATGAAATATGAAATGCCAGTCATACCGCTTAAGACATTTAAAATACGCGAAGGAAGCTACATTGAATGGACCGGAAACGTAATGGACCCGAAACTGAATATCCAGGCGTACGAGAGGACAAGAGCTTCAGTAACTCAGGAAGGCCAGGCTGCAAGAATGGTAAGTTTTGATGTGGGCGTAAGTATCACCAACAGGCTGAACGACCTGGGATTTGAGTTTACAATCGAAGCTCCTGAAGACGGTTCAATGCAAAATGAACTGGCAGCAATGTCAGCGTCACAGAAGAATAAGGCTGCGGTAACAATGCTCGTAACAGGTATGTATATTTCAGACAGTTCGACAGCTAAACTGGATGCCAACAGTGCGCTTAACTCATATCTGCAAGGACAAATAAACAGCATTGCAGGAAATGCCCTAAAGACAATTGACCTTAGTGTGGGTATGGAAACAACAAATGCGACAGAGACAGGCGACACACGTACAGATTATAATTTCCAGTTTGCAAAACGTTTCTGGAACAACCGTGTGCGTGTAGTAATCGGTGGAAAAATTTCCACAGGAAATGCTGCAGTGAGAGACGAATCATTTATCGACAATATATCATTGGAATACAGACTGGACAATAGCGGTACCAGATATGTCAAACTTTTCCACGACAAAAAATATGCAAATGTCCTTGAAGGAGAAGTGACAGAAACAGGAGCCGGTATCGTTCTTAAAAAGAAAGTGAGCCGTATAAAGGACTTGTTTATATTCCAAAGAAAGAAAAAGAAGATTAATGAAACAGAGGAAAAAGGAAATGAAAATGAGAATAAATAACATAGTTGTGGCATTAATAGCCGTTTTAGGCTTTGCAGGATGTTCCACCACAAAAAATCTTCCTGAAGGCGAAACTCTTTATACCGGTATAAAGAGAATAGAAATAAACGAGAAAGACGAAAGCGCCAATGGAGAAAAGACTATTGAGGAGGTGACAGCCGCAGTAAGCGTTGCACCTAACAATTCTTTCCTTGGAAGTGCTAAATACCGAATTCCCATTCCTTTCGGATTATGGATATACAATAATTTCCAGAAATACGAAAAAGGGCTGGGAAGATGGATATTCCGTAAAATGGCTGCCACTCCTGTCACAGTATCGTCTGTAAACCCTGACACACGAGTAAAAATTGCATCCAACCTGCTTAAAGATTACGGATATTTCAACGGCAATGTGACTTACACTGTAGATAGCACCCGTAACCCAAGAGCCGTAAAACTGAGTTACCAGATTGATATGGGAAAACCATATTACATTGATACCGTACTGTACGAAGGTTTCACAGGACGTGCCGACTCGCTTATCAGAAAACACTTTGATGAAAGACTGATACACAGAAATGACAATTTTGACGTTACACGTCTGAACGAGGAACGCGAAAGGCTTGTTACATTATTCAAGAATAACGGGTATTATTTCTTCCGCAGCGAATATATCACATTTTTGGCAGATACACTTATGCGCCCCGGATATATCAATCTGAAGATTATACCAAAGAGCAACACACCTAAAGAAGCCAAGACAAAATATATAATAGGAAAAACCGATATTAATCTGATTGGATACAACGGAGAACAGCCTGACGATTCAATTTGTGCTAGAGACTTCACCGTACATTATTTTGGTGAAAAGCCGGAACTAAGATACGGCGTTTTAAGGAAAAGATTCCTTTACAGAAGTGGTGAGACCTACTCGCAACTCAGGATGAACTATACCCAGGAAGCACTTGCCAGACTAGGCGTATTCAAGTTCAACGAGTTTCAATATACGCCACGTAACGGATCGGACACACTGGACATAAAAGTGAATTCGATGTTTGATCTGCCATACGACAGTGAACTGGAATTTAACCTGACAACCAAAGACACGAAACAGACAGGTCCGGGAGCCAAATTTAATCTTTCCAGAAAGAACTTCATGCGTATGGGAGCATCATTGAATCTGGAATTGAAAGGTTCGTATGAGTGGCAGACAAGCTCTACCGTTGACGGACGTAGTTCTGTGATGAATTCATACGAACTGGGAGCTGCTCTGTCATTGGATTTTCCACGTCTTATCCTTCCATGGATAAAAAACAGGATAGATCCGTTCCGTTTCCCTTCCAATACCAACTTCAAGGTTTATGCCGAGCAGATTAACCGAGCTCGATATTTCAAGATGTTGTCATTCGGTGGAACCGTATCGTACAGTTTCCAGCCTAAAAGAAGTATAAAGCATTCTGTAACTCCTTTGAATCTGGCATTCAATACACTGCAAAACAGTACGGATGAATTCAATCAGATAGCTGCACAGAACCCGATGCTGTTCTACAGTTTGAGTGACCAGTTCATCCCGTCGCAATCATATACTCTGACATACGACAACTCATTCCGCAAACGTAAGAACCGCTTGTGGTGGGAAAACTCGCTTACCAGTGCAGGTAACGTGACATCACTGATTTATGCGGCTTTCGGACAGAAGTTTACAGAGAAAGACAAGAAACTTCTTGGTACACCGTTCGCACAATTCCTGAAATACTCGTCGGAAGTAAGAAATACAATTTGGTTCAATGACATGCATCAGCTGGCATTCAGAGCTATGGGAGGAATAATTTGGTCGTACGGTAATAAGACGATAGCACCATATACGGAACAGTTCTATGTAGGAGGAGCCAACAGCATACGTGCGTTTACCATACGTTCAATAGGTCCGGGCAGGTATCGTCCTTCGGAAAGCAACACATATTCATACGTCGATCAGACCGGTGATATAAAACTTGAAGCCAATATGGAGTACCGTTTCAGAATATTGTCTAAATTTGCAGGCGGAAACCTGAACGGTGCGGTCTTCCTGGATGCCGGTAACGTATGGCTACTAAGGGAAGATCCAGCACGACCGGATGCACAATTCACATTCAATCATTTCTTCGACAGTATAGCCCTAGGTACAGGCGCCGGAATAAGATATGACCTTGACTTTCTGGTTCTACGCTTAGATCTAGGTATTGCCCTCCACGTGCCATACGATACAGGGAAGAAGGGATATTATAATATTCCACGATTTAAAGACGGAATGGGACTGCATTTTGCAATAGGTTATCCGTTCTAAAAAATTAATGACTAAAATTTAAGACCATGACAAGAACTTTCATCACTATAATGATTGCCATCTTCATGACGGCATGTACAGGAAACAGCAAATCAGAAAAAAAGATAAATATGGAAAATGTAAAGGAAACATTGGTATGCCTGGAAACTACTATGGGCAACATCACAGTGAAACTGTATGACGAGACTCCAAAACACAAGGAAAACTTTATCAAACTGGTGAAAGAAGGTACATACGACAGTACACTGTTTCATCGTGTCATAAAGGATTTTATGATTCAGGCAGGCGATCCGCTTAGTAAAAATGCTACTGACACAACAACACTGGGAAGCGGTGATGTAGGCTACACTATCCCTGCAGAATTCAACAAAAACTTTTTCCACAAAAGAGGAGCCCTTGCAGCAGCACGCCAAGGCGATGAAGTGAACCCGGAAAGAGAATCATCAGGATGTCAGTTCTATATAGTGACAGGAAGAAAATTCAGCGAGGCACAAATGATAAATATGGAAAACCATATGAACGAAGCCCGTCTGGAAGAAGTCTTCAATAATCTGGCACGCAAACACATGAAAGAAATATACAAGATGCGTAAAGCAGGCGATACTGAAGGGTTGCTTGAACTTCAGGACTCTCTCGAATCGCAAGCACGCAACATTGTTGATAAAGAACCTGCACTGAGATATACCAAAGAACAGAAACAGGCTTATACCACAATAGGCGGTGCACCTCATCTGGACGGAGCATATACTGTATTCGGTGAAGTCATTGACGGAATGGATGTTGTAGAAAAGATTGAGCAGGTAGGAACAAACCGTGCCGACCGTCCGAAAGTAGATATCCGTATCCTTAAAGCTACAGTGATTAATTAAACGGACATGATAACTGTAAACCGTCATATACTGGAAAACGGACTACGCATTGTACACAGTGAAGATACCACCACACAAATGGTGGCACTGAACCTGCTATACGATGTGGGAGCAAGAGACGAACACCCCGAACACACGGGGTTTGCTCATCTGTTTGAACATCTTATGTTCGGAGGTTCAATAAATATTCCTGATTACGACACTCCTGTACAGAATGCCGGAGGGGAGAACAATGCGTGGACCAACAACGATATAACCAACTATTATATTACTCTGCCTTGCAACAATGCGGAAATAGGTTTCTGGCTGGAAAGCGACAGAATGCTGTCGCTTGACTTCAATGAAAAAAGCCTTGAAATACAAAAGAATGTGGTGACAGAGGAGTTCAAACAAAGAAACCTGAACCAGCCTTATGGTGATGTGTCGCACATACTGAGGAAGATGGCATACAAGACACACCCCTACCGCTGGCCTACAATAGGAAAAGAAATAAGCCATATAATGAATGCTACACTGGAAGAGGTGAAAGACTTCTTCTATAGCTTCTATGCACCCAATAATGCAATACTGGCAGTCAGCGGAAATATCACATTCGAAGAGACAAAACGTCTTGCTGCAAAATGGTTCGGAGATATCCCTGCCAGAGACATCAAACCTAGAGAACTGCCACAGGAAGAGCCTCAGACAGAAGAACATCGCGTCACTGTATTCCGTGATGTTCCAGTGGATACACTCTACATGGCTTTCCATATCTGCGGAAGAAGAGACAGCAGTTATCATACATTCGACATCATGTCTGACATTCTTTGTAACGGACGTTCATCACGTCTCATTCAAAGACTGGTAATTGAAAAGAAAATATTCAGTTCCATAGATGCCTATATTTCCGGAAGCATAGACAGCGGACTTTTCCATATTACAGGAAAACCATGTGACGGAGTCAGTCTGGAAGAAGCGGAAAAAGCCGTTTGGGAAGAGCTTGAGGATCTGAAAAATCATCCCGTAGAAGAATTAGAGTTGGAGAAAGTAAAAAACAGATACGAGAGCGAGCAGATTTTCAGCAATATAAATTATCTGAACGTAGCAACAAATCTGGCTTTTTTTGAACTTATAGGCAAAGCGGAAGACATCAATGATGAAGTAAGGAAGTACCGTTCCGTATCGTCCGAACAAATAACCGAGATGGCAAGAAAGTGCTTCATCAATACTAACAGCAATATTTTATATTACAAAAAAGCATCAGGCGAAATAGAATGAAACAACACTACCGTACCCTTCTGGCACTGGGAATCCCTATAGTTATCGGACAAATAGGAGTTATAATACTGGGATTTGCCGATACACTGATGATTGGTCATCACAGCACTACAGAACTGGCTGCAGCAAGTTTTGTCAATAATATGTTCAACCTGGCAATAATCTTCAGTACAGGTTTTTCGTATGGGCTTACTCCTATTGTGGGTAGCCTGTTCGGACGCGGCATGCGCAGTGACGTAGGCCGTGCATTAAAGAACAGTCTTGCAGCCAATACACTGCTTGCCGTACTTGTGTGTGGAGTTATGGCATGTGTTTATGCAGCAATTCCACGAATGGGACAACCGGAAGAACTGATTCCGTACATCCGCCCATATTTCCTGATTCTGCTTGCCTCAATACCTTTTGTATTATGGTTCAACGGTTTCAAACAATTTGCCGATGGAATAACAGATACCAAGGTTTCGATGTGGATTCTTTTAGGTGGAAATGTACTTAATATCATAGGTAACTATATCCTTATATACGGTAAACTGGGATTACCTGAGATGGGACTTTCAGGAGCAGGTATTTCTACTCTCACATCAAGAATTCTGATGGTAATAGCTTTCGTCACGCTGTTCTTCATGACCGACCGCTACAAAGAGTTCAAGGAAGGATTCAAACGCGGAAGAATAAATAAAGCGGAATTTGCCCACCTTAATAAACTGGGATGGCCTATAGCCGGACAGATGGGAATGGAAACAGCATCATTCAGCCTCAGCGCCATCATGATAGGATGGTTGGGAAGCATGGAGCTGGCATCGTATCAGATTATGATAGCCGTATCGCAAGTATGCTTCATGATGTATTATGGCATGGGAGCTGCGGTTTCAGTAAGGATAAGTAATTTCCACGGACAAGGAGATATGGAAAACGTACGCCGTACGGCAAATCACGGTTTCCACATTATACTGGTAATGCTACTTATGACCGGTATCCCTATATTTTTATTAAGGGAGCACATCGGAGGCTGGTTTACAGACAGTGAAGAAGTAAGCCAGATGGTAGCAAGCGTCATTTACCCGTTCCTGCTCTACCAGTTTGGAGATGCACTACAGATAAACTTCGCCAATTCATTGCGTGGTATAGCAGATGTAAAACCTATGCTCCTGTATGCATTCATAGCCTACTTCGTAATCTCTCTGCCTGCCGGATATATTTTCGGTTTTGTTCTAGATGGAGGACTAACAGGAGTATGGATGGCATTTCCTTTCGGACTGACTAGCGCAGGTATCATGTACTGGCTACGTTTCAGGAAAAAAACTACGATTGCTTAATAGTTGTTAGTTGTTGGTTATTTGTTTTTAGTTTCCAGCCGCATGACTCTAACAACTAACAACTGAAAACTCATAACTTTTAATTATTAATTCTTAATTACCCCATGTTTTCCACCAAGACCAAACTGGCATTCGGATATATCATCCTGATTATCCTACTCTTAGGAGCTATAGGATATGTATATAAGCAGATGAACCTCCTTACGCAACCTACCGGACTGGAGGAAAGCATTTATAACCGCCGCCGTACGACACACAATATCATAAGCCGGTTATACGAGACTGAAGTTATAGGTCAGGCACTCCGTACTGGAAGCTCGGATGAAATCTGGCTTTACACCAAAGCCATGAAAAAAGTACATCTTTCGCTTGACACTCTTAGAAACCAGCTAACCGACACTGTACAACAGGCACGTATTGACACTGTAAACATGCTCTTGCGCGACAAGGAGCGTAACATGCTGGCTGTGTTGGAGGCCATGAGCACTACTCCCACCGACATTATCTACAGAAAGCAACTTGACAGCCTTCTGAACGAACATGATTCTCTCATTACAGAAAGTCATGTACGCCGCCGTGTGGTGACACATCACAACACATATACCATCCATCATGAACCTAAAAGTTTCTTCAGACGCCTGGCAGATGTTTTCTCTCCCGGTAAAGCAGACTCTACGGAAGTGAGCAATGTAGTTGAGGAAGTATTCACCGATACAATTGATCAGGTATTCAGTCCGATAGACACCATTGCATCAATGCTGTCCGGAATACAAGACAAGGTATTCCAAACACGTCAGGATGAACTTCGCACTCTAAGTTACAGAATAAACCGTCTGAAAATAGCAGGAAGCCACCTAAGCCGACGTGTAAACCAACTGCTTGAAAGCATAGAACAAGATGAACAGGAAGCCTTGGCAGCACGTATGTATCACGAACAGTCCATACGCCGCGATGCAGCTCTGGCAATGGCAGTCATATCCGTTGCTGCAATAATACTCGTTCTGGTATTCTTCACGATAATATGGAGAGACCTGACACGCAGCAATCACTATAGGAACGAATTGGAAAAGGCACGCGACTACGCCGAAAACCTGCTTAGGGCACGCGAAAAACTGATGCTCACCATTACACACGACATAAAGGCTCCTGCAGGCTCGATAATAGGATATACAGACCTGCTGGAACGTCTTATAACAGACAAACGGCAGACATTCTATCTTAACAGTATGAAGAACTCTGCCCAACACCTTCTGGCCCTCGTTACGTCATTACTTGACTATCACCGCCTTGAAGCCGGAAAGATGGATCTTAATCCGGTAGCGTTCCGTCCATACAGACTGATGGAAGATATATACAACAGTTTCCTTCCACTGGCTGAGAAGAAAGGAATCACACTGTCATACGTTCCTGATTTACAGCAAGACCTTACACTTGAAGGTGATCCTTTCCGCATAAGACAAATAGTTGAAAATCTGTTGTCGAATGCTCTAAAATTCACAAACGAAGGCAGTATCACTTTAAAGGTTTCATATTCAGGTGTACGCCTGACATTCAGCGTAGAAGATACAGGCTGCGGTATGAGTAAGGCCGAGCAGGAAAAGATATTCACCGAGTTCACACGTTTGCCAGGAGCACAGGGACAGGAAGGGTTCGGATTGGGACTTTCAATTACCCGCAAATTAGTTGAACTCCAGGACGGAGAAATAAATGTAGAGAGTACACCGGGACATGGCAGCTGTTTCAGTGTAATAATCCCATTGCCATCATACGTCCACGAAAAGCCAGCAGAAGAAAAAGAAATTGAAAATCCTGTATCATTCATCTCTGGAATACGTATTCTCATAATAGACGATGACCGCATCCAGCTTGGTCTGACACGTGACATGCTGTTAAGTCTTACCAGCACAAGTAAGGATGCAATGCCTGATATTGTATGCTGTCAGCATCCGGAAGAAGTGTTCGAACATATCAGAAAAGAGAAATTTGACCTTCTTTTCACAGATATCCAGATGCCTGCCATGGATGGTTTCAATCTTCTGGAAGCAATACGCGCACTTTCTTGCGAGCAAGCCAAGAACATCCCTGTAGTGGCAATCACCGCACGTGCCATTCCGGATGATGAAGGTTTCCGTGCAAGAGGTTTCGCAGCCGTACTACGCAAGCCATTCAGCCGCAAAGATATCATTAACGCAATAAGCCTGGCACTAAACAAGACATCTATTGATACGTCAGAAATCAGTACCTCAGCGAAGGAATCTATTTTACCTTCAGACAACATTCAGCCATCTGAAGAAAGTATTACCGAAAATTCTTCCAGACAAACAAAGTTCAATTTTTCACGTCTTACAGAATTTTCTATGGACGATGAAGAAGCCGCACGCTGCATACTCAACACGTTTGCTGAAGAGACACGTAAAAATATCATCAAGATGAATGAAGCCATTGACAGAGGAGACACCACAGAAATATGTGCCATAGCACATAAGATGCTCCCTACATTTATTATGATAGAAGCACGCGAAGCAATTCCTGCCCTACAATGGCTTGACGAACATAAAAATAAAGGCACGGACCCTGCTACAGCAGAGGCCCATGCCCATACAGTGATACGTATTGCACAAGAGGCAATAGAGGTTATACAATCAGTTAGTAAATAATAAATTCTATCTGATTATTTTCTTCTACATTCCGATTAGTTCATATACAGATATGACTTTTCATATCCTCCGAAATCCACAACGATTTTCTCCAGTACAACAGCAGGATCATGTGGCATAAAGTCAAGTACATACATTCCATTATCCGATGCAGGGAGAGACAATGTCACTTCGTTTTCCACTACCCTACGGGCTACCGTCGGATAATATATTGTATATATGTTCTCAGGGTTTTCATTTAGATTAGCATTAAAGTTAACCCTTTCTGCTTTTGCCCCTCTGAAACCGATAGAATATTCATGTCCTTCCTTGCGGCTGAAAGCAAGGAAGGATTTTAGTATACCTATACTTAATTTATTCTTGAAGAATTCTTTTAATTATTACGATGTAAACACGTATAAATATGTTATATAGCATTTTACTACATCTATTGTAACATACGTGATAAAATATGTAACATTTATCTTCTTTTGTATTACATCTAAAAAACAATTGGTAACGTCTGAAATTTTATCTTATTGATTAATACGTACATTTGTATTGTCGATAACAATTGTTTTACTTTAATATACTAAGTATGAAAAACGGTTCAATTTAAGTATATAAAAAAATTGTTATTAGGTTACTTATTACCTATATATTAATTAATAGAAGAAGTGATATTAATTTATAAAACTTAATACTTAATGTTTAATTTAATTATTTCAATCATGAAAAGCACAAGAAATCTGAAACCTTTATGGTTATTGATGTTTTTTTGCCTGATACCTTTTTGGGCAATAGCACAGACTGTAACTATTAGTGGTAACGTTAAGGACTCATCAGGCATACCGGTTATTGGTGCCAGCGTGCTAGAAAAAGGTACTACCAATGGTATTATCACCGACTTTGACGGAAACTTCACTTTATCTGTAGAAAGCAACTCTACACTTGTTATTTCTTTTGTCGGATATAAGACACAAGAAATAATTGTAAATGGTCAGACTTCGTTCAATGTAATATTAAAAGAAGATACAGAAGTATTGGAAGAAGTTGTTGTCGTTGGTTATGGTGTTCAAAAGAAGAAACTTGTAACAGGTGCTACAGTGCAAGTAAAAGGAGATGACTTACAGAAGTTAAACACTGTAAGTGCTTTAGGTGCATTGCAGAGCCAGAGTCCTGGTGTTAACATAACACAAAGTTCAGGTATGCCTGGAGAAGGATATAAAGTAAACATCCGTGGTATGGGTACTATTGGGTCTTCTGCTCCTCTATACGTTATAGACGGTGTAGCTGGTGGAGACATAAATATGCTTAACCCTGCAGATATCGAATCTATTGACGTATTAAAAGATGCTGCTTCGGCTGCAATCTACGGTGCCCGTGCAGCAAACGGTGTAATCCTTGTCACAACCAAACAAGGTAAAACAGGAAAAGTACGAGTATCATATGACGGATATTACGGTGTACAGCAAATAGCTAAAAAACCGGAGTTATTGAATGCCAAGCAGTATATGGAGATAATGGATAGAAAAGACGGCGCATACGATTGGGAAAGCTTACTTCCGTCATACCTTTATGATTCTATTATGGACGGTTCATGGAACGGAACAAATTGGCTGGATGAAGCCACAAACAATAATGCACCCACCCAGAACCATGCATTCAATATTACAGGTGGAAATGAATTCTCTAAATTCTCATTAGGTTTGTCATATACTTCTCAGGAAGGAACCATTGGTAAACCCGTTGAACCTAACTATGAACGTTATACATCTCGTCTAAATTCAGAACATGTAATTTTGAAGAACAATGATTTTGATGTTATCAAGTTCGGAGAAAACATGACCTACAGCTATACAGAAAGATCAGGTATAGGAATTGGTAATATATATTGGAACGACGTCCATAACTTCCTTGTAGCAAATCCTTTGATGCCTGTTTACGACAGCGAAGGCAATTATTATGACCAGGACGACAAAGTAGCAGAAGGTTGGGGGTTTGAACCTAATGCTGCCAACCCTATTGCTTCGATGGTTTATCAAAGAGGTAAAAACCTTACAAGGAATCATGCTTTCCGTGGAAACTTCTATTTGGAAATACAGCCAATAAAAAATTTAAAATATAAAACCAGCTTTGGCTATCGTTTCAATTCATCAAGTTACAGATCTTATACAGACAAGTTCAATTTATCTGCAGCTACAATAAATACAAACGATAAAGTAACCCAAACTCAGAGCATGGATCTGGCATGGACATGGGAAAATACTTTAAGCTATAGCCTGAAAAAGAACTATCATGCTTTTGATGCCGTTATCGGTCAATCAATGGAAAAATGGGGTATAGGAGAAAATGTTTCTGCTACAAATGCAAACTCATTGTTCCCTGGACTGTTTGACTACGCTTATTTGAGCAATACACAAGGTATTAATTCAAGTTTGACAACTGTCAGCGGAGCACCTCAGACCGCAGGTCGTCTGGCTTCTTTCTTCGGTAGAGTTAACTACAACTATAACGAAAAATATATGTTCTCTGCAACTTTACGTGCCGATGGTTCAGGAAACTTTGCAAGAGGAAACAGATGGGGCGTCTTCCCATCATTCTCAGCAGGTTGGGTAATTACTAATGAATCGTTCATGGAAAGTGTTCAAAACTGGATGGACTTTTTGAAGATCCGTGCCAGCTGGGGTCAGAACGGTAACTCAGACATAACTAACTTCCAGTATCTTTCAACTATTGCTTTTGATGCCCAGAACTCATATGTATTTGGAACAGATAAAGTTACACAAACTACAGGAGCCTATGCAAATATATTGCCAAATAAAGACATCTCATGGGAAACATCAGAACAGTTAGACTTGGGTATTGATGCACGTTTCTTTAATTCCAGACTTGGATTAGCTTTCGATTACTACCACAAAGTAACTAAGGACTGGCTTGTTCAGGCTCCTATCCTTGCCAGCTACGGTACAGGTGCTCCATACATAAATGGTGGTGACATTGTAAACAAAGGTTTTGAAATAGCTTTGAACTGGAATGAAAGAATAAGAGACTTTAATTATGGTATCAATTTCAACCTGTCACACAATAAAAACGAAGTTACAAGAATCGCCAATACAGAAGGCATTATCCACGGTCCTAGCGATGTGCTTACAGCTATGAGTGGCGGTGAAATTTACAGAGCCGAAGTCGGTTATCCAATAGGATATTTCTGGGGATATAAAACAGCAGGAGTATTCCAGAACCAGGCACAAGTAGATGCTACAAAAGCTAAATTATCAACAGCTGCTCCAGGTGAACTTATATTTGTTGATGTAAACGGTGACGGAGAAATATCAGAGGCTGATAAAACTATGTTAGGTGATCCAAACCCTGATTTCCGTATGGGATTCTCTTTCAACCTCGGTTATAAAGGATGGGATTTGTCTGTTACAACTAACGGTGCTTTCGGACAGCAAGTTGTAAAATCATACCGTCAATATTTGGGTGAAACAAAACAGAACTTTACAACAGATGTTTACGAATGCTGGAATGGTGAAGGCACATCAAACACTATGCCGTCTATCTACAAGATGGAAAGTAGCGAAAGCTGGAAAAACTTCTCTGACATTTTCGTTGAAGATGCCAGCTATCTGAGAATACAGAACATCACATTAGGATATGATTTCAAGAAATTGTTCCCTAAAATGCCTCTTGAACAAGCCAGAATATATTTGTCTGTTCTTAATGCTTACACATTCACAGGTTATTCTGGTATGGATCCGGAAGTTGGTGCAAGCGGTAACGATTCTTATAGCTGGGCTTCAGGTATAGATTTAGGTTTCTATCCAAGTCCTCGTACATATATGGTTGGTGTAAATCTTAAATTTTAAATAGTATAGTCATGAAACTAAAATATATATACGCAGCAATTTTTGCAGCACTTACATTAAACAGTTGTGAAAACTTTCTCGATACTGAGAATTACACACAGAAAACTACAAGTAACTTCCCTAAAACATCTGAGGATATCAGTATGATGTTGTCAGGTTTGTATTCAACATTGAATCATCAAAACAGACAGCACACTGTCAATATATACTATGTGGCAGGAGCAGCTTCAGACGAATTATTCGGCGGTGGCGGTTCTGCAGATAAAGCATTCCAAATGACAGACAAACTGTTAAATGTAGGAGTTGATGCATTCCAATCATTCTGGGAAGAAAATTATAAGGGAATATATCGTGCAAACATGATACTTGAATACGTTGGCAATGTAACTGATTGGGTTGACGAAGCAACGAAAAATCAGGCTATCGGCGAAGCCAAGTTCATGAGAGCCTTGCTTTATTTCCAGATGGCACAAATGTTTGGCGAAGTTCCGATGCCGTTAACTTCTGAGGCGCAAAACCTGCCAAAATCTTCTGCCGAAGAAATATATGCCCAAATAACTACAGATTTGAAAGAATGTATTGAAAGCATGCCTGACAAGAAATATTCTCCTGATTTCTCCGGTCATGCAACAAAATATGTAGCAGAAGCTTATATGGCAAGGGTATTCTTATTCTACACCGGTTACTATAAGAAAGATACATTACCTTTGGCTGATGGTGGAAGTGTTACAAAAGATGAAGTTATAAGCTGGCTGGAAGATTGCAAGGACAACGGTGGTTATGGTCTTGTAAATGATTATAGGGAATTATGGCCATATACTAATCCTTATACTATAAATGACTATTCTTATACAAAGGGGCAAAATGCAATTGACGGTACAAAACTGGCATGGGAAACGGATGTGAATAATGAAGTGCTTTTCGCTACTAAATATAACGTATATGGTTCATGGGATGATGTAAGTCTTTCAAACATGTTTCCACTTTTCTATGGTCTCAGAAATCAGGATTACGCCAAGACTTTCCCATTTGGCCAAGGTTGGGGATGTGGAACTGTAAACTCGGTATTATTTAATGACTGGTTGGCAGACGAGCCTAACGACCCAAGACGTAATGCTTCTATCTTAGATGTTAAAGAAGAAGGAATAACATATTCATGGGACGGTAATGACCAAATGGAATATACAGGATATTTCCAGAAGAAATATATGAATATAAATGCTAAAGCATCTGATGGTTCACTTGTGGTATATTCATATTTAATGTATGGTGCACAAAACAATATGCAGCTAGGTCAGACTCAGGATTTGGTAATGATGCGTTATGCCGATGTTCTTTTAATGCACTCTGAATTGACAGAAACAGCAGATGGCTTGAATAAAGTACGTAACAGAGTAGGACTTCCAAGTGTTGACTATTCACTGGACAACATAAAAAAGGAAAGAAGATACGAACTAGCATTCGAAGGTATCCGTTGGTTTGACCTTATGAGATGGGGCGATGTAGAAACTCAGTTGGAAAGACAGATAGGCGTAAAAATCATAAATGCCGGAAAAGAAACTACAATGCAATCATTCGGTGGCGGATTTACCAAGAGATATCAGGAAACAGGTGGTTTCTGGCCAATACCTAAATCTCAGATGGATTTGTCAGGCGGTGTACTAGTTCAGAATAAAGGATGGGGTACTACTGATGCTGAATTCTTAGGCTGGTAAAAAATCTAAATTCAAAATACTTAAAATAAAACCGACATATATCGTAATTAAAAAAATTGATATATGCCGGTTTTTTTTATACTCATTAATATAAACAACGAATATGTTACAAATGCTTCCGTATATATTACATACACCATTTTTACATCAGATATTATTATTTTGAAGAAATAAAATAATTTACCTTTGTCTCATTCTCAAAACATAATATCATGAAAAACATTTATTATCCATGGCATTATTTTTTGCCATATCAGCATCGTACGCACAAGAACTGCCTCATTGGACCAGACAAGGGACAGCCACACAAATGACAGTCAATGACAAGCCAATGCTTCTTCTAGCCGGTGAACTTGGAAACTCCTCGGCTTCATCGCCAGAAGACATTGAGAGTATATTCCCAAAATTAAAACGTATCGGACTGAATACCGTACTTGTACCGGCTTATTGGGATCTGATAGAGCCGGAAGAGGGGAAATTCGACTTCTCACTCATTGACAAGGCCATCACTGAAGCTAGGAAACAAGATATGAAAGTCGTTTTCCTGTGGTTCGGCGCATGGAAAAACTCCATGAGCTGTTATGCCCCGCTATGGTTCAAAAGCAATTACAAGAAATATCCACGGTGTTATACTGAAGCCGGAAAGCCACTAGAAATAGCCAGTCCTTTTTCGGAAAATGTTTTCGAAGCCGATTCCAAAGCTTTCGTGAAACTGATGAGCCATATAAAGGATTTTGATTCAAAGGAGAATACGGTAATCATGATTCAGGTGGAGAATGAGATAGGCATGCTGGAAAGCGCAAGAGATCACTCAAAGACGGCTGATAAGCTGTTCAAATCTCCGATACCGGAAGAGCTGAAAAAATATTTGAAGAAGAATATCAATACTCTTCACCCATGGCTGAAAGAAAAATGGCAGAAAGCCGGTGGAAAAACGGAAGGCACATGGGAAGATGTTTTCGGGAAAGACATTTTCACTGATGAAATATTTATGGCATGGCAATATGCCGCATACGTAGAGAAAATGATTCAGAAAGGAAGGGAAGTATATAACCTGCCAATGTATGTCAATGCAGCGATGAACAGCCGTAACAGGAAACCGGGCGAATATCCTTCAGCAGGACCGCTTGCACACCTTATTGATATATGGAAATGTGCAGCTCCAAGCATAGACCTTCTTGCTCCGGACTTGTATGACAAAGGATTTGTGGACTGGGTTGCACAATACAAACTTCATAACAATCCGCTTTTCATTCCAGAAATAAGACTCGAGCCTAATGATGGGGTGAGAGCATTCTATGTGTTCGGACAGCATGATGCCATAGGCTTCAGTCCTTTCTCAATAGAGGATGCTCCCGACGACGGCAATTACAAACTCACCAAGGCCTATGCCAAACTTGAAGAACTTATGCCTCTGATCACCAAATATCAGGGTAAGGAACAGATGAAAGGCATATTATTCGACCAGACGAACAAGGAAAAGAACATTGAGTGGGACGGGATTACGCTTTCATGCAAGCATTTCTTCACTCTTCCTTGGGATGCCCGTGCCACTGACGGAAGTGTATGGCCCGAAGGCGGAGGTATCATAATAAAGCTGGACAGATACGAATATATTGTTGCCGGAAGCGGTATTGTAATAGAATTCAAGAATCCTAATGAATTGAAGGGATTTATACAGAAGAAGCTTGGCGAGGACGGTTTCATTGCTGCCGGTGGTAATACCGCCAATGAAGAAAAATGGTATGCGGAAAAACGTATAGGAATAGGTTCGGTAGATGAGGTCAGTATAGACGAGGAAGGAAATATGAAATATTTGCGCCGGCTTAACGGCGATCAGGATCATCAGGGCCGACACGTCAGAATTGGAGTCGATGACTTCAGTATTTTACACGTGAAACTATACGAATATAGATGAGCGTTCATTTAATTTAAAACAGACGTTCATTTTACATACAACGACAGTTCATTTTACTTCGAATGAACTGTCGTTTTTTTATCTTGCTATCCAAAGCTCTGGATTAAGCTTTTCTTTCTCCTTTCTTAACTGAAAATGAAGTACTGTATTGCCGTCTGCATCAGTATTTATCTGCCCTATTACGTCACGCGTTTTCAACTGGCTTCCTTGTTTCACAATCACTGATTCCAGATTACAATATACGGAGATATAACTTCCGTGACGAACCAGAACATTTGCCAGACCGTTATATTGGAACACAGCAGTAACTTCTCCATCAAATATGGTACGTGCCATTGCACCTGATTTAGCCTTAATGTCTATACCTTTATTATCGAGACGAACATTTTTCAATCCTTCTACCTGATACTGACCGTAACGACCGACAATTACATATGGACCTGTAACCGGTATAGGAAGTCTTCCTTTATTGCGTTCGAATGTTCCTGATAATTTACGGTCCGAATCATCAACTTTATAGACGTCCATCTGTTCCTTTTCTTTCTTGACACTTTCACCTGCAGGCTGTTTTTTAGTCTGTGCCTGTTTACGCCTGCGTTCCTCCTCTGCTCTTTTACGTGCCGCTTCTATTTCTATGGCAATCAGACGGTCTATTTCCGCATTAAGTCTGTTTGCTGCCTTTCGTTGTTTATCCAACTCACTTCGCAGTTGTATCTGCTTTTTTTGCATAGATGCAAGCAGTTTCTTTCTGTCAGCCTCTTGAGTTTCAAGTTTCTTTTTCTCGGCTTCCTGATGCTTAAGCAAGGCAATCTTTGCCTGATAGGTTTCTTCGGTCACCTTCTTCTTCTCCTGAATCTCAGACATTTTTGCCTTTATTTCCTCACCTTTAAGACGCTGGAAGTTAGCATACTGTCTCACATAGCGCAAGCGCCGGTACATCTGACTCAGATTATCTGCAGAGAAAATGAACATAAGTTTTTCCTGTATAGAGCTGTTACGATGAAGATATTTGAGTGATTTTTCATAACCGGCACGTTTACGTTCCAAATCTCCTTCCAATACTTTCATCTCACTTTCCAGACGGTTTATTTCCTGCTGTATGCTATTTACATCACTCTGTATAGCTGATAGATAGCGGCGTCTTTCGGCAATCTGTCCGCTTATAAGAGCCAGATTGTCCAACTGGCTTTTAACGTCCTTCCCTGCCGACTGTAAAAGTGTTTCAGATTCGTTTATGCGCTTGTGAAGTTCATTACGTTCCTTCTCCAACTGCCTTATCTTGGGAGTTGACTGTGCACAAACAAACTGTACGAGTTGTATGCAAATAAATAGTAATATGTACCTTAACGAAATATACATTTTTGCTTACTGTTTTATAAATAGTTTCAACAGTTCCTGTACTGACATTTTTCTATATTTTGATGAGAGTTCTGTCTTGGAATCCCAATTGGAATCTGTATTGATACGGGATAATTTCATATCCAATGAATACTTTTTGTCAGTTCCTTCGGACATCATCTCTATAGACTGCGGGAAGACATCATTTCCCAACATGGTGAAATCCGCATAACGGCAATGAAGCGAATAGGGCAAGCTTTTAAGCGCTATAACTGTCTCCTCCAGACGACCGTCTGTAGCCGACGTAAAGAAACTGTATCCTATACGCTTTGTTCCTTTTACCTGTAATCGGGCTCTGTCTGCATAAGGAGACAAAGTAAATCCGGAAGCATCAGCCACTGAAAGCTTATCCTTTCCTGGAATAAATATTTCATTCAATATTAAAGACTGGAGAATATTAAAATCCAGTTCAGTATTCAGAAGACTGCTTATTTCGGCAAAACCTAACTCCACATAACGCTTGTTCATCCTGTCAACTGCCATGACTTTATCCGGAGTTATGTCTATACGTGCCACTTCTATACCCAATATAGGAGCCACACTGAAACGTATTATCTCACCACGACGCACACGCATATTTGCATTAACACTCATAGGCGAGGATGAGCCTACATTCAACTCTATACGGGCACGGGCGGTCAGATTATCACGTGATGGAGTCCACTCTATCACCTTTTCCATATATTCAGTTCCGGAAAGACCACCAATCGTAGTATTACGCAATGTATTTCTGGAAGTTGAACATGATGTCAGGATTAATACAAGCAGAACTATGTAGCTGATTTGTTTCATAAAAGCACTATTATTCAATGTATTTACGTAAGGCTATTTTCTGTTTCAGTCTTTTTATCTCTTTTTCGGGACGTGGAGTTGCACCCTCTTCCTTAGAATCATCAATTGTTAAAGCTTTCTTCCATAACTCCAGGGCCTTTTCCTTTTCTCCCAATTTGAAATATATGTCGCCACAATGCTCTACTATTACCTGACTGCTGTCGCCACCGTTTTTCATCGCCTGTTCTATATATATGCGAGCTTCAGTAAGTTTCCCTTTTTCAAACAGTATCCATGCATACGTATCCAGATAAGTAGGATTTTCCGGTTCGGCCTTAACTGTCAGAAAACTCATTTCTTCTGCTTTATCCAAATTTGTACGTTCTACAGAAAGATAGTAGGCATAATTGTTAAGTGTATTAATATTCTTAGGATTATATACCAAAGAAGAGTCGTATGCGGCATAAGCCTCAGCCTTCATTTCGCGCGAATGATATAAATCGCCCAGTATGGAGTAAAAATCCGAAGCTATATTCTTATCACTCTTTTCATTTATCTGCTGTACTCCTTTTTTGAACACTTCCAACGCCTTTTCTGTCTGGTCTTTCTGATAATGCGCCAAACCCAGATAGTAATAAAACTCCATAGCGTCAGGATTATATACCAATGCCGGAGTCGCCACACGTATAACTTCATCAAGATTGTTATCCGCTATAGCATAACTCAGCAATTGAAGTCTGGCAGGTTTATTTTCAGGATCAAGTTCCAGTACCTTATTCAATACAGGAACTGATTCTTTTTCCATTTTCTTTGTTATAAGATACTGTGCATAAAGCATCGGCACATCGGCATTCGGCTGTTTTCCAGTCAGTATTGTCTCAAAAAGGCTTATGATTTTTGTACTGTCCTTATCTGTCTGTTCCGATTTTACTATAAGCTGACGCATAAAGTCAAGCTTGAGTTTTGTATCTACATTCTCATTGACCAGAATTGAATCAAGCTGAATGTTATACAAGCTGTCCTGACCGGTTTTCTGATAATATGAAGCCAGAGAAACCATGGCAGGAGCATAATCAGGTTCTTCTTTAAGAATATCCTGATATACTTTCAGGGCCTCTTCATTGCGTCCGTTGCTGAGATAAACATCTCCAAGCACCGTACGATAACGCATATCGTATGGATATTCGTCCACCAACGACTGTATTTCCATAAATGCCTTATCCATATTGTCCAACTGGAGATATGCACGGAATTTCTCCATACTTATCTGCTCTGATTTTCCGTCAAGTTCTTCTATGCGGTCAAGTGTAGAGACAAGGCTGTCATAACTCTTGGTTCTGTTATATAAGTCTGCCAGTGAAAGCAAAGGTTCCAGACGTGACGGAAATATCTGTGCCATATCCTCATATACAGATATAGCTTTAAGCCAGTTTTGCTTTGACTGGTAATATGAAGCCAATGTCTGCTTATACCAGAAATTGGTATCATCCGAACGAGACGCCTGTTTCAAAGCTTCTTCTCCTTTGGCCTCCTGTCCAAGGAACATATAGAACTGTGATATTTCATACAAAACGGCAGCCGACTGCGGATATATGTCCAGACAATGGGTATATAGCTGAAAAGCAGCATCGTATTCCCCCTTCTGTTTCATACGGACAGCTTCCAGAAAATAATAGTCAAACTTTCGGCGTTGTTCGTATGTCAAAGGATCTTTCAATTCAGACGATACCTTATTAGCGCGCTGTTTTCTCTGATTTAATGTTCCACATGACGAAAGCAACGGCAATATAAGAATTAATAAATAAATGTACTTCATTGTTTTTATATTATCATTTCTTTCCGCTGTGACCGAATCCTCCTGCTCCACGCTCGGTTTCATCAAGCGTATCTGTCTCTTCCCATTCAGCCTGTTCATGACGTGCTATGACCATTTGAGCCACACGCTCTCCGTCTTCTATTACAAAAGGTTCGTTAGACAGATTTACAAGTATTATACATATTTCACCCCTGTAATCGGCATCAATAGTGCCCGGGCTGTTCAATACCGTTATACCTTTCTTTATTGCAAGTCCGCTACGTGGGCGCACCTGTGCCTCATATCCTTCAGGCAGAGCTATATAAAGACCTGTCGGAACAAGACAACGCTGAAGAGGTTGGAGTGTTATTGGGGTATCTATATTGGCACGAAGGTCAAGGCCTGCCGAAAGAGGTGTTGCATACTGTGGCAACGGATGTTTTGACTTATTGATAATTTTAATTTTCATACGAGTAATATTTTTACGTCACAAAGTAAATAGAAATATTTTATTTCTCAAAATCAAACGGCAGGCAGGCTGTTCCCATTAATTTTTCTATACAAATCAAGAGCATATACATCTGTCATACCGGAAATATAGTCCAATACCGCTATTATCCTTCCATAAAGCGTAGGGGCAGATATGTCATACTGAGCAGACACTCTGTTTATCAGCAGTTGAGAATATGCCTTTTCAGGGTAACGTACGGCTTCTATCATCAAATCGGTAAGTGTAGATATCACCTGATAACCTGCCAATTCTATGTCAACCACATCTTTAGAGCAATATATACGCTTGAATGCAGTTTCCGAGCATGTTTCATACGCCTTTCTGACATGTTCGTCAAGATGACTTATCAACTGACCCGTAAAAGTACCGTCCAATATGCTTTCTTCATTTTCTACGAACACACGTGTACACTCCTTTACCAATATTCCTATAGCCGTACTTCGAAGATATGCTATCTGTTCGTTCGTATCAGTCACCATAGAACATATCATGTCTGTGCGTTCAAGCCTTTCTTTGCTCAGAAAACCTCTATACAGATGTTTTGTTTCTTCGGTTGTCAGGATTTTAAGCTTATGTGCATCCTCTATATCCATCATCTGATAACAAATGTCATCGGCAGCCTCAACAAGATATACCAAAGGATAGCGTGCGTATCTCACCGGTTCTCCGTCTTTGCTAAGTCTTATAATACCTAATTCATCAGCTATCTTCTTGAAATATTCTTCTTCTGTGATAAAGAAGCCGAACTTCTGTTTTTTTCCAGCCAGAACTGAGGAATAAGGATATTTTACAATCGAAGCCAAAGTGGAATACGTCATTACGAATCCCCCCTGACGGCGCCCTTTAAACTGATGCGTAAGCAAACGAAAAGCATTGGCATTTCCCTCAAAATGTATGATATCATTCCATTCTTCGGGGGTAAGCATGTCTTTTAATATCTGTCCTTTTCCTTCCGAAAAATAAGTTCCGATAGCTTTTTCGCCGGAATGTCCGAAAGGTGGATTGCCAAGATCATGGGCAAGACACGCGGCCGACACGATTGCTCCTATTTCACTAAGATGAGTATTTGCCAGTTCAGGATGTTTTTTGAGAAGTCTTTGGGATACTTCATTTCCCAACGACCGCCCCACACACGACACCTCCAGGCTATGTGTAAGACGGTTATGCACGAAAATGCTTCCCGGTAGCGGGAAAACCTGAGTCTTATTCTGCAATCGTCGGAAAGGAGCCGAAAACACCAGCCTGTCATAGTCACGCTGGAATTCGGTCCTGTCATCCTTACGCAATTCGTGAAGATGTTCCAGACCGAAACGTTTATTTGATATAAGTTGTAGCCAATTCATGTATATTTGTATTAACTATGCAAATATATAGTTTTGTTTCCCAATATTCAACTTTTTGATAATCAATAAGACTTACACACAAAAAGGGCAGAGATAAAAACCTCTGCCCTTTACATATATTATAACTCATTTTAAAATCATCTGACAATAGGATTTGCTCCTGATGTCAAGTTCAATGCTTCAGGATGCTCTTTGATATAAGATTCAATATGACGCACACGTTTTTCTTCCAGTATTTCATCTACCGCTATAAGTATTCCTGTTTCCTCCACATCGCCGAAACCGTAATTGATGGCTGTACCGAACATACGCATTGTTGGTGACAGACTCATATAAGCATTAACCAAAGGAGGTATGTTATATCCTAACTTACGTACTTCAGTATTAAGAATCTTATAATCTTCCTTGAACGTATCGCAACAGAACAGTTTTTCAAGAACTTTCTCGTCAGTCTCTATTTTAAGAGGTTGTTCCGGCAAAATAAGTCCGTCGGGATCATTGAAATGTTTGTTCAGGAAATAAAGGATCATGTCACGACCAAATCTGTTATAACTTGGATACATTGTCATCTTACCGAAAAAATATTTCATTTTAGGATTTATAACGGTAAGTGCTCCAAGTCCGTCCCATAAATTGTCAAGGGCAAACAACCCCTTAGAACCGGCACGGCTGGACTGATATTCCAAAGTTACAAATGAACGTCCTAGTTCAACAGTGTATGGCATGTATTCTTTAAGGAATTTTTCCGAGAAGTTGAACATGTGGGCAGTTGCCAATACAGGCTTGCCATGTTCGTCGAATTCTACCTCATCTCCAAACAGATAACGATAACCACCAAGTATCTCTTCGGCATCAGGATTCCACACAACCAGCTGTTTGTAAGGATTTTCCATCAAGTCATATTCGTCAAGGTCAAGCGATTTACCGGTACCTCCACCCGCCTCACGGAAAGCTATCTCGCGAAGACGACCAATTTCTTTAAGGACATTAGGAGAGTCCTTCCATGTAACAATATATATTTCATTGTTACTTTTATTGGTAAATCTCAATCGTTTTTCTTCTGTCAATTCCGATTTAAGGACTTCCTTGTCAATCGGAGCAATAATATCTTCCATATATCTTCTTGTTTATTTTCTTCTTTTCTATAACTTGTAAACAAGTTCGCGGACATAAGCTGCCCATGCTGCCTGAGATCGTGATTTGTCGAATGTCTGCCAAGGTATAGGCTTTCCAATAGTAATCTTAAACGTCTTATGTCTGTTCTTATACATCTCGTCAGCAAGATACAGCATGGCAATATTGAATTTTATGCCAAGAAATTTGCACAAATTTGCCAAATTATAAAAGAAATCGGAGTTTCTTCCCTCAAAATGAATAGGTACGACATCTCTCTGAGTTTCTACACTCTTCGCTATAAAAGTTTTTTTCCATTCCAGATCCCTTATTACGCCATTACGTCGTCTGGAACACAAACCGGCAGGAAACATAATGATATGCTGGTCGGAACGAAATCCCGCTTCTACCATACGCGGAAAATCCCTTGATTGGGAACCTGTTTTGTTGATAGGAATACAAAGCGGAGCAAGTCCGTGCAGATTCATCAAGAGGTCATTTACAAGGTATTTTATTTTTCCATCATAGTGTTTGCCAAGAACATAGCCGAGAGCAATACCGTCCTGACCTCCCAAAGGATGATTGGAAACAAATATACATAATCTGTCGTCAGGCAGGTTTTCCAGTCCTTCAACCTCAAGCTTTATGTCAAGATAGTCCATACATGCTTCCAGAAAATCCACTCCTTTCTTATCAGACACGCTTGACAGGAATGCATTTATCTCATCCTGATGAACTATGCGTTTAAGATAAGAAACAACAAAACGAGGAACACGACGAGCTTTGCTGCCCGCTTTTTCCTTTAATATTTTATCAATATCAATCAGAAAAACTGAACCGTCTGACATATTAATTCTTGTTTTTTTGAAGTTATACAGCGCAAAAATAGTGTATCTTTTGCAAAAAGTTACACTTTCAACGAAAAATTATACAATAATACGCTAAAAAAGATGTAACAATATATTTTCGGGAAGAAATTTTACAATTGGTTTAAATATTATATATCCAAACCAATATACGTCTTACGTATGCAACACACCTCCAAAAATATTTTTCATCATAGCCATCCTTTAATTCATAGTCTAAAAAAATCCTTCTCATACACAAATTACATACACCAAATCATCCTGCAACGTTTCTGCCTGTTTTTTGAACTTTTTGCCTCATACCTGTTGATAACTTTTAGAAAGATTTTCTGTTTTCGGTAGCTAATCTTTGTAAGGAAATTTATAATTTTACGCCTAAATTGGATAATAAGGTATAAAGCATAAAAAAACGACATATATGGACGATGTAAAACAGACATATCACGTACCTGTCCTACTGGAAGAGAGTATAGATGGACTGAACCTTAAAAAGGGAGGGATCTATGTTGACGTTACTTTCGGAGGGGGAGGTCACTCCAAAGAAATACTGTGCAGGATGGACAAAAGCTGTAAACTCTACAGTTTCGACCAGGATGAGGATGCCGAAAGGAACATTGTCCATGATGAAAGATTCACATTTGTCAGAAGCAATTTCAGATATCTGAAAAATTTCCTCAAGTATTATGGTGTTGAAGAAGTTGACGGGATACTGGCAGATCTTGGTGTTTCATCGCATCATTTCGATGACTCAGAAAGAGGGTTCTCATTCAGATTCGACGGAAAACTGGACATGCGAATGAACAAAAGAGCCGGTATGACTGCGGCCGACATATTAAACAATTATGATGAAGAGAAATTGGCAGATATTTTCTACCTATATGGAGAATTGAAAAACAGCAGAAAACTGGCTTCGGTAATAGTCAAAAGAAGAAGCGTAAAACCTTTTGACACTATTGGTGATTTTCTTGAGACTGTAAAACCGCTATACGGTAAAGAAAGAGAAAAAAAGGAGATGGCAAAAGTATTTCAGGCTCTTAGAATAGAAGTAAATCAAGAGATGGAAGCTCTGAAAGAGATGTTGTATTCAGCTACAGAAATGCTTAAGCCAGGAGGAAGACTGTCAGTCATCACTTACCATTCACTTGAAGACAGAATGGTAAAGAACATAATGAAGACAGGGAATATTGAAGGGAAAATGGAGCAGGACTTTTTCGGAAACGTAAAGACCCCATATAAGACAATAAACAATAAAGTCATTGTACCTGACGATGATGAAATAGAAACAAATCCACGTTCTAGAAGCGCGAAACTGAGAATAGCAGAAAAAAGATAAATTATGAGTAACAAAGGCGACACAAAAAATGAACATAAAAGCGCGAATATCACCTGGGGTAGTATTCTGGGAGGAGATATTCTGGCTCATGACTTCTTCAAAAGACAGGTCAACCTGCTATGTCTGATTGTGGTGCTTACAATTGTATATATCGACAACAGATATTCAAGCCAGAGAGAAATGATAGAAATAGACAAGCTCAAAAAGGAACTGACAGACATCAAATATGATGCTCTGACCATTTCATCTGAACTAACAGAAAGAAGCAGGCAGTCAAAAATTGAGACCTACATTTCTGAAAAGAGCACTCCTTTGGCTACTTCTACAAAACCACCATACTTGATCAAGGAGGATTATTGATGATACCCGGACATAAAAACCTAACTCTAAGATATACGTTTTTCGTACTGATTATGGCTTTACTGGCCATAGCCGTAATAGTTAAGGCAGGCATAATAATGTTTGCCGAAAGACAGTATTGGAAAGACGTTGCCGACAGGTTCGTCAGAGAAAATGTAATTGTATTCCCTACAAGGGGTAACATAATATCATCCGACGGTAAACTTATGGCAAGCAGTCTGCCGGAATTCAGAATATACATGGATTTCAAGGCTGGTGGCGTACAGAAAGACACAATGTTGATGAACCACTTGCAGGAAATATGCGAAGGACTGCACAGAATATTTCCCGACCAGAGTGCCGCTGAATTCAGAAGAACAATACTGAAAGGGAGAAAAGCCGGAAGCAGAAATTATCTGCTTTATCCTAAAAGGATTTCCTATATCGAGTACAAAGAAGTGAAAAAGCTTCCCGTTTTCTCACTTAGCAGATACAGAAGCGGACTTCATGAGCTGGCTTATAACCAAAGAAAAAAACCGTTCGGTTCACTTGCCATGCGAACATTAGGAGATTTGTATCCGGACACAGCCTTGGGAGCAAAAAACGGTCTGGAACTGACATACGACAAGTATCTTAAAGGAGAAGTTGGTATTACACACAGGCAAAAGGTCAGAAACCAATATCTGAACATTGTAGATAAGGCACCTGTTGACGGATGTGACCTAATAACTACAATAGATGTTGACATGCAGGATATTGCCGAGAAGGCATTGGTAGATCAGCTGACCAATCTTGAAGCTGAAGCCGGTGTAGCAATAGTTATGGAAGTAAAGACAGGAGAAGTCAAGGCTAATGTAAATATGACAAGAGCCGGAGACGGGAAATACTACGAGATGAGAAATCTTGCAGTAAGCAACCTTATGGAACCAGGTTCTACATTCAAGACAGCCTCAATAATGGTGGCCATGGAAGACGGATACATAACACCCGACTACGAAGTAGATACGGAAAAAGGTATTGTGAACATGCATGGCAGCAGGATGAGAGACTGGAACTGGTATAAAGGAGGATATGGAGTAATTGACGTTACAAAAATCCTTGAAGTTTCTTCAAATATAGGTGTTTCAAAGATTATAGACCATTTTTACGGTGATAATCCTCAGAAATTCATTGACGGTCTTAAAAGAATGAGCATTGACACTCCATTGGAACTGGGATTTACAGGTGAGGCCAGTCCAAGAATTTTAGGTCCTAAAGAAAGATACTTCGCAAAGACTACCCTACCATGGATGAGTATAGGATATGAGACACAGATTCCTCCTATATATATACTCAATTTCTACAATGCAATAGCAAACGACGGAAAGATGGTTAAACCCAAGTTCGTCAAGGCTATCACAAAGGATGGTGACATTATAAAGGATTTCCCGACAGAAACCGTAAACGAACAGATTTGTTCTGAAAAGACTTTGGAACAAATAAGAGCAATACTTAAAAGTGTTGTAGCAAACGGACTGGCAAAACCGGCAGGAAGCAAACTGTTCAGTGTATCCGGTAAAACAGGAACAGCTCAGATCTCACAAGGAAAAGCGGGTTACAAGAGTGGAGGAACGAAACACCTTGTAAGCTTTTGCGGTTATTTCCCTTCTGAGAATCCGATGTACAGCTGCTACGTAGCTATACAGGCCCCAAAGGCTAGTCCGTCAGGAGGTGTGCAGGCAGGTAGCGTATTCAGCAAGATTGCGGAACGTGTTTATGCAAAACATCTGTTCTTCGATTTGGCACAAGCCAAAGACTCGACTTCAATAATGATTCCTGACACAAAAAACGGACTCAAAAGTGAAATTGCATATATATTAAACGAATTGGATATCGACTGCAACGAGCCTGGAGATGAAATTGTATGGTGTAAAACTGCAAATGGCAGCAACAGTGTTCAATTGAGCGAGCTCAACACCAATGAGAAATCCGTTCCTAATGTAAGAGGAATGGGAGCTAAAGATGCAGTATTCCTCCTGGAAGAAAGAGGTCTGAGAGTAAGAATAAGCGGTATGGGTAAAGTTGTCTCACAAAACATACCACCCGGAAGTACCGTAAGAAAAGGACAAACCATAACATTAACCCTCAGACAATAAGAATACATAAGTACAAGAATTAACAAACTAAAAGTTCAAACATATGTTACTGAAAGAACTATTACAGACAGCCGGAAAATATGAAATATCCGGTTCTGACGAGATTGAAATCAACGGTATAGAAATAGATTCAAGAAAGATAAAAGACGGCAACGCATTTATAGCAATCAGAGGTACACAGGCTGATGGTCACGACTATATCTCAAAAGCCATTGAACTGGGAGCCAAAGCCATTATATGCGAAAAATTGCCTGAAACTACTATAGAAGGCATAACATATGCTATTTTCAGCGATACAGAAGATGCGGTAGGCAAGATTGCGACCACATTTTATGGTAATCCTACAGAAAAGCTAGACTTAGTAGGTGTAACCGGAACCAACGGAAAAACGACAATCGCCACATTATTATATAATATGTTCAGGGCTTTCGGATATAAAACAGGGCTTATATCAACTGTATGCAATTATATCGACGGGGAAGCTATACCGACAGAACATACAACTCCCGATCCTATCACACTTAATCAGCTGCTTGGAAGAATGGCGGACGAAGGATGCAAATATGCTTTCATGGAAGTCAGCTCACATTCTGTAGCACAAAAACGTATAGGCGGGCTTAAGTTTGCCGGAGGAATATTTACCAATCTGACCAGAGACCACCTGGATTATCACAAGACCGTAGAGAATTATCTGAAAGCCAAAAAGGCATTCTTCGACGGACTTCCAAAGACTGCATTTGCCCTTACAAACGCAGATGACAAGAATGGAATGGTAATGGTACAAAATACTAAAGCAAAAGTAGCCACCTATTCTCTGCGTACCATGGCAGACTTTAAAGGTAAAGTTCTGGAAGACGGATTTGAAGGTATGTTGTTGGATATAAACAATACAGAGGTAAATGTTCAGTTCATAGGCAGATTCAACGCGTATAACCTTTTAGCTGTTTACGGAGCAGCAAGTCTGCTTGGCAAAAAGCCTGAAGATATTTTATTACAGCTGAGCACCCTCAAACCGGTAAGCGGACGTTTTGATTCACTGCGTTCACCTGAAGGGTACACTGCAATAGTTGATTATGCACACACTCCGGATGCACTTACTAATGTGCTGGATGCTATACACGATGTGCTAAAAGGCAGGGGTAAGGTTATAACTGTAGTAGGAGCTGGCGGCAACAGAGACAAAGGTAAGAGACCTATTATGGCCAAAGAGTCTGTAAGACAAAGCGACAAAGTAATAATTACATCCGACAATCCACGCTTCGAGGAGCCGCAAGACATCATAAACGACATGCTTGCCGGACTAAATAAAGATGAGATGAAGAAGGTCGTTGCCATCACAGACAGAAAAGAAGCTATACGTACAGCTTGCATGATGGCTTCGCAAGGTGACGTAATTCTGATTGCCGGAAAGGGACATGAGAATTATCAGGACATAAAAGGTGTGAAATATCATTTTGACGACAAAGAAATAGTAAGAGATATTTTCTCTAATTGATTATAACCAATAATTTTAGAAGAACTGAATGTTATACTATCTGTTTAAATATTTAGAGCAATTTGACTTCCCGGGTGCGAGAATGTTCGGCTATGTCTCGTTCAGAGCTTTAATGGCTGTTATCCTGTCGCTCCTTATTTCTGCAATTTTCGGTGAGTTTTTCATTAACAAGCTAAAGAAAAAACAAATCACCGAGGTACAAAGGGATGCATCGATAGACCCTTTTAACGTAAACAAGAAGGGGGTGCCTACTATGGGAGGAATAATAATCATAGTAGCGATACTGATACCATGCCTGCTTTTAGGTAAACTGCATAACATATATATGATACTTATGCTGATTACAACCATATGGCTTGGTACATTGGGCTTTCTTGACGACTATATAAAAGTATTCAAGAAAGACAAGGAAGGGCTTCACGGCAAATTCAAAATAATAGGTCAGGTTGGTCTTGGCTTCATAGTAGGCCTGACACTTTATCTCAGCCCGGACGTTGTTATCAGAGAAAATGTTGAAGTACAGAAAAACGGAGAGGTGGTAGATGTGATACACAAGGCACAGGACGAGAAATCAACCAAAACCACTATTCCATTTTTCAAGAACAACAATCTTGATTATGCCGATATAGTAGGCTTCATGGGTGAACATGCACAGGCTGCCGGATGGGTGGTATTCGTAATTATAACCATATTCGTTGTGACAGCAGTTTCAAACGGTGCAAACCTTAACGACGGAATGGATGGTATGACGGCCGGTAACTCCGCTATAATAGGTGTCACATTGGGTATATTGGCATACGTATCGAGCCACATAGAATATGCATCATATCTGAATATAATGTATATACCTGGCAGCGAGGAACTTGTTATATATATATGCGCCTTTATAGGTGCCCTGATAGGTTTCTTATGGTATAACGCATTTCCGGCACAGGTATTTATGGGCGACACCGGCAGTTTGACCATAGGTGGTATCATCGCTGTCTTTGCTATTATCATACACAAAGAACTGCTGATACCTATACTGTGCGGAGTTTTCCTTGTAGAAAATCTTTCTGTTATCCTACAAGTGAAATATTTTCAGAGAGGTAAGAAGAAAGGAGTCAAACAAAGAGTGTTCAAACGTACACCGATACATGATCATTTCAGAACGACCATGGCGCAACTTGACCCTAACTGTACATATATATTTACCGGACCAAGTAACGTTTTCCATGAATCAAAAATAACTGTCAGATTCTGGATTGTTACCATAGTTCTGGCTGCAATAACGATTATAACTTTAAAGATCAGATAAATTTATCATCATGGCAAAAAGAATTGTCATTTTAGGAGCCGGAGAAAGCGGAGCGGGAGCTGCCGTACTGGCAAAGAAGAAAGGATTTGACACGTTCGTATCAGACATGTCACTCATCAAGGACAAGTATAAGTATATGCTTGACAGTAAAGGTATTGCCTGGGAAGAAGGCAAACACACTGAAGAACTCATTCTCAATGCAGATGAGGTTATTAAAAGTCCGGGAATACCGAACGACGCACCTATGATTTTAAAGATCAAGGAGAAAAACATTCCAATCATATCTGAAATAGAATTTGCAGGCAGATATACTAATGCAAAGATGATATGTATTACAGGAAGTAACGGAAAAACGACAACAACGTCGCTGATTTATCACATATTCAAAAAAGCAGGACTCAATGTAGGTCTTGCAGGAAACATTGGCCAGAGCCTGGCATATCAGGTTGCTGAATGCAATTATGACTATTACGTAATAGAACTAAGCAGTTTCCAGCTTGACAACATGTACGATTTCCATGCAAACATTGCCGTACTTATGAATATCACTCCGGATCATCTGGACAGATACGAATATAAGATGCAGAATTACATTGACGCAAAATTCAGAATCATCCAGAACCAGACAGAGAACGACGCATTCATTTTCTGGAATGACGATCCTGTAATACAAAGAGAACTGCATAAATATGGAATACACGGACACTATTATCCTTTTTCAGAGACAAAGGAAGAAGGTACTGTGGCTTATGTGAAAGAAAAAAGAATTTGCTTCACCGAGCCTATAGCGTTCAACATGGAACAGGAAGAACTTGCACTGACAGGAAAGCATAATCTGTTCAATTCCATGGCTGCCGGACTTTCCGCCAATATTGCTGGTATAAAGAAAGAGTGTATCCGCGAGGCTTTGAGCGATTTCAAGGGAGTGGAACACAGACTTGAGAAAGTAGCCAGAATAAAAGGAGTGGAATACATAAACGACTCTAAAGCTACAAACGTAAACTCATGCTGGTATGCACTCCAGAGCATGACTACAAAGACTGTGCTAATCCTTGGCGGAAAAGACAAAGGAAACGATTACAACGAAATAGCCGACCTGGTAAAAGAAAAATGTAGCGGTCTTATATTCATGGGACTGCATAACGAAAAACTACATGACTTCTTCGATGGTTTCGGACTTCCAATAGCAGAAGTAAAAAACATGAAAGATGCAGTTGATGCAGCATATAAGATGGCAAAAGACGGTGAGACTGTTCTTTTGAGCCCTTGCTGCGCAAGCTTTGACCTGTTTAAAAGCTACGAAGACCGAGGTGACCAGTTTAAGGAATGTGTAAAAAAACTATAATCTGCAACAAAGATGGATTTGCTAAAGAAATTATTTAAAGGCGACAGAATAGTATGGATTATCTTCATGCTATTCTGCCTTATATCAATCATTGAAGTTTTCAGTGCTTCCAGTACACTTACATTCAAGTCGGGTGACCACTGGAGACCGATAACTTCACATATTTCATTGATAATGGCAGGTACCATCATAGTATTTTTCACACACTTGATGCCATGCCGGTGGTTCAAAAAATTCAATATGCTTCTTCCGATATCATGGGGATTGCTTTTGGTAGTACTCATAATTGGTGCCATGACTAACGGGGCAAAAAGGTGGATTGATTTGGGAGTATTCCAATTCCAGCCGTCAGAAGTAGCAAAAATGGCTCTGATAATATCTGTTGCAACTACACTGGCAAAATTCCAGCAGGAAGACGGTGCAGACAAAAAGGCTTTCAAATACATACTGATATCAACAGGTATAACGGTAATGCTTATCATTTCAGAAAACCTGTCAACAGCTGCCCTACTCTGTGCCACAGTGTTCGTTATGATGTTTATAGGAAGAGTACCGATGAAACAGTTGGGCAAACTGGCAGGAGCAGCAATACTATTCATTGTAATAGCACTCAGCGCCATAAAGTTCATACCAGACCAAGCCTGGGACGCAGTAGGACTTCACCGTTTCACTACATGGAAAAGCCGACTTGACAATCATTTCAATCAGGCTCAGGTTCCTGCAGCCAAATTTGATATTGACAATGATGCTCAGGTTGCACATGCCAACATAGCAATAGCTACAAGTAACATTATAGGAAAAGGTCCCGGCAACAGTGTGCAACGTGACTTCCTGTCGCAGGCATTCTCGGACTTCATCTATGCTATCATCATAGAAGAGCTCGGACTGATTGGAGGAGCTTTTGTGGCACTGCTGTATATAGTACTATTACTTAGAATAGGTAAAATAGCACGAGGGTGCGATGAACCTTATTACGCTTTACTCGTTATAGGTATAGGCATATTATTGTCAATACAGGCAATGTTCAACATGCTGGTGGCAGTAGGCATAATACCGGTAACAGGACAACCTCTACCACTTATAAGCAAAGGAGGAACATCCATACTTATCAATTCGGTTTATATCGGTATAATATTAAGTATAAGCCGACACGTATATGACCTTCAGGCAAAAGAGGAAGAGGAAAAAGCTGCAGAAGAAGCCAGATTACATGATGCGGCAGTCTCAATACTGAAGAATGCAGCATTGGAACTGGCAGAAAAAGATCCAAAAGACAAAGATGAGAATTTCAACTAAAAAGTTGGGATATAACGATATAAATATATTAATTTCTTATTATTCTGTTTTTATTTGAAGTTTATTAATAACTTTGCGAAAAATAGTTTTAAAAGAAAATATAAAATAGCAGGGTTTTAAAGGCCTGACAAAATATAAAACAATGAACGATAATCTACGTATAATAATAAGCGGAGGTGGAACCGGAGGACATATTTTCCCGGCAATATCCATAGCAAATGCCATAAAAGAATTGAGGCCAGACACAGAAATACTCTTTGTAGGTGCAGAAGGAAGAATGGAAATGCAAAGAGTTCCGGCTGCGGGATATAAGATAATAGGTCTGCCGGTAGCAGGTTTTGACAGGAAAAATCTCTTAAAAAACTTTGCAGTGATAGTGCGACTTATAAAAAGCCAGATGATAGCGCGTAAGATTATCAATGACTTTAAGCCACATGCAGCTGTCGGAGTTGGTGGATACGCAAGTGGTCCGACCCTGAAAATGGCAGGGGCAATGGGAATACCTACTCTTATTCAGGAACAGAACTCATATGCCGGAGTGACAAACAAATTACTTGCCGGAAAAGCATCTAAAATATGTGTGGCTTATCCTGGCATGGAAAAATTCTTCGATAAGGATAAAATAATAATGACGGGAAATCCTGTAAGACAAGGATTATTGGAAAACAATCTGTCTAAAGAGGATGCAATTAAGTCATTCGGCCTTGACACTAAAAAGAAGACAATCCTTATTATAGGCGGTAGCCTGGGAGCCAGAACACTGAACAACTGCGTGATGCACTCTATGGGAAAGATTAAATCATCAGATGTACAGTTTATATGGCAGACAGGTAAATTTTACATCAACGAAGCCAAAGAATGCTACAATGCCGAAGGCAATCCGGAAATGATTCACACTACGGACTTCATATCTAATATGAATGCTGCTTATACGGCTGCCGACCTGGTAGTCAGCAGAGCTGGTGCAGGTTCTATTTCAGAATTCTGTCTTTTGGGCAAGCCTGTGATTTTAGTTCCATCACCAAACGTGGCAGAAGACCATCAGACAAAAAATGCTATGGCCCTTGTGGATAAAGGAGCTGCCGTTTATATAAAAGATTCGGAAGCTGAAGATAAACTAATAGCCACTGCCATTGAACTGGTAAATGATGAATCAAGACTAAAAGCCCTTAGTGAAAATATAAAGAAACTGGCCTTTAACAACTCTGCAACTATCATTGCTGAAGAAGTTTGTAAACTGGCTGATAAATACAAGAACGAACATGAACATTAATTCTATAAAATCCGTATATTTTATTGGTGCAGGCGGTATAGGAATGAGTGCACTGGTCAGATACTTCCTGTCAAAAGGCAAGAAGGTGGCCGGCTACGACCGTACTCAAAGCGAACTTACCGACAGACTGATAGAAGAAGGAGCAGAGATACATTACGAAGAGAATATTTCCCTGATTCCGGAAGAATGTAAAGACAAAGAGAATACGCTGGTTATATACACCCCGGCAATACCTTTGACACATAAGGAATTCGTTTACTTCAAAGAAAACGGGTTCGAGATTCTAAAACGTGCTCAGGTGCTTGGAATGATAACAAAGACCGAAAAAGGATTGTGCGTGGCAGGTACACACGGAAAGACTACAACATCTACGCTTACCGCACATCTGCTTCACCAGTCACATATAGGCTGCAATGCATTCCTTGGCGGTATCTCTAAAAATTACAAGACAAATCTTCTATTATCCGATACCAGCGAATATGTAGTAATAGAAGCAGATGAGTTTGACAGATCATTCCACTGGCTTACACCATTTGCAACTGTTATAACAGCAACGGATTCTGACCATCTGGATATATACGGAACACGTGAAGCATATCTGGAAAGCTTCAACAAATATACTTCGTTAATACGTCCGGACGGATATCTCATTGTGAAAAAAGGAATAGACCTCTCTCCAAGAGTACAAGATGGTGTAAAGACATATTCATACGGAATTAACGAAGGGGATTTCAAGGCTGAAAATATAAAAATCGGGAATGGCGAAATAATTTTCGACTATATATCCCCATTCGGCAATATAAAAGATATAAAGCTCGGAGTGCCTGTATATGTTAATATAGAGAATGGTATAGCTGCAATGGCTCTGGCACAAATAGCAGGAGTAAGCAACGAAGAGATTAAAAGCGCAATGCCTACATTTGAAGGTGTTGACCGACGTTTTGACTTCAAAATAAAGGAAGACAATCTGGTGTTCCTGAGTGACTATGCACACCACCCGGCAGAAATAAAGCAAAGCATTTCTTCAATAAAAGCACTTTATCCTGACAAAAAAGTTACAGCTGTATTCCAGCCGCACTTATATACCAGGACCAGAGACTTCTATAAAGAATTTGCAGAAAGTCTGTCACTGGCAGACGAAATTATACTGCTTGACATTTATCCTGCCAGAGAGCTTCCTATTGAAGGAGTTACAAGCAAGCTGATATATGATAATATTGCATCCGGAAAAACAAAAAGTTTATGCAGCAAAGACGAACTTCCTGAAATAATCAGGAACAAGGATATTGAGGTTCTCATAACTTTGGGCGCCGGCGACATAGACAACATGGTTCCACAAATTTATAATATACTGAAAAATAAATGATAAAACGAATTCTTATACTCTTGGCTTTGATTGCAACATCGGTTTATCTGGTGTTGGCAGTCACTATGTTTAACGCAAAGCCTCTTGACAGGCCTTGTGAGGGTATGGAATTGGAAATTATGGACGACATTGATTATGAGTTCATAACACTACGTGATATCGAAGCAATATTAAAGAACAAAAAACTTCTACCTACAGGTAAAAAACAAAAGGAGATAAATGTCAGGAACTTAGAAATAGAACTTGAGAAGAATTCTTTTGTAAAAGATGCAGAATGTTACATCACCAAAGGCGGTAAAGTAAAAATAGATGTATATCAGAGAATACCACTGATGAGGGTAATGAGCAGCAACGGCGACAATTATTACATTGACAACGAAGGGAAAGTGATGAACGCAAGCGGTAAAGCCGTACACGTTGCCGTAGCTACAGGATACATTGACAGAAAATTTGCAAGCGACAAACTTTTCCAACTTGCATGTTTTCTTAAATCGGATAAATTCTGGAATTCACAGATTGAACAAATCAACGTGACTCCCAAACAAGAAATTGAACTTGTGCCAAGAGTAGGAAATCATATACTATTCTTAGGGAAGCCTGAAATGTTCGAAACTAAATTCAAGAAACTAAAGGCATTCTACACTGAAGGTTTAAATAAAGTAGGATGGAATAAATACCAACGTATCAGCGTTGAATTCAACAACCAGATAATTTGCACAAAAAAGGAGTAATATAAGATATGGCAGCAACAGATTTCATAGTAGCGATTGAATTAGGTTCAACAGAGATAACCGGCATCGCAGGTAAGAAAAATGCAGATGGTAGCTTGAATATACTGGCTTATTCTTCTGAAAAGTCAGCCGACTGTATTAAAAAAGGAGTTATCTATAATCTGGATAAGACCACACAAAAGCTCACCTCAGTTATAAAAGGGCTTGAAAACAAACTTCAGGCCGGTATAAAGAAAGTTTATATCGGTGTGGGCGGTCTATCATTAAGAAGTGTCAGAAATTCCGAAAACAGACAGTTGGGAGAAGATACCAGAATATCGCAGGCCATAATTGACAGTATGATGCAGAATAATCTGGACATACCTCCATTGGACTATGAGATACTTGCTGTTGAACCTCAAGAATATAAGATAGGCAACAATCTGCTTACTGAGCCTGTAGGTACTACAGCCAACAGCATAGAGGGAAACTATCTGAATATCATCGCACGCCCTTCTGTCAAACAAAATATAAGACAGTGTCTGTCGCATACCGGATATGACATTGCCGGATTTGCTATATCACCTATGGCTACAGCTGATGCCGTGCTCACTACTAACGAAAAAAGATCAGGTTGTGCACTTATCGATTTCGGAGCCGATACTACAACTGTAAGTGTCTATAAGAACAATATATTGCGCCATGTCTGTGTAATTCCATTAGGTGGAAACAACATTACCAAAGATATAACCAGCAAACAGATAGAGGAAGACGATGCAGAACTGATAAAACTGAGATATGCATCTGCCTATACAGAACACAAAGAAGGTGAAGAAGTACAGGACTCAGAGTTCACTATCGACGGTAAATTCACCATACAGTCAAGGGTACTTGAGGATATTGTGGAAGCCAGAGTAAATGAAATTCTGAACAATGTATTCAACCAGATAAAGCTTTCCAACTATAGCGATTCATTAATGGCCGGTATCATCGTTACCGGAGGAATGGCTAATATGCCGGATATTGACAAAGCCATAACAAACATTACAAAAATCGAAAAAGTAAGGATAGCTTTAAACAGCGAGACAAATATTGTAGGAAACACTGTTATACCTAAAAACGGTAAATCAAATACCCTAATAGGAATATTGATGTCCGGCGAAGAAAATTGCTGCAGAATTGATCCTAGAAAGGGACATCAACTTGACTTTAATGAAGAAGCTGTTGCCGGAAGCGACAAACAAGAGAATAATAACGCGGAAGAGCAGCAAAAAGAGTCAGAAGAAACCAAAGCTGAAAAGACAATCAAAGAGGTTGAAACTATAGATAACACAAAAGAATGTCATCAACTGGTAATTACAGCATCACAGCTGATATTGAGCAGAGGATATTCTGAAGCGCTTGAAGTATTGGACAAGGCCAAGAAGCTGAACGTAGAAGCCAAAGCCAGAGAAATTGACTCCCTGGAAAAAGAGGCAAAGAGACTTTTGGAAGAAGCCGAAAGAGTGAGAGCTATAAAAGAGGCAAAATTACAGGCTGAAAAGCAACGTGAAGCACAGAAAAAAGAAGAATGTAATAAATTGTTGGAAGAAGCAATAGAGCTCATAGACAAAGAAAAATACAAAACCGCAAAAGAAAAACTTGACGCTGCAAGGGTATATAATATTGCGGAATGTAACCTGATTATAGAAGATCTGGAAGAAAAAATTGTGAAGACCCAGAAAAACAAGAAAAGAAGTATCTTTGACAGGATAAAACAAGGTATGAGCAAAGCTTCTGAAGAGTTTTTTGATGGAATAAAATAAAAGGCATCCATCATTTGATACCAACAATAAACAGTTATAACTAATAAACTAAAACTTAAAACGATATGTCAGACGAAACAACAATGCCTTTCGATTTTCCGAGAGACGTACAACATATAATAAAAGTCATTGGTGTAGGTGGCGGTGGCGGTAATGCCGTCAATCATATGTACAGGGAAGGTATCCATGATGTAAACTTTGTAGTCTGCAATACAGATAACCAGGCCTTGGATGAGTCGCCTGTACCTATAAAGCTACAGTTGGGTAGCGAAGGTCTGGGAGCCGGTAACCGTCCGGAAAGAGCCAGAGCCGCAGCCGAGGAAAGTATCGAACAGGTAAAAGATATGCTCAACGACGGATGCCGTATGGCTTTCATCACTGCCGGAATGGGTGGTGGAACAGGAACAGGTGCAGCCCCAATCATCGCCAAGGCAGCCAAGGATATGGACATCCTTACCGTAGGTATCGTTACCATTCCATTCCTTTTTGAAGGAAACAAGAAAATTGACCAGGCTCTTGACGGTGTGGAAGAAATGAGCAAACATGTCGATGCACTTCTGGTTATCAACAACGAAAGACTTCGTGATGTATATTCAGACATCAGCGTAATGAACGCTTTTGGAAAGGCCGACGACACCCTGTCTGTTGCAGCCAAGAGTATAGCAGAGATAATAACATTGAGAGGTAAGATAAACCTTGACTTCAACGATGTGAAGACCGTACTTAAGGATGGCGGTGTGGCTATCATGAGTACAGGTTATGGCGAAGGTGAAGGTAGGGTTTCAAAGGCCATCAACGATGCTTTAAACTCGCCATTGCTGAACAACAACGATATTTTCAATTCAAAGAAAGTACTTTTCGTCATTACATATAGTCCGACAAGCGAACTTATGATGAACGAGATGGATGAAATCCACGACTTCATGAGCAAATTCGGAAAAGACTTCGAAACCAAATGGGGTCTTTATGAAGACAGCTCTCTTGAATCGAAAATCAAGTTTACCATACTTGCCACAGGTTTCGGTATTTCGGATGTTCCGGGAATGGACAATGTAATACAGAAACATACCAAAGAAGAAGAGGAACGTCTGGCTGAACAGGAAGAAATCAGACAGAAGAAGGAAGACCGCCGAAGCAACTACTACGGGGCGAATATAGTAAGAACAAACAGAAAGAGAAGACATCACTTGTATGTATTCAGTCAGGAAGATCTTGACAACGATGATATTATAAGCATGGTAGAAACTATACCTGCCTACAAGAGAACAAAGAGTGAGCTTGAAAGCATACAGTCGAAAGCAGCTATGCAGGAAAACCCGTCACAGAATTCGGAATCCAACAATTCTGAAAGTACTGTCATAAGCTTCTTCTAATACCAACAAAGATAAAATACTTATAAACTTAAAAACTCATATATTATGGATTTATTCGAACAGATCAGCAACGATATCAAGGAAGCCATGAAGGCTAAAGACAAAGTTAAACTTGAAACTTTGCGCAATGTGAAAAAATTCTTCCTTGAAGCAAAAACAGCTCCGGGAGCTAACGATACCCTGACAGACGATGCAGCACTGAAGATTATGCAGAAACTAGTGAAACAAGGAAAAGATTCAGCTGCTGTGTATGAAGGACAGGGCCGTGCAGACCTGGCAGAAGCTGAAATGGCACAGGTAAGAGTAATTGAAACTTACCTTCCAAAACAACTTTCTGCAGAAGAACTTGAAGCAAAGCTTAAAGAAATCATTGAGCGTACAGGTGCAAAAGACGGAAAAGACATGGGTAAGGTCATGGGAGTGGCATCTAAAGAACTTGCAGGCCTGGCAGAAGGAAGAGCAATATCAGCAAAAGTGAAAGAGCTTCTGAACTAATATTACTCACAAAATTAGAATATAATGACAGCGGTATATATATTATGATTTAGACAAAAGCTTATTTCATAACTATATATACCGTTTTTTCTTATTATAAGATTAAAGACCAAACATTTATGAGCGAATTCTTTTTGGAAGCGCATAACATAGTGAAAAGTTATGCCAACCACACAGCCCTGAACGGCGTCAGCATAAATGTCCCAAAAGGAAAAGTATTCGGACTTCTGGGACCTAATGGAGCCGGAAAGACAACATTGATAAGAATAATAAACCGTATAACTGCCCCTGATTCAGGAGAAGTATATTTCGACGGTCATCTGTCACAACCTGACGATATCTACAGTATAGGATACCTGCCTGAGGAAAGAGGACTTTACAAAAAGATGAAAGTTGGCGAACAGGCTATCTACCTTGCACAACTCAAAGGATTGGACAAACGTGAAGCGACAAAACGTCTGAAAGAATGGTTTGACAAATTCGAAATAACCCAATGGTGGGACAAAAAGCTGGAAGAGCTGTCGAAAGGTATGCAACAGAAAGTTCAGTTCGTTATAACAGTACTTCACAAACCACAATTGTTGATATTCGATGAACCATTTTCAGGTTTCGATCCTGTAAACGCAGAGCTTCTGAAAAGAGAAATCCTGGAACTTAAAAATCAGGGACACACAATAATCTTTTCTACTCATAACATGTCTTCAGTTGAGGAAATTTGTGATAACATCGCCTTGATAAACCACTCACAAGTAGTACTGCAAGGGGAAGTAAACGAGGTACGTTCGCAATTCAAGTCTAACACATACAGACTAGGATTACACATGGAAGACAAACTGGCCGAGAACAGTATGTTCGAAATCCTATCATCCGAAATCAAAGGAGGAGAACATATTTATACCATAAAGAAGACAAACGAGATGAGCAATTCACAACTTCTGACAGCTATTGCTACTGGAAATGAAGTGACATCATTCTCCGAATGCCTTCCTTCGATGAACGAAATATTCATCAGAACTGTGGAGAACAGCAAACCGTAAAACTCAAAAACTTATAAACTCACAAACTTATATATGAACAAGACATTCATTATAATTCACCGCGAGTTCATGAACCGCGTGAGCAAAAAATCATTTATCATACTGACTGTTCTGATGCCGTTCATTTTTGCAGCACTGATATTCGTACCACTGATGCTTTCGATGGTAAAGAGCGACGAACAGAAAAACATTGCTGTGATAGACCATACTGGAAAATATTTCCCTATGATGGCCAATGACGAATCATATTTATTCTTCCCTGAGACAGAAATGAAAGATGAGTTCCGCTCGGATACGACAGCCTACAGCGCAGTTATAGAAATCACGGCAGATCTGATAGAAAATCCTGATGCAGCAGCTATCTATTCGCGCAAGGAAATCCCACAGGGACTGTCGCGCATAGTTAACAATGCCATAAACGAACAGATCCGTCACGACAAACTGACAAACTACAACATTCCTCAGTTGCAGAGGATTATGAACGATTTCGAACAGACCTACAGCATACGCACAATCAAGTGGAGCGACGACGGCAGCGAGAGCGAATCGAATGCAGGAGTAGCCGTAGCAGCAGGTATGATACTGACATTCCTCATCTATATGTTCGTTATGTCATACGGAGGTATGGTAATGCAAAGCGTAATGGAAGAGAAGACCAACCGTATAGTAGAACTTATGATTTCATCTGTACGCCCATTCCAGCTGATGATAGGTAAAATCATAGGAATCGGACTTGTAGGAATATTGCAGCTTGCCATTTGGGGAGTAATGCTTGTTATAATACTTACTGCTGCCGGATTAATGTTCGGAGTATCAGCAATGTCAAATCCTGACGCAATGATGGCTGCAACTTCAACACCGATGCCGGAACCTACAGAAGCAAATGCCATACTTGCATCTATCAACAACCTTAACCTGCCTGCACTGGGTGGTATCTTCGTACTGAACTTCATAGGCGGTTATCTGGTTTATGCTTCTATATTTGCAGCGATAGGCGCATCTATCAATGAGGCTGAAGACTCACAGCAGTTTATGACTCCAATAGTGTTCCTTCTTATTTTTGCACTATATGCAGCTATATACAGTGCGGAAAATGCCGATGGCCCGTTAGCCGTGTGGTGCTCAATGATTCCTTTCACATCTCCGGTGGTCTCAATGGTACGTGTATCTCTCGACGCTCCTGTATGGCAGACAACTGTTTCTCTGATAATTCTATATATATCTGCTTTCACACTGATATGGCTTGCAGGAAAGATTTACAGAGTGGGAATCCTGATGTACGGAAAGAAGCCATCATTAAAAGAGATGATTAAATGGATAAGCTATAAATAAGTTTTCCAATGCCGACTATTGTCGGCATATAAAAAAGACTATAAATACGAAAACTTTATACCCGTTGGCAGAGTTAAATTATAGTTCTGCCAACGGGTATTTCTTATATAAACAGTTCCTGTAATACGGACAAAGATTTCAGTTCCGGAAAATCCGGCAGATGCAACCGGTAATATTCGTTTATAATATCCAGACATCTGTTTCTCTCCATACGGTTCATGGCAAACAGATGCATATTGTCGTACTTCATACGCATCAGGTTGACTATACGTGCCGATTCCTCAGGATGAAGGAACATTCCATGAAAAGGTTTCTCTATAGTAAAACATGCATTCATAAGGTCGAAATAAGCACCTTCTGCGTAATCCTCAGTATTGGGATAGAGTCCGAAAAATCTTGACAGGCGGATAAGGAACACGAGATGAAAATTAGAAAAACTTTTTTCGCAGGCATCAAGCCACATTATCGAACCTGCCAAATACGAGAAAAGAGCTTCATCTCTACCCTCTTCTTTCAAAGCACGGAAAAGGAATTCTGACAGGAACATTGCTATTCCCGATTTATATGGATCATATGGAAGTGAACTCAGGACATGCCACAATCTGGCTTCACGTACAGGATGCAACGAAGCTCGCGGGCGGACTTCTGCATCAATCTCAACCATTGCAAAAGGCTGAAACAAAAGACTCATCGCACCTTTTTTCTTCGATCGCGACACAGGTATAAGAAAAGACATTCGCCCATTCTCACGTGTGAAGATATGGGCGATGTTCTTTGTGTCATTATACTTGAATGAACATAATACTATTCCTTGATATCTCTGCAACATAACAGTGCAAAGTTAAAGAATATATCATAAAAAATCAATCAATTTCCAATCCAAGTGCTTTTGCCACTCCACGACCGTAAGCCTCATCAGCTTTCATACAGTTATTGATATGTCTGCGCTTGATTTCTACAGGTATATCACCCATCGCACGGGCAGTATTTTCAAACAATACCTGCTGCTGTTCCGGTGTCATCAGGCGGAATAGGGCTCTCGGCTGTGAATAATAATCAGTATCGTCCTCACGGTAATCCCACTGGTATGCTGCACCGTCGAGTTCCAAAGGTGGCTCCTTATATTCTGTCTGGTTCATCCATTCTCCGAAGCTGTTAGGCTCGTAGCCGATAGTAGAACCGTGATTGCCATCCACACGCATCTGTCCATCACGGTGATACATATTCAGGAACGGACAACGGCTGCGGTTTACAGGTATCTGATGATGGTTCACCCCAAGACGGTAACGCTGTGTATCTCCGTATGAGAACAATCGTCCCTGAAGCATGCGGTCAGGCGAGAAGCTGATGCCCGGAACTACATTTGCCGGATTAAAGGCCGCCTGTTCCACATCGGCAAAATAGTTTTCAGGATTACGGTTAAGCTCCATGATCCCCACCTCTATCAACGGATATTCTTTCTGCGACCATACCTTGGTCAAGTCGAACGGATTGTAAGGACAGTTTCTTGCCTGTTCCTCTGTCATAAGCTGTACGAACATCTTCCATTTCGGGAAGTCACCCTTCTCAATGCTTTCATACAAATCACGCTGATGACTTTCACGGTCTTTTGCTATGATAGCCTCAGCCTCTTGGTCTGTCAGGTTCTTGATACCCTGCATGGTGTGAAGGTGGAATTTCACCCATGTGCGCACGCCTTCGGCATTAATAAACGAGAATGTATGGCTTCCATATCCGTGCATGTGTCTGTATGAATACGGAATACCTCTGTCACTCATAGTGATTGTTACCTGATGTAGTGCTTCTGGAAGTAGTGTCCAGAAATCCCAGTTATTCTTAGGACTACGCATATTTGTGCGAGGGTCACGTTTCACGGCATGGTTCAAATCAGGGAATTTAAGCGGATCACGCAAGAAGAATACAGGAGTATTGTTTCCCACGAGATCCCAATTGCCTTCCTCTGTATAGAACTTGATGGCGAAACCTCTGATGTCGCGTTCCGCATCGGCTGCTCCGCGTTCGCCTGCCACAGTAGAGAAACGAACAAACAATTCCGTTTCCTTTCCTACTTCAGAGAAGATGGCAGCTTTAGTGTATTTGGTAATATCATTAGTAACGGTGAATTTTCCGAAAGCGCCCGAACCTTTGGCGTGCATACGTCTTTCAGGAATTACCTCTCTGTCAAAATGTGCAAGCTTTTCAAGAAACCATACATCCTGTAAAAGCATAGGTCCTCTTTTTCCGGCTGTAGCCACATTCTGATTGTCGGCTACCGGTGCCCCCTGGGCTGTTGTTAGTTTTTTTGTTTCCATAAATACCTCCTTAAATTATTTAGTTAACATGTTACTTTGTATAAAAGTGTCCAGTTTAGTTTTGTCTTCGTCTGTCAAACGTGCTGTCTTCGATTTCAGGAAACCGCTTACTCCCTTTCCGGTCATATTCATAGCCTTTCTCATCCTGCGGTACATACTTCCGGTCCTTATCTTGTAGGTAGTAAAAAACATGACCTTACGTTCATCAATAAGACCTGCAACAGACTTGCTGAAGTCAATCCACTTCCGATGCGGATGCTGTCCTATAACAAACCAGCCGCAAGTCCAACACCCTGATAACACAATGTCTGATTTCAACAATCTCTGCTTGTCGAAATCCGAAATTGAGGACAGGCTGACATCAAGTCCCTTCGACCACAGATACATGGCAATCTCTCTGGCATATGCAGCTGTCCGGCCGGTATGGCTATAATATAAAACCGTTGCTTTCATAATCGTTATTCCTTAACTATTACGACTCTACTGTTTGGCAAATCGGGTATATAAATATATCCTTCTTTAACTGAAATATCTGCCGGACCAATCAACGGATTGTCAAGACTGATATTTACAGGAGTAACAGAGCGGTCGGAAAGACTGATTTTGCTTAATGAAGCAGGAACCCAGTTTGTGATATAGATATAATCTCCGTCTGTAGATGTTGCAATACCGTCATACTGTCCGGCAATATCGACAAACTTCTCAAGCTTCGGATTTGCAATATCATCTATCTTATATATAACATTCTTTCCTGTTGTATTTCCGTCGGCAGGATAAGATGCCACATACATAATGCCGTTATTGATTATCAAACCGTTCGGACCAGGTACTTCCAACCATTCCTCAGGATTATAGCCTTTATTTCCACTGATATCAATTCTGAATATACGGTCTGAATTTGTAACTGAAGCGTACAGGTATTTTCCGTCTGTCACAAGATCATTTACAAACAGATGACCTTCCGGCAATCTGATAATTACAGGCTTAGACGACTTATCTGCTACATTATAAACCACAATCTTGTTTACATCACACACAAAGAGTCTGTCGCTTTGTACTAACATTCCTTTTGGAGCAGAAAGATTACCATCAGCAGCTATAAACATCTCTGCTTTTCCATCTTTATAATACATTATATATCCTTTACCTTCATCGTTCAGAGGGTTAAGTTCCTCTGTTCCGAAATTGGCAATAAGAATACCATTATTATAAGGTAATGTACTTTCGCAAAAGCGTAAACCGTTATCTACAATACTCAAATCTGTCTGGGCAGAAGCAAATCCAAAGACACTCATAAACATAATAATCAATAAAGTTTTCATACGCATTTAAAATTTGTAACAAATATAAATATGCAAAAGATATTTCACTATATTTGTGAAATTCTATTTTCCGATAACAGTTATTGATAAAAACGATATAGCACAAATGGAACTAAGACAACTAAAGTATTTCGAGAAGGCATGCGAACTCAAAAACTTCTCCGAAGCATCCAGAATGCTTCATATATCGCAAAGCACATTGTCGCAACAAATCAAGCAACTGGAGGACGAACTCAACGTTCTGCTTTTCGACAGAATAGGCAAAAGAATTATACCGACAGAAGCCGGTATGGCTTTTCTGCCATTTGCAAGAAATTCCATACTAGAGGCAGAAAACGGAAAACAGATTATAAAAGACCTTAAAGGTATTATGACAGGAACGCTCAATATCGGTGTAACCTACAGTCTAAGTCATCTGTTGAGATGCTCCATAATCGATTTCAAGAAAGCTTATCCGGGAATAAATGTCATTATAAATTTCGGTACGTCAAAAGAACAGATAAGGCTTCTTGAGAATAAGCATGTGGATTGTGTTCTTTCATTCGAACCGGAAGAAATAGATGAAGAATATGAAAAAATCAAACTCTTCTCATCCAAACTGTATTTCATAGTTCATGAATCACACCCAATGTCTTACCTGTCATCCATATCGTTAAAAAAGCTACAGGAAATCGACTTGATTTTACCGGCTGTAGGATTTGCCACTCGCATGAAAACAGACGAGGTGTGCAACAAGAACAACCTCAAACTAAATATGGTAATGGAAATAAACGATGTGCAGACCATAATACATCTAATAAGAAAAGGAAACTGGGGAACTATACTGACCAGAGCAGCAATAAAAGACGAACCTGACCTAAAGGCCATACCTATACTTACAGCCGAAACACTAACATCGCAGGCGTACTTGTTCTGGCCAAAAGGCAGCTATAGAAAGAAATCAGCAACAGCTTTTGCCGAATTCGTACTAAATACCATAAAAAACGGATAATCAGAACTGCATAATACGCTTAAAGTCACTTGAAAACATAAACTGACACCATCGAACCAGTCTAAAACATAAATTCTCACCTCTTTAGAAAAAAAATAGCACAGAAGTTTTGGTAATTTGAAAAAACTTCATACCTTTGCATCCGCAATCGAGAAATAATAACCTCGACAACATCGGAATATCCGATTTAGGATGGCCCGTTCGTCTATCGGTTAGGACGCAAGATTTTCATTCTTGAAAGGGGGGTTCGATTCCCCCACGGGCTACATAATAAACAATATCACGAACAATATTAAAGATTAGTCGAGATGGCAAATCACAAATCATCTATCAAAAGAATTAGACAGGAAGAAAAAAGAAGACTTCACAACAGATATTATGCTAAAACTATGCGTAATGCTGTAAGAAAACTTCGTGCTACAACAGACAAAGCTGAAGCAGTAGCATTGTATCCAAAAGTACAGAAAATGTTGGATAAATTGGCTAAGGTTAACATTATCCACAAGAACAAGGCTGCTAACTTGAAGTCAAAATTAGCTGCACACATCGCTAAGATTGCTTAATTTTGGTACCTTAAAAAGATATTAAGGCTAGGTTTTTACCTAGCCTTTTGTCGTTTATACACTTCACATCCGAAAGCCAGGTGAAAATCAAAAAACATGCTGATTTTCACCTTTTTTTTGGCTATTTGGAAAGATTATTACACAGATTTTTCGTAACTTTGAACGATTAAATAAACTATTTAAAAACATGAGTGAAGAACTGACACCAAACAGCGGAAGTAACTACTCGGCAAGCAGTATTCAGGTGCTTGAAGGACTTGAAGCCGTACGTAAACGTCCCGCTATGTATATCGGCGACATCAGCGAAAAAGGTTTGCATCACCTCGTATATGAAGTTGTAGATAACTCTATCGACGAAGCTCTGGCCGGATATTGTACACATATAGAAGTAACCATAAACGAAGATAATTCAATCACCGTACAGGACAACGGACGTGGTATCCCTGTTGATTTCCATGAGAAAGAGAAAAAATCGGCTTTGGAAGTCGTTATGACAGTGCTGCACGCCGGAGGTAAATTCGACAAAGGTTCATATAAAGTTTCAGGAGGTTTGCATGGTGTGGGTGTATCGTGTGTGAATGCACTTTCTACTCACATGACAACAAACGTATTCAGAAACGGAAAAATTTATCAGCAGGAATATGAATGCGGTAAGCCACTCTATCCTGTAAAGGAAGTAGGTACCACTGATTTGAGAGGTACGAAACAGACTTTCTGGCCGGATGCATCAATATTCACCGTAACCGAATATAAATATAACATTCTTCAGGCACGTCTTAGAGAACTGGCATATCTGAACAAGGGTATCACTATCACTCTTACAGACAAGCGCGAAACAGAAGAAGACGGAAGCTACAAGAGTGAGGTATTCCACTCTGACGAAGGTGTTAAGGAATTCGTACGTTTCCTCAATTCTACAAATACTCCACTTTTTGATGATGTAATCTATCTGAACACCGAAAAACAGGGTGTTCCTATAGAGTGTGCCATCATGTATAACACAGGTTTCCGCGAGAACCTGCATTCATACGTAAACAACATCAACACTATAGAAGGCGGTACTCACGAAGGTGGTTTCCGTGCGGCACTTACACGTGTATTGAAGAAATACGCCGAAGAAAGCAAGGCACTGGAAAAAGCAAAAGTTGAAATCTCAGGTGAAGACTTCCGCGAAGGCCTTATCGCAGTAATCTCTGTAAAAGTTGCCGAACCTCAGTTCGAAGGTCAGACAAAGACCAAACTTGGAAACAGCGAAGTAAGCGGTGCCGTACAGCAGGCTGTAGGTGAAGCTCTTTCAAACTATCTTGAAGAGCATCCTAAAGAAGCAAAAGTCATTGTTGACAAGGTCGTACTTGCTGCAACAGCACGTATCGCAGCAAGAAAGGCACGCGAGTCTGTACAGCGCAAGAGCCCTATGGGCGGCGGCGGACTTCCAGGTAAATTGGCAGACTGCTCAAGCCGAGTAGCTGAAGAATGCGAGTTGTTCCTAGTCGAGGGTGACTCTGCGGGTGGTTCTGCAAAACAGGGACGAAGCAGACAGTTCCAGGCTATCCTGCCTCTGCGAGGAAAAATCCTTAACGTAGAGAAAGCGATGTGGCACAAGGCATTCGAGAGTGATGAAGTAAACAACATCATTCAGGCACTTGGAATCCGTTTCGGTGTTGAAGAAGAAGACAGCAAGAAGGCAAACATCGAAAAACTCCGCTACCACAAAGTGATAATCATGACCGATGCCGACGTCGATGGTTCTCACATCGACACACTTATCATGACTCTGTTCTACAGATATATGCCTGAAATCATTCAGGAAGGTCACCTATATATAGCTACTCCTCCATTGTACAAATGTACTAAGGGTAAGGTCAGCGAATATTGCTACACCGAAGAAGCAAGACATGCTTTCATCCAGAAATACGGTGACGGAAGCGAACAGGGAATACACACTCAGAGATACAAAGGTTTGGGTGAAATGAATCCGGAACAACTTTGGGAAACAACAATGAATCCTGAAACTCGTATCCTGAAACAAGTACAGATTGAAAATGCCGCTGAAGCGGACTATATTTTCTCTATGCTTATGGGAGATGATGTAGCTCCACGACGCGAGTTCATAGAAAAGAATGCTACTTATGCCAATATTGATGCATAATGTAGTTTATATGTTTAACTAAATTTTTTTACCTCCTCACATCTTACACGGAGGAAAGCCTCGGAATTCACAAAGTTCCGGGGCTTTTTTATTTATAAAAATCTTATATTTTATACAGTATAAATCATGCTCAGAAAGCGTATGAGGCCGTTTCATGCCATAAAACATTTATATTTTTTAGATTTAACGATTAAGCATTATTATAAAATAGCTACATTTGGAAAAAGAAACAACTAAATAAAAACTAATACCTAAGAAAGATATGAAACTGACATTTCGTATTAAGTATCGTACAGTATGGGGCGAAAGCATGAGAGTTATTATCAACAACGATGAGGAGAACTCACTTCCCCTATTCACTCGCGACGGACAAGAATGGCAAGGAACTTTCAACTACGATTTACCCGAAAATGAAGATATGGCAGCATACAGATATGCCGTATTCAGAAATGAAAGATGCGTAAGAAAAGAGTTCGGTGCAATTCCCCACTCTATTATAAAAGGTAATGCACAGCAACACCATTTTATTTTTGACGATTGCTGGCGTGACCTTCCGGAAGGAAATCACAGATACAGTTCCGCATTCAATGGTATTCCACATACAGAAGAGCCAAAGAAACTTACTGACAACGTAGGCAGCTGTATAACATTCAGAGCATTATGTCCAGGACTGAGACACAAAGAACAGGAACTGGGAATAATAGGCAGCTGTAACGCACTTGGCAACTGGGAGTATTACCGTCCGCTCAGAATGCAGGAGATATTGCCTGACGTATGGTACATATCTATAGACACTTCATCACTCACATTCCCTTTTGAATACAAGTTTGTAGCAATCAGCTCTAAAACCGGAGCTGTAGAGGAATGGGAATGTGGATACAACCGTACATTCCACATCCAGCCATTAATGCGTGGCGAAACTTACTTCCCTACGGAAACGGAAGTGTTCTTCAATCTGCCTGAAAGAAAAGTTGCAGGAAGTGCGATACCGGTTTTCTCACTCCGCTCGGAAGGCAGTTTCGGTGTAGGCGATTTCGGCGACCTGAAAACATACATAGACTGGGCAGCGGAAACAAACCAGCAGGCAGTACAGATATTACCTATAAACGACACCACAAGAACAAAGACATGGGTAGATTCATATCCGTACAATGCTATCTCAATATACGCGTTCCATCCTATGTATATTGACCTGAGACAACTTCCTGCTCTTAAGGATACAGATAAGGCTGCAGAATATGAAAATGAACGCCAGAAACTGAACAGTCTTCCACAAGTGGAATACGAAGGAGTAAACAACACCAAACGTGCATACCTGAAGGACATATTCACTCAGGAAGCCGAAAACATCCTTTCATCGGAAGATTTCAAAACATTCTATTGCAAGAACGAAGAATGGCTTAAACCGTATTCGGCATTCAGCTATCTGAGAGATCTGTATGGTACAGCCGACTTCAATACTTGGCCGGAATACAGCACATACGTTTCCGAAGAGATAGACAAGCTATGCGACAAGGAAGCCGAAACATATCCCGAAATTTCATTCTATTACTTCCTGCAATACGTACTGCATGTACAGCTCCTCGCAGCTGCCAACCATGCACGCAGCAAAGGTGTGATTCTGAAAGGAGATATTCCTATCGGTATAAGCCGCGGAAGTGTGGAAGCATGGGTAGAACCATATTACTTCAATATGAACGGACAGGCAGGTGCGCCACCTGATGCATTCTCTGTGAACGGTCAGAACTGGGGATTCCCTACATACAACTGGGACGTGATGGAAAAAGACAACTACCAGTGGTGGAGAAAGCGCTTCTCAAAAATGGCTGAATACTTCACTGCTTACCGTATCGACCACATACTTGGTTTCTTCCGTATATGGGAAATTCCTGTAAACTCTGTACACGGACTGTTAGGACAGTTTGTTCCGGCACTGCCTATGAGCGCGGACGAAATAAAAGGTTTCGGACTGAACTTCCAGAAAGAGTTCATGACAGAACCTTTCATCAACGACTATATGCTTAACACCATATTCGGCGACAAGAGTGATGAGGTACGCAACACTTTCGTACAGCATGATCACCATGACATCTACCGCATGCGTCCTGAGTTCGATACACAGCGTAAAGTTGAAGCTTACTTTGCAGGAAAGACAGATCAGGAAAGCCTCAACTTGAAGGAAGGCCTATACTCATTGATAAGCAATGTTCTGTTCGTAAAAGACAGAAAAAATCCTGAGATGTATCACCCGAGAATATCTGTACAGAACGACTTCATCTACAAGCAACTCAATTGGCAGGAACAGGAAGCCTTCAACAGACTATACAATCATTACTACTACCAGCGCCACAACAAGTTCTGGTACGACGAGGCAATGAAAAAACTGCCTGCCCTCACCCAGTCAACTTCAATGCTTGTTTGCGGTGAAGACTTGGGAATGGTGCCAGACTGTGTGCCATGGGTAATGAACCAGCTGCAGATTCTTTCTCTCGAAATACAGAGAATGCCTAAGGACCCTAAAGATGAGTTCGGACATGTCTATAACTATCCGTTCCGCTCTGTTTGTACTATAGGTACCCATGATATGTCAACCCTCCGTGGTTACTGGAAGGAAGATGCACAAATCACAGAACGCTACTATCATTATGAGCTTGGACATTGGGGTGAAGTTCCACAGGATGCACCGGGATGGCTATGCCGTGAGGTTGTAAGCCAGCATCTGAACTGCCCGTCACTACTATGTATCCTGACATGGCAGGACTGGACATCAATAGATGAAACTCTCCGCAATCCGGACATTGAGATAGAACGTATTAACGTTCCTGCAAATCCTCGCCACTACTGGAGATGGAGAATGCACGTCACTCTGGAAGACCTTATGAAGAAAGACGATTTCAACGAACAGATAAGAAACATGATTTCTGAAAGCAGAAGAATCTAAGGATAATCCGTAATCAAGTTATTAACAACCAGACAGGGTTTAAACAGTATTTACAAGCTGTTTAAACCCTGTTCCTTTTTAACACCGTATGTGAATAACACATTAATAACTCCATACATAAATATTGCTGCATGAAAAACAAAATGCGTACCTTTGCATCCGGAAATTTTAAAACCCCATAAAGATGCTTTTACCATACTTGAATGAAAACCTTATAGAAGCCGGATGTGATGAAGCGGGACGAGGATGTCTTGCCGGAGCAGTTTATGCCGCAGCCGTCATTCTGCCGAAGGACTTCAAGAATGAGATGCTGAACGACTCGAAGCAATTGTCTGAGAAACAGCGCTATCAGCTTAGAGAAGTTATAGAAAAGGAAGCACTGGCATGGGCAATTGGTATTGTAGAACCGGAAGAAATTGATAAAATCAACATTCTGAACGCTTCGTTCCTCGCGATGCACAGAGCAATTGACCAACTGAAAATTACTCCAGAACATTTGCTGATAGACGGCAACCGTTTCAACAAATACAAGAACATTCCGCATACCACAATAGTAAAGGGCGACGGAAAATATCTTTCAATAGCAGCCGCTTCGATACTTGCGAAGACTTATCGTGACGACTATATGAACAGGCTGCACAGTGAATATCCTATGTACGCATGGGATATGAACAAGGGATATCCCACAAAAAAACACCGACAAGCCATAAAAGAATTCGGCACTTCTCCCTATCACCGCCTGAGTTACAACCTTTTAGGCGACACTCAGCTTTCGCTGGATTTCTAAATCAAGTCTTGGATTTCAACATCAACAGGAGTTATTAACAACCTGTTGAAAACCTACGTTATTAACAGCCTGTTAATAACTCTGCCTTCATGCCTTCTAACTTTGGCACGACCGAATCAATTCATATAACATTTTTCCAGTCCAAACACATTAAATACAGAAGTAAGAGTCCGCAAAAGGACATTTTGACACGTAAAACAAGATAACCAAATGACAATTTGTCAATTTCCAACTTTATCAACACCTGTGAATATATTAATAATGTTTCCACATGTTTAAAACAATGGCCTGAAGGTTTAAAATCAGATTATAAACATTAAACACCGTCTGACAAAAATTCAAACTCACGGCATCGGCACACAGTTTGCAATATCAATAGTGAACTTGAGGTTCAAAAACCAAGAGTTCGGAAATAATTGAAAATGTATAACTTAAATATAGGAGATTAAAACTATGATGCCGATTAGAAAGTATTACAATCAGAACTGGTTACCAAGTATCTTTAATGATTTCTTCGATAACGACTGGATGGAAAAAGCTAACGCTACAGCCCCGGCTATCAATGTTATTGAGAGCGAAAAGAACTACAAAGTAGAGGTTGCAGCTCCAGGAATGACAAAAGACGATTTCAACATCCATTTGGGAGATGACAATGAACTTGTTATTTCTATGGAAAAGAAAGTTGAAAACGAAGATAAGAATAAAGAAGACAAGAAATACTTGCGACGCGAGTTCTCTTACACAAAATTCCAACAGTCACTTTACTTGCCTGACAATGTTGATAAGGAAAAGATAAGTGCTAATGTTTCAGACGGTGTATTGACTATCGAGTTGCCGAAGTATTCACCAGAAGAAAAAGCTAAGGTTAATCGTGTTATTGAGATACATTAATCATTGGTAAACCAAATAAGAGCCTCCCGCCAACAGTCAACGGGAGGCTCTGTTTTTATAAGTAAACAACTTAAATAAATGCTTATGAGAACTTGAAATCATCTTTACATATTCTATAAATACAACTTATATTTACATATCTATAGATTGTATTTTTATATATATAACTTGTATTTATAAAAACAAAGGTTGTATTTATAGAATATGTAAGGTTGTTTACAAGAATTTCCAGGCATAAAACAACTTTATAAACCACCAACTTTAAAAACTCAAAATATATGGCTTTTATAGATTATTACAAAGTACTGGGCGTAGAACGTAATGCCACACAAGATGATATCAAGAAAGCCTATCGTAAGATGGCCAGAAAGTATCATCCTGACCTGAACAAAGACGACCCTAACGCCAAAGACAAGTTTCAGGAGATAAACGAAGCTAACGAAGTTTTGAGCGATCCTGAAAAAAGAAAGAAATACGACGAATACGGCGAACACTGGAAACATGCCGACGAATTCAAGGCTGAACGTGAAGCATACCAGAGAGCACAAGAGAAAGGCGGACAATCTGCATACTGGTACTCCGTAAATGGCGACGACTTCATGGGAGGCTTCGGAAGAGGAAACGCAAGCGGATTTTCCGACTTCTTCGAACAGCTGTTCGGACATGGAGCTTCTGGCAGCAGAAGCAGAAGGACCTACAACATGATGGAAAGCGGAGAAGACATAGAAGCACAGATGAACCTTTCACTCCGAGAAGCGGCTGTAACGCATAAACAGACCTTCAGCGTAAACGGCGAAAATCTGCGTATAACCATACCTGCGGGTATTGCCGACGGACAAATGATAAAACTGAAAGGACACGGCGAAAAAGGCAGCAACGGAGCTCCTAATGGAGACCTTTACATCACATTCAAAATTGCTCCTGACCCTGAGTTCAAACGTGAGGGAGACGACCTGTTCACAGATGTCGATATAGACCTTTATACAGCTGTTCTTGGAGGTACTGTGAACGTCAAGACCATAGACGGAATGGTTAAGCTGAAAGTAAATCCGGGCACTCAGAACGACACAAAAGTCAGACTGCGTGGTAAAGGATTCCCTGTTTATAAGAAAGAAGGTACTTTCGGCGATTTGATTGTGACATATCATGTGGATATACCTACATCTTTAAGCGAAAAGCAGAAAGAACTGTTCACACAGTTGAAAAATAGCTAAAATTGAAGCGATAATCCATAGATAATAACTTTATCAATTACAACAGATTTATGGCAGCCAATTCCTCAGTCAGTGCGTTAATACCTTTCTGAATCTTCTCCAACTGCTGCTTGCGAGGTTTATGCACTCCGGCCGCATAATGCCACAACTGGCGTTCATTGATGCCTGTTATCCGACTCAATGCGGCCTTAGTGAAAATACTACTGTAGTAGTTGATAAATGTAGAAGCATCTATTTTAAATTTTAAGGAAAATTCCCCTTTGAGAATTTCGCAAGGATTCGGATTGTCCTCCAAATATAAGTCTATAGCTTCTTTCATGTTATCTTCAATCTCCCTTATGTTATTACCAACCGTAATAACAGGAGCACCTTCGATATAAGCACTAAGATTGTTGCCGGCATGTTCCACAATAACTTCAACTGTTCTCATTTTGACCACCATTTTATAGTTAAACAAAAGAGGCTGGGGCTATTTTAGCCCCGCTTGCCTCAAAATGCTGTAATAAGTGCCTTTTTCAACGCCTTTCTTTCCATGATTCGGAACGACTACCGTTATTCCGTCTTTTTCAAACTTCATGTGGCTGCCCTTCTGGCTTTTTAGAACGAAGCCGTTGTCAAGCAACATAGTTACAACCTCCTTAACTGACTTGTAACTCATAGCGTTTTTGACTTTATTACTTTGCAAATATAGTAAATCCACGAATAATTCACAAACAATATATTCTCATTTTTACTATAATTGAAAGTATATTCTAAATTATCCATTATAAGCTCTATATTAAAAATACTCAAAACATTCGCTCAAAAAGCAGATATTTTGTACTTTTGCAGCCGGAAAACAAATTGGATTTCAAACTTCTAAAACATATTACAATTATGGCAAAGAAAGCACTTTTAATGATCCTCGACGGATGGGGCTGCGGCGACCATCAAAAAGACGATGTAATCTTTAACACTCCTACTCCTTACTGGGACAGCCTGTTGGCTAACTACCCTCACTCACAGTTGCAGGCAAGCGGTGAAAACGTAGGTCTTCCTGACGGACAGATGGGTAACTCAGAAGTTGGTCACCTCAACATCGGTGCAGGACGCATCGTTTATCAGGATTTGGTAAAAATCAACCGTGCTTGTGCCGACGGAAGCATCATGAAGAACCCTGAAGTTGTTTCTGCCTTCACATACGCTAAGGAAAACGGTAAGAACATACACTTCATGGGTCTTACTTCAAACGGTGGCGTTCACTCTTCACTAGACCACTTGTTCCGCCTTTGCGACATCGCTAAAGAATACGGTATCGAAAATACTTTCATCCACTGCTTCATGGACGGTCGTGACACTGACCCTAAGAGCGGTAAAGGATTTATCGAAGAACTTACTGCACACTGCGCTAAATCAGCAGGTAAAATCGCTTCTATCGTAGGTCGTTTCTATGCAATGGACCGCGACAAACGTTGGGAACGTGTGAAAGAAGCTTACGACTTGCTCGTTAACGGTACAGGCAAGAAAGCTACAGACATGGTTCAGGCTATACAGGAATCATACGATGAAGGTGTTACTGACGAATTCATCAAACCTATCTCTAACGCTAACTTCGACGGTACTATCAAAGAAGGCGACGTAGTTATCTTCTTCAACTACCGCAACGACCGTGCAAAAGAGCTTACTATCGTTCTTACTCAGCAGGATATGCCTGAAGCTGGTATGAAGACTATTCCAGGACTTCAGTACTACTGTATGACTCCATACGATGCTTCATTCAAGGGTGTACACATCCTCTTCCCTAAGGAAAACGTACAGAACACTCTTGGCGAATACCTCGCTGCAAACGGAAAGACTCAGCTTCACATCGCTGAAACAGAAAAGTATGCACACGTTACATTCTTCTTCAACGGCGGACGTGAAACTCCATACGACAACGAAGACCGTATCCTGGTTCCTTCTCCAAAGGTTGCTACTTACGACCTGAAGCCTGAAATGAGCGCTTACGAAGTAAAGGACAAACTGGTAGAAGCTATCAACACTCAGAAATACGACTTCATCGTTGTTAACTATGCTAACGGTGACATGGTAGGCCACACTGGTATCTACGAAGCTATCGAAAAGGCTGTTGTTGCTATCGACAACTGCGTGAAAGATACAGTAGAAGCTGCTAAGGCTAACGACTACGAAGTAATCATCATCGCTGACCACGGAAATGCTGACCACGCATTGAACGAAGACGGAACTCCTAACACTGCTCACTCACTTAACCCGGTTCCATTTGTTTACGTAACAGCAAACAAGGACGCTAAGGTTGAAAACGGTGTATTGGCAGACGTTGCTCCTTCTATCCTTCACATCCTGGGCATGGCTCAGCCAGCTGATATGACAGGAAAAGACCTGATTAAGTAATCTTTCAGAATAGATTAAAGATACAAACAAAAGCACAGACAGCATATGGACAAGGATCCTATGAGGTCTGTGCTTTTTTTATAACAGTAAGTTCATAATGAAAAAATTTTGGAAATATATGGCAGCTGTCGTGAGAGGATGGCGTATAGGCGACTATCTGCGTCAGTTCAGCATCGTGGCAGCCGGCGTTATAGTAACCTTTTGGGGAAGTGACCTGATAAGTACTCATTCCAGAGAGAAAGAAATACGTTCGGTCATGCAACTTATCAGACAGGAGCTGGCAAACAACTATGAAGAGTTGAAACATACCCGTTCGATGATAGAAGCCGACATCCGCATGAGCAGGATGCTGAAAGAGGCAAATATGGAACTGGAAGCCATACCTTCGGATACAATAGAAAAATATTGGGAATTTTTCTCATCATCTGCCACCCTGAATGTTGATACAGACGCACTTGAAGTACTGAAAGGCTCACAGCTGATGCAGCATATCAATGACAAGCAGATGCTACAGGATTTGTTACAGACATATGGTTATATAGAACGTATGAGAAAAGACATCTCAGATTATTACAATCTGAAGAATAATGCTATTATGAGATGTATTGAGAGTCTTGACAAACAGAGTATCAAGAAATACATGTTCAATAACACCAGTGTATATAAAGGATTTTATGCTTTCCAGATGGAGCATCCTGTATTTCTTTCATTCGTAAGTACAGTGGAAGGTTATTGCGACTGGAACCGTTTCAACCGTATCGACAGGCTTTTGAATAAAGAAATCAATCTGCTTAATGAACGGTTCAAGTAAATATATACTTAAAGACATAACAGATATATACTAAAAAAGGTTGCCACTCAAGACAACCTTTTTTTAGTATATATCTGTTTATCAAAATCTGAAACTTATATAAAAACGTGTAGAGCCTGTTTTCCAAGTTGACTTAGGTGCTCCGGATGACGGTTCATCATCCTCACCTGTTATATCACCTAAATCCACAATGCTTTTATATTTAGTTTTACCCCAACGCCCTTCAATACCAAGCGAAATAACTTTATAAGACACAGCACCACCGACAGAGAAGAAAGTACCATAACTGCCGCTAAATTCCTCACCACCATACATCATTGAATAAGAAGGAGTGACACGGAAGTAAGCGTTAACTTTAAGATGATCAATAGGATTAACTGTTACAGAAGGGCCTACCTGCATACCTATTTCTGCCTGATAGATATTTTCATTTTCCTCATCGTAACTATTAGCAACTTTATTCTCATACATCGCAAAATTCACATCAAAGAAACTCCAGTCTATACCGAACTTAATCATTCCTAATATTGGTTTCTTATGCAAATAATAAGTTCGTCCGTTAGTTATTGCTACACCAAGACTACTATTATACTTATAATTTGCATCTTTGACGGACAGACTCTGTTTTACATACGAAATGTTGAAATACTTTGCCCTGTCTTTCCATATTTTCTTATCGAGAGCTTCTGCCTCAAGCTGTTTGTTCTTTTCTGACATTTCATCAACTACCTGCTGCAACGAATCTGTCTTTTCTTCCACACTCTGCGACATCACCGGGGCTGAAACCAATCCCAACAACATACAAACAATAAAGTTCTTTGTTTTCATAATAATCTAAAATATTTTAAAAGTTAATAGTTATCAACTATACAAAGTAAAAGCAAAAATATAACTAATATCCATAAAAAGATAATATTCTATATTAAAAAATAATGACATACAAAAACTTTCACATAATACCGTGAAAAATCACATCATAATGATTAAATCAGTTTTTCTCTGTTTGATAATAAGAATATACCTACTATGACTTATCTTTGCAAAAAAATTATACAATATGGTTCAGATAGACGATGTAGTAGTAAGCCTCGACGTATTCCGCGAGAAATTCCTTTGTAATCTTGATGCCTGCAAGGGAGAATGCTGTATAGAAGGTGATGCCGGCGCACCTGTAGAACTTGAAGAGGTAGAAAAACTTGAGGAAGTACTTCCTGTGATATGGGACGACCTTTCGCCTGAAGCACGTGCGGTTATAGACAAACAGGGAGTAGTTTATACAGACCAGGACGGTGATCTGGTGACTTCCATCGTAAACGACAAAGATTGTGTATTCACATGTTACGACGAGAAAGGCTACTGTTATTGCGCAATAGAAAAAGCCTATCGCGAAGGCAAATGTAATTTCTACAAACCGATATCTTGTCATCTGTATCCTATCAGAATAGGCGATTACGGCCCTTTCAAGGCTGTAAACTATCACAGATGGGACGTATGTAAAGCTGCAGTTCTGCTTGGAAAGAAAGAAAATCTGCCTGTCTATAAATTTCTGAAAGAACCTTTGATAAGGAAGTTCGGTCAGGCATGGTATGATGAATTGGAGAATGTGGCAGAGGAACTGAAGAAACAGAAGTTGATATAATATTATTCATAAAACATTTATCCCCTGTTTAGAAGTACTTTGTAAATACTATCCAAACAGGGGATAAACATATAATGTAATCTATTATCTTCAGAAATTCAGACTCACTCCCGCCATTACATTAAAGCCCTGAACAGGATATCCGCTTTCTGTCACATAATTCTTGTTCAAGATATTATTCAGCTTCAGGAATACATTCACCCTGTCGTTGAACAGATATTCCGCGCCTAAATTCAGTTCATTCACAGCATCAGCCTTTATGCCCAATGTCTTTTTACGACCTTCGTAATTATATTGTGCCATTGCATGGAAGCCCTTGAACACCTTGGCACGGGCATTAAATCCGATACTGTAAAGCGGTTTCAACCATAACAGATGTTCCATTTCATTCTGAACATTCCAACTGTAGAAATTACCGTTAAGACCAAAGTCCAACATATCTCTGAAAGAATAATCAACAGAAAGACCAGCATATGCCACACGCGCCTTTGCCTGTGCTATTCCATTATAAATACCTCCTCCATCTGCATAAGGCATAGAGAAAAGTTCATTTCTCGTCTCACGATATCCTCCATATATTCCTAAGCCGAAACCTGCAACCGGCGATGCCTTCAGACCGAGTTTTGCATCATACGGAGTGTATGAAGTATTAAGCTGTATTGGCTGAACCCAGAACGGAGAGAAACCGTTTATTGTTCCGAAATCATTCAGACGTGTATTACCCGTAACATGAACATAAAGCACATAATTGTCGGCAAATGTATAATCAAACTTTACATCTGGCGAAAGTTTCAGTCCACCATCGTTCGAAATCTGGAAATCAACATTCACTCCGGCAGTAAAAGATACAGATTCTGTACTTACCGAATAATAAGGACGAAGCTTTATCAGTGAATAGTTGCTGAACGACTTGTCATAGAACACATTGTCCATACCCAATAACACACCTACATCCTGTCTGTCATCAATCCCAGCTGAAATATATCCTTGAGTATGTACTACACTCTCCGACATGCTTCCCGGAATATATATGCCATGTTTGCGGTTGAACATCTTATATCCCGTCTGTAAACCGAATTCTACCGGAAGAGCATCTTTCACAGAAGATACACCTACATATCCACCACCTGACATGAACAACTGATGTCCGAACGAAGGTGCATCAGTTTTCTCTTCAGTCTGTGATGTTGACGCTGACAACTGTACATCAGGCATATAGCTGAATACCTGCGATGCAAAATTACCGCCTACGTACATGCTCACCTTATCGAAATCGTGAGTATATTTAAGCGAAGCACCTGTACGGAAGAAACGATGCTTCCACTCCTTATCGTAATTGAGAGTCGGTATATCCGTCACCGGATCAAAATCATATCCTGCATCAATATTACCTGAATAGCCATGGAATGTGGCCATTACATCCAGGACATCCCTGTCGGTGATATTCCACAAATATGAGCCTTTAAAATCAGTATTGTTTCTGTTTCCGTAAGCCAGACGCACGTAACCTCTTCTGGCCTTATCCTCTGTAACCTCCCTGTTCATAACATCCATGTGATAAACAGGAAACTTGTTCAACTGATGCACTGACGATGCATAGTTGATCTGTGTTTTCGCCACAGCCGGTTCTTCTATCTTTGGCAATACATTCACCTTGAATGCATCCATCACCTCAGGATTATACTGGTTCTCTACCACCACCGTACGGTTTACGGTAGAGTCATTCTTCTGTTGCTGTTGTGCCGCCACATTAGTCAGTGTGACAAGTCCGGCACATATCAAAATCTGTTTTCTATATTTCTTCATTGTCGTTACTGGTTAAGTTTAGCCAATCTGGTTTCTATCATTTCCGCTATGTCATCTTCTGCCTGATAGTTCTGCTGCAGAGACAACAGATACTGTTTTGCATCCAGTTTGCGTCCGAGTTTCACATACACATCACTCAACAGCACAAAACTTCTTGCAAGCCAGTAGGCGTGCGGTGTACTTACCTCGATATATTGCAGTATTTCCTTCTCGGCTGCCTCGGTCTTTCCTTCATCGAAGTAAATTTGTGCCACCAGATATTTGGCTTCGGCACCATATACATTTCTAGTATCTCCTGCAAGGGCTTTCAGGTCAGCAAGAGCTTCATTGCTCTGTCCGTTCTTGATGAATGCCTTTGCTCTATAGTATCTTGCCTCGTTTTCCAGTTCAGGTGCAAGCTTGCTGTGAGCCATCATAGCCGATGCGGCACTGATAGTTTCGTTTGTATCTCCAGCCATATATGCGCTGCGCAAAGCACCGGTCTGTGCCTGAAGACGTTCTTCCTGGTTTCCGGCACGGTCAGCCAAGCGTTTATAAAGTTCCAATGAACGGCTATACTCTTTACCATTGTAAGCCATCTGCGCGCACAGAGTCATAGCCTCTGTAGAGAATTTGCTGTCAGGATATTCCAAAACCTTGTTCAGATGTGATGTAGCTCCAGAGTAATCCTTTTCGTTATATGCTATGATACCAAGATAATATGATGCATTCACACTGAAGGCTCCCTGCGGGAACGACTGCAGATAAGACGTAAAGCTACTCTTGGCCTCAGCAATGTTTCCACGCATATACGCATGTTCGGCAGCTGTATATGTCAGTGAGTCACGTTCGTTTACGTCAAAGTTTGCACCACCCGGCAGAGATGAAGCATACGACATATATTCGTCCACCTTATTAATATCTATATATACAGATTTCAAGTCACGCTGAGCCATTCTAGCCTCTTCACTTCCAGGATAATCTGCAATAACCTTCTTATATGCGGCAATAGCTTCATTGAATTTGTCATTCTGATAATAAAGCAGAGCTATCTCGCTTGCCGCCTTGCGTGCCAGCTGGCTTTCAGGCCATTTTTCAACAAGGATCTTATATCGTCCTATAGCATTGTCTGCCTGTTCCATCTGTACAAAAGCACGTCCCTGTTCGTACAATGCATCATCAATGTATTGTGATGAAGGATATTTTGACAGAAGGATATTTAGTGTCTCAATCTTTCCGGTATAGTCACGCTGCAAACCTTTCACGAAAGCCTCCTGGAACAGAGAGTAATCACCGTATGAAGGCTCGATAGATACAGCCTTGGCATACTGTGCACGTGCCTCATCGAAACGGCGTGCATAGAAATAGCAGTCGCCGGCACGGTTGCACGCATCGCCTCTCACTGAAGCATCTATGGCTGCATTCGTTTCAGCACATCTCACGAACCATGTCAGAGCCTTATCGTAATTCTTTTGTTTGAAAGACGTATATCCCATATTATAAAGAGCAAGGCCATATTCCATACTCCTTCTGTTAGTGGCAAACTCCATATACTGGCGATAGTCGGCAGCAGCTTGTGCAAATCTGTCAAGTCGGTATTTTGCTTCGCCACGCCAGAAATACGCATCAGCCTTTGTCTGTGCATTATATCTGCCCAGCTGCAAAGACTGTGTGAAATAGTCGATGGCATTCTCGAACGAAGCCTGGGCAAAAGCCTGTGTACCTACGCGGAACAGAAGTTTCTGTTTTGCTTCCAGAATTCTGCTTCCAGGCTGGCTGATTTTGGCTATGGATTTCAGAGCTGCCATATAGCTGCGGGTGTTCATATATACCTCGATAAGATAATCATTCACCTTATCGGTATATTGCGAATGTGGAAATTCATTAAGGAAACGTTCGAACACCGTAACAGACTCTGCAAACGGAGAATACGACGTTTCATGAATACACAGGGCATAGTTATATAGAGCCTGCTCCTTTATCTGCATATTACGGTTGGATGCAGCAGCCTGTTCGAAAGCCATTCGCGCCTGGTTACGTTCTTTCAGGTTCAGATACGCAAGTCCCATGTGCAAATAAGCATTCTGCGACATGTCATCATCCGCCCCTGTCACTCTTCCCAGATTTTCTGCAGCTTCAGAATAAACTTGAGTATTGAAATAACTCATACCCAGCTTATACAGAGCATTACGCTGCGGATTAGAAGCCTCGTTACAATAAGGAGAAAGATAATTCACAGCAGCTGTATAATCCCTCTGCGAGTAAGCAGCCTCACCCGCTATTCTCTTCATTTCAAGCGATTTTTCATTTCCGGGATAGTCATTAAGATATTTCAGAGCCATATTCCTTGCTGCAGCATAATCACCAGTGATAAGGCTGATGTCTGCCATATAATATGGAGCAAGTTCCGCATAGTTCTTGTTATCCTTTACAGAAGAAAAGCCTTTCATTGCAGAATCGTATCTTCCTGCCGAATAGTCTATATAAGCCAGGCTGTATGTAGCGTCGTCCGAATATTTCGTGCTGGCCTCTTTCAACACCGTTAGCCATGCAGTAGCTTCCTCTGTATTTCCTATCTCAAGATAAGACTGCGCCAGACGATAGACATTATCGTCTCTTTCTTCATTCCCCAAAGCATCGAAATCACAACCTCTGTAACATGCAATGGCTTTCAGGTATTCCTTATCGAAGAAATAAGAAGATGCGATAAGAGCCTGTACCCTATTCTTGTATCTTGACTCGGGATGATTTTCCAGATATGTCTCAAGTTTCTTGATGCGGTCCGGCAGGCGCAACTCGTATGCAGTACATGCCAGCATATACTCGGCCTCATCCACAAACTCCGCACAGTTACCCGAATCCATATAACGCATCAATGTCTGTCGGGCAGCAGCATAATCATGACGCATAAACAGTTGTTTTCCATCGTTGAACAGCCTGCTCTGACCTGTCAACGGTTCAGTCTGCTGCGCACCTGCCACAATCGGCATAGTCATCAACAGACCGGCTATAAATGCGTTTCCTTTATTCTTCATAAATATATAAGTTATCTATTGTATTCATTTATAAAACGTTCCACTCCCTTGCGTACAGAATCCAGTCCGAAGTCCTGAGGATTTATCTTGTCCAAAGGCATCCAGAAAGTCTCTGCCACGTCGTCCATAGCTTCCAGAACAGAGTCATTCTCTACCCTGCATAGGAAAAACATATCCATGGTGTGTACAAGAAAACCTGAATAAAGATATGTATTCGGATATGAGAACAGATACTCTGCCTTCACCACATCAAGCCCTGTCTCTTCCTTCACTTCACGCGCAACTCCTTCTTCCGCCGTCTCAAACATATCAATAAATCCTCCGGACAGGTCAAGAGTCCCTTTGGCAGGATCTTTCGCACGTCGGCACACCAAAAGTTCATTTTTGGAATTAAGGATGAAAGCTACAGTTGCCGCACTGGAGTTGAAATAATACACAAAGCCACAGTCGGCACATTTCTTCGATTTGAAATTGTGTTCCTCAAAATGCGGAGAACCGCATACAGGACAATATTTGAACAGATGTAAAGGGTGCATAATAACACAAGTTTAGTTACAGTGGCAAAGTTAACAGAAATAATGATAATATGTTACATTTCTGACATAAAGAACAATTTAGAATAAAGTTATGTTTATATCATTTAGTCAGTTTATGAAAGTTTTGCAAAACAAAACTATAAAAAATATTGTTATATAACAGATATAATGCTCTTTTTATTTAAAAAATGATGATTTTCTGAATAAAATATCGAAATAATAAAAAAGTTTTTCTACATTTGCTTACAAAATGACATAACAAAACATACAATTATGGAAAAGATTGATAAATTAGACAAACAAATTCTGGAAATTATCTCTCAGAACGCGCGTATTCCTTTCAAAGACGTAGCAGCTGAATGTGGAGTATCACGTGCAGCAATTCATCAGCGCGTACAACGCCTGATCGATCTGGGCGTAATTATCGGTTCAGGATACAATGTCAACCCTAAGAGCTTAGGCTACATGACATGTACATACGTTGGTATCAAGCTGGAAAAAGGCTCAATGTATAAAAGCGTTGTGGCAGAACTGAACAAGATTCCTGAAATCGTGGAATGTCACTTCACTACAGGTCCTTACACAATGCTTACAAAGCTATATTCTAAAGACAACGAGCATCTGATGGATTTATTGAACTCACGTATTCAGGAAATTCCTGGTGTTACTGCCACTGAAACACTGATTTCATTGGAACAGAGCATAAAGAAAGAAATCCCTATTCATCTGGATAAATAATGGAAACAATAGCCGGATTAAACGCAGGAGGTATAATCATAGGTCTGTGCACATTCCTGATAATCGGTTTCTTCCATCCCGTAGTGGTCAAAGCCGAATATTATTGGGGAACAAGGTGCTGGTGGATTTTTCTTCTGCTTGGCATTGCTGGTTTAACAGGTTCTGTATTAACAGATAATATTCTGATATCCACACTCTTGGGAGTATTTTCATTTTCTTCGTTCTGGACTATAAAGGAACTTTTCGAACAGAGAGAAAGAGTCTTAAAAGGATGGTTCCCAATGAATCCTAAAAGGGAAAAAGAATACAGAACAAATTCAGATAAATAAAAGTAAAGCAAAATAGAAGATAAAGAGTTCATGTACTTCCATAAGGAATTGCGTGAACTCTTTTTTTATCACATAACCACAAAAGCTCATAATCATGCAAAATATCAAGAACAATCTGACAGAACTTATCGGCAACACTCCGATGCTAAGACTGAACAACATGGAGAGAACTTACAGTTCCGAGGCTTCAGTAATTGCAAAACTTGAAATGTTCAATCCGGGCGGAAGCGCAAAGGACAGGATTGCACTCAACATGATAAACGACGCAGAAGCAAAAGGGATACTCAAACCCGGAGCCACTATCATAGAACCTACAAGCGGAAACACCGGTGTAGGACTGGCATGGATTGCCGGACTGAAAGGTTACAAACTTATACTCACAATGCCGGAAACAATGAGTCGCGAAAGACAACTCCTTCTTAAAGCATACGGAGCAGAACTTGTGCTTACCACCGGCAGCAAAGGCATGGGAGGTGCTATAGAAAAGGCAAAGGAACTGAATTCTGAAATTGAAGGTTCGGTCATTCTGCAACAGTTCTGCAATCCGGCAAACCCGGAAGCCCATTACAACACTACCGCTGAAGAGATATGGAGAGACACTGATGGCAAGATAGACGTCTTCGTAGCTGGAGTCGGCACAGGAGGAACCATAAGCGGAACAGGCCGAAAGCTGAAAGAGAAGAATCCGGAGATAGAACTTATAGCCGTAGAACCGGACTCATCGGCAGTAATTTCAGGCGACCAACCGGGCCCGCACAAAATTCAGGGTATAGGTGCAGGCTTCATTCCAGATACACTTGACACAAAGATTATTGACAGAGTGTTCCGCGTAAAGAATGATGATGCAATGGCAACGGCGCGCGAGCTTGCCAATAAAGAAGGAATACTTTGCGGAATATCATCCGGAGCAGCAGCATACGCAGCAATGAAACTATCGCAGGACAGCAGATACAAAGGAAAGAACATTGTAGTACTGCTGCCGGATACAGGCGAAAGATACCTATCTACAGAACTTTTCGACAGATAACAAAAAAGCCTCGCACATGCGAGGCTTAATTTTTAGTGGGCGTTGACGGATTCGAACCGCCGACCCTCTGCTTGTAAGGCAGATGCTCTGAACCAGCTGAGCTAAACGCCCGAAAGGTGAGAATATTTGATCAAATTATTTCTTTTACGTGGGCGTTGACGGATTCGAACCGCCGACCCTCTGCTTGTAAGGCAGATGCTCTGAACCAGCTGAGCTAAACGCCCGAAAGGGGGAAATTTGATCAATTATTTTTTAGGAGTGGGCGTTGACGGATTCGAACCGCCGACCCTCTGCTTGTAAGGCAGATGCTCTGAACCAGCTGAGCTAAACGCCCCTAAAACAAATTGATAAAGAGATTTAATCGGAGTGGGCGTTGACGGATTCGAACCGCCGACCCTCTGCTTGTAAGGCAGATGCTCTGAACCAGCTGAGCTAAACGCCCGAAAAGGTCTCTTTGTCAATTGCGATGCAAAGGTATTACTTTTTTTTTTAACCGACAATACATTTCCCGTTTTTTTTTCTCAAAAAAACCTGTTTTTATTCTTTTTCGTACGTAATCATCATGCAAAAAGGCCTTACATGTTTATCTCCACACGGCCGTGTGGAGTACTCGACACGAACGTGAGGAGAACTCCGCACGAGCGTGTGGAGATCTTGACACGAGCGTGTGGAGACAGACCAGTTTTGTATTTCTGAAAACTGAAACACCTCATTCATTTCAGTAACTCAAAAAGACATTTCAGAAAGTTAAAATCTTATCATACAGTCAGCGCATCACCAGAGTTTGAAGGCTCAATACAGATAAGCCGCGAGAAAGTTCCTGCAATAAAAATGTGGTTGGCAGAGGAAATATAATATTAAACTATATCTTTGCAACCGTAAAAAACAATAAACTAAAAGTTATGATTTGGAATATCTTTATATTGGTTGCAGGTCTGGCACTGATATTGGCAGGAGCCAACGCACTGACAGACGGAGCCGCATCGGTGGCTAAACGGTTTAAAATATCCGACCTCGTAATCGGTCTTACTATCGTGGCATTCGGTACATCAGCACCTGAGCTGGTAATAAGCCTCCTGTCTTCAATACAGGGTAGCGCGGAAATGGCGATAGGTAATGTGGTGGGTAGCAATATCTTCAACATACTTATGATTATAGGCTGTACGGCTATGGTACTACCTATACAGGTGGGACAAGGAACAATGAGCAAGGAGATACCTCTGGTTATTCTTTCTTCGTTCGTACTTGCCTTTATGGCTAATGATATCTGGCTAGACGGTGGAAGCAGCAATGTGATAGGCCGTGCCGACGGACTTGTACTGTTGGCTTTCTTCCTTATATTCATGCGCTACACTTTCTCCATAGCCCGCAATCAGGATGGAGAATCTGAGGAACAGAAGATAGTGGAAATGCCGGTATGGCGTTCTTCGGTCTATATCCTTGGCGGATTGGCAGGACTTATTTTCGGAGGACAATGGTTTGTAGAAGGCGCCAGCGGTATAGCCTCATCACTTGGAGTAAGCGACTCAATTATAGGTCTGACACTCGTAGCCGGAGGTACATCACTGCCTGAGCTTGCCACTTCGGTGACAGCCGCTCTGAAGAAAAATCCTGGAATAGCCATAGGAAACGTAATAGGAAGCAACCTGTTCAATCTGTTCTTCGTACTTGGATGCAGTGCTTCGGTATCGCCACTGCCTATGGGAAATATCAACAACATTGACATTCTGGTACTTGTACTGTCATCTGTACTGTTCTGGCTGGTTGGCTGGTTCTTCAAGAAACGTACTGTTACAAGAATCGAGGGTGCCTTGCTTGTGGTTTGCTATATAGCTTACACAACATATCTTATCATGCAGCAACAGGCATAAACAGACATATATATAAAGAAAAACGTCCGGAGCGATAAAAACACTTTATCATCCGGACGTTTTACTGTTATATACTAGTTCAAAAATTATTCAGCAAAACGCTTTGCCTGTTCAGCTATGAGTTCTACATCATCAAAATAATTGATTTTCATTGCCTTGCGAACCTCATCCATGGTCTGTGCAGCTGTTTCGCGAGCCACTTCGCAACCTTTCTTCAACATTTCGTAAACAGCAGGGATATCTTTTTCAAACTCGCTGCGGCGTTCACGAATAGGACTAAGTTCTTCCTGCATGATGGCAGCAAGGAACTTCTTAACCTTCATGTCACCAAGACCGCCACGTGTGTAGTGAGCTTTCAATTCGTCAAGGTTCGGATAATCAGGCAAGTAACGTCCGAAGTGTTCAGGACGGCAGAATGCATCAAGATATGTAAACACACAGTTGCCTTCCAATTTTCCAGGGTCGCTAACCTTGATGTGTGTAGGATCGGTGTACATGCTCTTTACCTTCTTTTCCACTTCATCAGCAGAGTCAGACAGATAGATACAGTTTCCAAGCGACTTACTCATCTTAGCCTTTCCGTCTGTTCCCGGAAGACGAAGACATGCGGCATTGTCTGGAAGCAGGATTTCAGGTTCTACCAGTGTTTCACCGTAAATATGGTTGAAACGGCGGACAATTTCACGTGTCTGTTCTATCATAGGTTCCTGGTCTTCACCCACGGGCACTGTAGTAGCCTTGAATGCAGCGATATCGGCAGCCTGGCTGATAGGGTATGTAAAGAAACCTACAGGGATACTAGTTTCGAAGTTACGCATTTGGATTTCAGTCTTCACTGTAGGGTTACGCTGAAGGCGTGACACAGTAACAAGGTCCATGAAATAGAAACTCAACTCGCAAAGTTCCGGAATCTGCGACTGAATAAAAATAGTAGATTTGTTCGGGTCAAGACCTACCGCAAGATAGTCAAGAGCCACTTCAATAACATTCTGACGAACCTTTTCAGGGTTATCAATATTGTCTGTCAAAGCCTGTCCATCAGCTTCGAAAACGAATATCTTATCAAATTTTCCGGAGTTCTGGAGTTCTACACGACGACGCAAAGAACCCACATAATGACCTATATGAAGCTTACCGGTTGGGCGGTCGCCGGTCAGTATAATTTTTTCTTTTGCCATATATTAATTTATTAATAATCTCGATTTGCCGCAAAAATACAAAATAAAGAAGTATTTTGCACTAAACATTTAAACTTTAATTACTTGGATGTATTATTCTTACCGAATAACGAAAAACTCTCACCGAAAGTTTTTGAATAGAAAATCAACAAGGCTATAGTGCCACAGCTTATTGCCGCATCAGCCAAATTGAATACCGGGGAGAAGAAGATAAAGTGATTACCACCTACAACAGGCATCCATGACGGCCAGTCAAATTCGAATAACGGGAAATAAAACATATCCACCACCCTACCGTAAAGCCAATCCGCATAACCTTCACCGGCAGGAACAAAAGTAGCGACACTGGAATATGTACTTTCGCTGAAAATAGCTCCGTAGAATATACTGTCGATTACATTTCCTATTGCTCCGGCAAAAATCAGTGAGATACAGGTTATATAACCGTTCTTATATTTCGCCTTCACAAGCTTCATTATATACCACAATATAAACCCTGAAAATATCAGTCGCATAATTGTCTGAACAGCCTTAGGCATAACCTGCATACCGAATGCCATACCGTTATTTTCGATGAATGTAAGATAGAACCAGTCTGTTATACGAACACTTTCTCCATAATGGAAATTGGTCTTTATTATTATCTTAATGAGTTGGTCAAGAATTATAGTAACAAGTATCACGGCTATTGCCAATATTGATTTTGATTTATTGTTCATATAAATGTCTGATTAATTTAATTTCTGTTTCATTGAAGTGTGAATTACAGTAAGCCCGTAACTGTTTGCAAAGATAGTTATTCGAATGAAGAAACCTATTATATTTATCATAATTCATGATACGATATTTACCTCATAAATTTCTACTGAATAATGATGACTAAGATTTTAGCCACATTAAAGAAATTCCATCAATCTGTTAACAGAGTTATGTCACTATCGTGTAAACAATAAAGGTTTATTACTTTTTTATTTTTATTTTCTTGTTTATTCGATAATAACACATACCTTTGTTTATACAGAAACAAAATAGACAAAAAGATGAAAGTAGGATTATTTATTCCCTGTTATATCAATGCTGTTTATCCCGAAGTTGGAGTTGCTTCATATAAGCTTCTTAAAAGCTTGGGGGTAGATGTTGACTATCCGTTAGACCAGACCTGCTGCGGACAGCCCATGGCGAATGCAGGGTTCGAAAACGAATCGAAGGAATTAGCCAAGCGATTCGATAGATTATTTGAAAGCTATGATTATATAGTCGGTCCTTCTGCCAGTTGTGTAGTATTTGTGCGCGATCATTATGGTAATCTGCTGGAAGGAGAAAAACATCGTTGTGCCAGCGAAGGCAAGATATACGATATCTGCGAGTTTATTCACGATGTAGTGAAACCGTCTTCCCTTCAGGCTTCATTCCCTCATAAAGTAAGTATTCAGAACAGTTGTCATGGAGTACGTCTGATGAAACTTTCTTCTCCAAGCGAATTGAACATACCTTATTATAATAAATTGCGCGATTTGCTGTCGTTGGTGAAGGATATCACAATTGTAGAGCCAGAACGTCCCGACGAGTGTTGTGGCTTTGGCGGTATGTTTGCCGTTGAGGAACACGATGTATCAGGACAAATGGGGCGTGACAAAGTAAAACGTCACATGGCTACGGGAGCAGAATATATCGTAGGAGCCGACGGTTCTTGCCTGATGCATCAGAACGGTATTATCTCGCGTGAAAAACTTCCTATAAAGACCATTCATATTGTTCAAGTATTAGCTGCAGGATTATGAGTACAAAACATTCAAAAGCTGCCGGAAAGTTTCTGGAGAATAAAGGACTGGCAGCATGGCACGATGAAACATTGTGGATGGTTCGTGCCAAACGTGATAAAGTAAGCAAAGAGGTTCCTGAATGGGAACATCTGCGTGATATGGCGTCCGCTATAAAGATGTACAGCAACAGTCATCTGGAGCAGTTGCTGTTGGAGTTTGAAAAAAATGCCTTAGCCAACGGAGCTCATGTCTATTGGGCAAAAGATGCCGATGAGTACTGTTCCATTGTCTATAATATATTGAACGGACATCAGGTGAAGCATTTTATCAAAAGCAAATCAATGCTGGCTGAGGAATGTGGACTGAATGAATTTCTTGAGAATAAAGGTATAGAGGTCGTAGAAAGCGATTTGGGAGAACGTATTCTCCAGCTGATGCATAAACGTCCGAGTCATATCGTACTTCCTGCTATCCATGTTAAGAAAGAAGAAATCGGAGAGTTGTTCGTCCGTGAGATGGGAACAGAACCCGGCAATAATGATCAGACTTATCTTACCCATGCTGCACGTAAGAACCTGCGCCGTAAGTTTATCGAAGCCGAAGCAGCTATGACAGGGGCTAATTTTGCCGTTGCTTCAACAGGAGAATGCGTCGTTTGTACAAACGAAGGTAATGCCGATATGGGAACATCGCAGCCCAAACTTCAGATAACAGCGTTCGGTATGGAGAAAATTGTACCGGACCGTGATGCACTGGGAGTATTTACCCGTCTGCTTGCCCGTTCTGGTACCGGACAGCCTATCACAACCTATACATCTCATTATCGTAAACCTCGCAAGGGAGGAGAGTTGCATATCATCATTGTAGATAATGGCCGAAGCCGTATTTTGGCCGATCAGGAACATGTCAAAACATTGAACTGTCTTCGCTGTGGAGCATGTATGAATACATGTCCTGTATATCGCCGTTCGGGAGGTTACTCATACACTTACTTTATCCCCGGTCCTATAGGTATCAATCTGGGTATGCTGAAAGCACCTCTTCATTACTATGATAACGTATCGGCATGTTCTTTGTGCTATTCATGTCAGAACGTGTGTCCTGCAAAGGTAGATCTGGCAGATCAGATTTATCACTGGAGACAGCAACTACATACACTAGGGGTAGCCAGCTCTTCCAAGAAACTGATGTCAGGTGGTATGAAATTCCTTATGTCGCGTCCCGCATTATTCAATTTCGCTTTAAAAAATGCTCCGATTGTAAACTCATTGCCTCGAGGTATGATATACAACGACTTGAATGATTGGGGTAAAGAACGTGAAATACCAGAATTTGCCAAAGAGAGTTTCAACGAAATGTGGAAAAAGAATAAAGTGAAATAAGTATGAGTAGCAGAGAAGACATATTGCAAAGCATACGCCGCAATACCAGAGTGCGTTATGAAAAGCCAGACTTATCCGGTTTGGAGCATGAGGCTCTTACGTACGAAGATAAACTTTCAAAGTTTTGTGAGATTCTAAAACAGGTAGGCGGACAGGCTGTAATACTGAAAGACAAGGAAAATGTCAATGACGTGATAAAGGCTGCATATCCTGAAGCCAAACGCATTGCTTCAACAATAAAGGAAATAAAGACAGGAAATACAATACAGCCTATTACTTGCAGCACTTTTCATCCGGACGATGTAGAGAAACCGGGAGACCTGGATGGTACTGATGTGGCAATTGTAGAAGGACATATAGGAGTCTGTGAGAATGGAGCTGTATGGTTGACACAAGATGTGGAACAACGTGCCGTATATTTTATATCCGAAGCGCTTGTAATTATACTCGACAGGAACAATCTGGTAAATAACATGCACGAGGCTTATAAGCAAATCGATACAGGCGAATATGGCTATGGCGTATTTATCTCAGGGCCTTCAAAAACAGCTGATATCGAACAAGCGCTTGTTATGGGAGCACACGGAGCCCGCAGCGTTACGGTAATTCTGATTTGAAAATTCTTTAAAACCTGAATAAAAGCTTGCCCTTACACATAGAGCAAGCTTTTTTTATTGGTATGTCCGGCACATATATTAGCCAGTCAAACCTTTAAAATCCAATTTCAGCGAAATATTGTTCATCCAACTGATGGATGAATTGTTTAAAGGCTGACAAATACTTTGTTTTCTTCGAAATAATTGTTTTCTTTGCATATATTGTAAAACACACTGAATTGAAAAACATAAACAACCTTAAATAAAAACAACATCTTATGAAACAGAAATTTAAAAAAGTACTTGTCCTTGGTTCAGGAGCACTGAAAATAGGTCAGGCTGGTGAGTTTGACTATTCAGGTTCACAAGCCCTCAAAGCCCTGCGCGAGGAAGGAATCAAGTCTGTTCTTATCAACCCAAACATCGCTACAATCCAGACATCCGAAGGTATAGCCGACAGAGTATATTTCTTGCCTGTTAATACATACTTCGTTACAGAAATCATCAAGAAAGAAAGACCGGATGGTATTCTTCTTGCTTTCGGTGGTCAGACAGCACTTAACTGCGGTACTGAACTTTATCAGAAAGGTATTCTCAAGGAATATGGAGTAAGTGTCTTAGGAACATCTGTAGAGGCTATCATGTACACTGAGGACCGTGACTTGTTCGTGAAGAAACTGGATGAAATCAAAATGAAAACCCCTGTAAGCCAGGCAGTGGAAAACATGAAAGATGCTCTGGAAGCTGCACGCAGAATAGGTTATCCGGTAATGATCCGTTCGGCATACGCACTTGGAGGTTTGGGTAGCGGTATATGCCCTAACGAAGAAAAATTCATCGAACTGGCAGAAAGCGCATTCACATTCTCTCCTCAGATTTTGGTAGAAGAATCTTTGAAAGGATGGAAAGAAATTGAATTTGAGGTTATCCGCGATGCAAACGACCACTGCTTCACTGTTGCCAGCATGGAGAATTTCGACCCTCTGGGTATCCATACCGGTGAGTCAATCGTTGTTGCTCCTACTTGTTCACTTACTGAAGAACAGGTTACATTGCTTCAGGATTTATCAAAGAAATGTATCCGTCACCTTGGTATCGTTGGTGAATGTAATATCCAGTACGCTTTCAATGCCGAGACAAACGACTATCGTGTAATCGAGGTTAATGCACGTCTGAGCCGTTCTTCTGCTCTGGCTTCAAAAGCTACAGGTTATCCTCTTGCTTTCGTAGCAGCCAAGATCGGTTTGGGATATACACTCGACGAAATTGGAGAAATGGGTACTCCAAACTCTGCTTACAAGGCTCCTGAACTTGACTATCTTATCTGCAAGATACCTCGCTGGGACTTGACTAAGTTTGCAGGCGTTTCAAGACGTATCGGTTCAAGCATGAAGTCGGTAGGTGAAATTATGTCTATAGGTCGTACTTTCGAGGAAATCATCCAGAAAGGTCTCCGTATGATTGGTCAGGGTATGCACGGTTTCGTAGGTAATGACCATACCAAGTTCGAAAATCTTGATGACGAACTTGCCAACCCGACAGACTTGCGTATCTTCGCCATTGCACAGGCTTTGGAAGAAGGCTACAGCATAGAGCGTATATTCGACCTTACTAAGATAGATCCTTGGTTTATCGGCAAACTGAAAAATATTGTTGACTACAAGGCCAAACTCCAGACATATAACTCATTGGAAGAAGTTCCTGCCGACGTATTGCGCCAGGCTAAGGTTCTTGGTTTCTCAGACTTCCAGATAGCACGCTTCGTTCTTAAACCTACAAGCGGAAATATGGAAAAAGAAAATCTGGCTGTACGCGAATACCGTAAGAAACTTGGTATCCTTCCGGCTGTTAAACGTATCAATACAGTAGCTTCAGAACATCCTGAACTGACGAACTATCTGTATATGACATATGCTGTGGAAGGTTACGACGTAAACTATTACAAGAACGAAAAATCAGTAGTGGTTCTCGGTTCGGGTGCATACAGAATCGGTTCTTCTGTAGAGTTTGACTGGTGTTCTGTAAATGCTATCCAGACAGCACGTAAATTAGGCTACAAGTCTATCATGATTAACTACAACCCTGAAACAGTATCTACAGACTATGACATGTGCGACCGTCTGTACTTCGACGAGCTTTCATTTGAACGTGTTCTCGACGTAATCGACCTTGAACAGCCTCGCGGAGTTATCGTTTCAGTGGGTGGACAGATTCCTAATAACCTGGCAATGAAGCTTTACCGTCAGTCAGTGCCTATCCTCGGAACATCACCAGTATCTATCGACCGTGCAGAAAACAGAAACAAATTCTCTGCAATGCTCGACCAGCTTGGTATCGACCAGCCGGCATGGCAGGAACTTACAAGCCTGGACGATGTAAAAGCATTCGTACAGAAGGTAGGCTATCCTGTTCTTGTACGTCCTTCATATGTATTGAGTGGTGCAGCCATGAACGTATGCTACGATGAAGAAGAACTGACACGATTCCTGCAGATGGCAAGTGAGGTATCTAAGGAATATCCTGTAGTAGTATCTCAGTTCATGCAGGAAACCAAGGAAATAGAGTTCGACGCAGTAGCACAAAACGGTGAAGTTGTGGAATATGCCATTTCAGAACATGTGGAATATGCAGGCGTACACTCTGGTGACGCTACATTGGTATTCCCTGCACAACAGATTTATTTCTCTACAGCACGTCTGATAAAGAAAATCAGCCGCCGCATCGCTAAAGAACTTAACATATCAGGTCCTTTCAATATCCAGTTCCTTGCACGCAAAAATGAGGTTAAGGTTATCGAATGTAACCTTCGTGCTTCAAGAAGTTTCCCATTCGTATCAAAAGTTCTGAAGAGAAACTTAATCGAAACAGCTACACGCATCATGCTGGATGCTCCTTATACACAGCCTGACAAATCTGCGTTCGATATTGACCGTATCGGTGTCAAGGCATCTCAGTTCTCATTCGCACGTCTGCAGAATGCCGACCCTGTATTGGGTGTTGACATGTCGTCAACAGGTGAAGTAGGATGTCTTGGAGATGATTTCAACGAAGCATTGCTGAATGCAATGATAGCTACAGGATATAAGGTACCTAAGAAAGGTATCCTCGTTTCTTCAGGAGCTACCAAATCCAAGGTTGACTTGCTTGATGCCAGCCATGCTCTAAGCAAGAAAGGTTACAGTCTGTATGCTACAGCAGGTACAGCTGCATTCCTCAACTCACATGGTATCCCAACAACTCCTGTATTCTGGCCGGATGAACGTCCTGATGCAGAGAACAATGTGATAAAGATGATAGCCGAGCATAAGTTCGACCTGATTGTGAATATACCTAAGAACCACACAAAACGCGAGCTTACAAACGGTTACCGTATCCGTCGTGGCGCTATAGACCATAACATTCCTCTTATCACAAATGCACGTCTTGCAAAGGCATTTATCGAAGCATTCTGCTCTATGGATGAAAAAGACATCCAGATAAAGAGCTGGCAGGAATATGTATAATGAAGATTTTCTAAATCAATAATTTAAATCCCGGATACCGAACTGGTGTTCGGGATTTATTTGTTAAATGAGATATGCAAAATCGTGTTTTTTAACAGTATATAAACAAAAAAGTAGAGCACAATATAACTTGTACCCTACTCTTTTCAATATGTAAAATTCTATTTTACTTTACTTCAACATCGCTGATGACCTTAGCCTCATATTTGAATTTTGCAAAGCCGTCTTTCAGTTTCTGTATATTTGTTTTATCTGAATCGTAAGTAATAGTAACTGTACGTGTCTTAAGATCTGTTTCCATCTTCTTTACACCTTTCTCGAAAGGTATATTCTTCTTCACTTTGTTTTCACAGTTAACGCATTCCATCTGGTCAACCTTGAATACAATCTTACGAAGTTCTTTAGCAGATACCTGAGCTGCACACATGAAAGCAGCCATGAATGTAAACAATAATACTCGTTTCATGTTAATCAATTAAGAATTAAAAATTAATAATTAAAAACCTTATTCAATTTAGTAATTAACAATTAAAAATTAATAATGGCGTTAAACTAATTATTAACTCTTAATTATTAATTATTAATTCGTCGTTAGTTTCTTGGTAAATTATATCTCACTCCTATATATCCCTTTGCTCCGTGCATAGGTCCCCATATCATTGAAGCATCAAAGTTGTCGCCCCAAGGATCATCTGCACCGATAATGGCATTCTTCTGCTTGAAGTTTGTAAGGTTCTCGCCACCTATATATACAGACCAGTTTCTGAAGAAACGTGTAACCTGGAAGCTCAACTGTTCGAAACCTTTGTATCTTTCATTCCATGATAATGTACCGTCGGCAAGAGTTTCCGGTGTCGGCATACGTCCACCACCGTTCAACTGTAACGTTCCGTCAAACTGCCATTTTCCAAGAGGAGTCTTGTAAGATGCAGTCAAGAGACCTTTATACTTTCCGGTAAGTGCTTTTTCGTAAAGTTTTCCGTTTATATCCTGCTTGACATCTGTCATACGCCATGCCGCAGTAAGGTTAAATCCTTCGAAGAACGGATATGTAGCCTCAATCTGGAATACCTGTGAATATGAACGTCCGTCAAGATTGGTAAAAGCTATTGTATGAGCATCTGATTCCATATCCACTACCAGCTGATTCTGGAAATCCGTATAGTAATATTCTGCATTCAGATTAAGTGTCTTACCGAACAAAGGAATATACGACGCTATACTCAAACCATAGTTCCATGCCTGCTCCTGATCCAAATCGTCAGCAATAACTACTTTTCTGCTGCTGGCAAGCATATAACAGTTTTCTGCCAATATATGGTTTGTGCGATACCCCTTTCCTGCAGAAGCACGGAAATTGATATATTCATTAGGAGCGTAGCGTACATTTGCACGCGGAGTAACAAAGAATCCGTACAAACTGCTGTAATCACCTCTAAGACCGGCCATAACAGTCAGTTTATCACTTGGCATATATGTATATTGTGCATAGACACCGCTTACAGTTTCTTTATCAAGTTCCGGAGTCAGACCTAGATTTACATCATTCACAAGACGGTATTCCTGATCATAACGGTCATAGTTCAAGCTAAGACCAGTTGACAAAGAATGCTGGGAAGTAAATTCTGTCTCGAACAAAAGTGATGCGTATGCATTCTGCTGATCTACGTTATAGAGTTTACGTCCATACACAGCATCCATATTATGAATGGTACCGGAAGTGATAAGCGCGATATTTGTGTTATGTTCCTTATTGAAGATATAAGCCTGTTTAATAAAAGCCTCATATCTGTCTGTATTCATGTCTATACGATATGGATCGGCATATGTATGTCCGCCATGAGATACCTGTCCGCTGGCACGTTCTTCATTTATAAATTTGATACCTGCCTGGAACACATAATGTTCGCCCATATAAGCCCATCTGTTGAAAAGATTGTACTGTTCCACCTGTGGGATATCGGCAAATCCGTCACCATCGCTGTCATGCGCCTTTGTCTCATTCTCATAATGAGCAAAAAGCATTGTACTCCACTTGTCCGACAGTTTAACTGAAGCATCAGCATTTGCCTCATAACGATTTGTAGTACTTGCAAACAGATTTGCAGAGAACCAGTCTGCCTCGGCAGCCTGAGGTTTTTTGAACTCGATATTAATCTGACCTGTAAGGGCCTCGTAACCGTTCTTTACAGAAGATGTACCTTTGCTCACCTGGATACTGCTCATCCACGGTCCCGGAACATATCCCAGTCCGTAAGGCGCAGAAGCACCTCTGAAGTTAGGAATATTTTCAGTAAGCATCTGCACATATGTACCTGACAGTCCAAGAAGTTTTATCTGTTTTGCACCTGTTGCCGCATCAGAATAATTCACATCAACAGAAGGGTTAGTGACAAAGCTTTCTCCAAGGTTACAGCATGCGGCACGGCACAACTCATCCGAATTAATAAGTTCCGCGTTTGTCACGCTGCTACGCAGTTTCTGGAAACCCATTTTTCTTCCGGTCACGTTTACTTCAGCCAGCTGTACACCTTCGTTCAATACTATATCAATATATTCCTGATAAGATGCAATGCTTATGGTATCTGTGTTATAACCGATAAAGCTCACAATAAGCTTGTCAGCATTAGCCGGACGTTCAAGAGTAAACTCACCATTCATATCAGTACTGGCTCCACGCGAAGAATTGAGCCATACAAGGTTTGCTCCGGGTATAGGTTCGCTGTTGCTATCTTTAACTGTACCCGTAAGAGTATTTGCCGCCATCATAGGCAAAGCGGTCAAAGACAATAAAATAATCAAGTATTTCATTAAAAAAATATTTAGTTAAACACATTTTCACGGTGCAAATGTAGCTATTCCTCAATGCAACACGATTGCAAAGAAGAGGCAGCACATCAAGCATAACAAAAGCAAAATGTGTAAAACTAAATAATCAATACTGAATGAAAAGCCAATAATGTCCGTCCACTGTTATATACCGGAGGAGCATTAGGAGCCTGTGAGAATAAAAGTCCGGAAGAAACCGGAGGTATTATATAAGATACATGTTCAGGCAAATCAAATGGCATCGGAACAAACGACACCATATCATCATCCTGCGACACCTTAAAGAAATCTATGTTATAATGAACATTGATACAAGAACATTCCTCAGAAACAGATGTACACGAAGTGTCTTCATTTGAATGATGACAACATCCTGACATATCAGTATGCTTATGCAAAATAGAAGAACATGTCTGTGTCTTGCAATAAGCCGAACAGATATGTACCATTCCTGCACCTGCTCCCAGGTTAAATACGGTGAAAGCAAGTATAAATACCAATATGTTGCACAAGTTCTTCATCGGCTGCAAAGATAATACAAACTGAGTGAAGTACAAAGTGAAAACAAAGTTTTCGACTTTTAGTTCCGAGGTGCAGGCTATCTTATATAAAGATGCGAAAAACTATCAAAATATGACAATTTCGTGACAAACTATTCCGGATTGTAAACCTGCAAAGGCAATTCGCCACGTAATGCCCCAAGTGCATTCATAGCCAAAGCACCCATCTCGTCTTCACCCGGAATTACTTCTATCGGAGCAAGTCCGTCTATCCATGATGATATTTCAGATATGACATAATCACCGTGAGCCATTCCACCTGTAAGTATTATCGCATCTGTCTTTTGCCTCAAAACAATATGCATACTGCCTATAGTTTTTGCGATATTATATGCCATGGCATGCAAGACATTATATGCATGCTTGTTTCCGGCCTTTATTTCTGCAACGATACTTCTTACATCTGTAGTTCCCAAGTGAGCAAACAATCCTCCATGTCCGTTTATCATCTTACGTATCTCGTCATACGAATATTTTCCGCTGAAACATAAATCCACGAGTTGCCTCGTAGGTATCGAACCGGCTCTTTCGGGACTGAAAGGGCCGTCACCGTCAAGTGCGTTATTCACATCTATAACCCTGCCTTTTGAGTGTGCACTGATAGAGATTCCGCCACCCAAATGGGCAACTATAAGATTAAGGTCTTCATACCTGCGTCCAACACTTGCAGCATATCTTCGTGATACGGCGCGACTGTTCAACGCATGAAAAACCGATATACGGGATATTTCAGGCATTCCGGTTACACGTGCCAGGTCGCTCATTTCATCCGTTACCACCGGATCAGCAATATATGCAGGACAATTACATCCTTTGGCAATCTCATCGGCAATCAATCCTGCCAGATTGGACGCATGCTCCATCTTGGCATTTATCAAATCGTATTTAATCTTTTCATCTACCAGATAAACACCACCTTGTGTAGGTTTAAGCAAACCTCCGCGTCCTATCACCGCATCGAATTCCACATTGAAACCTGCCTCTTCCAAAGACTTTATAATAAGCTCCTTTCTGAAATCGTGCTGTTCGTTGACATGCGAAAAACGCGAAAGTTCCTCAGCCGGATGATATACATTTTCACTCCACAGTTGTTTCTCATTATCATAAACGGCAACCTTGGTTGAGGTTGATCCGGGGTTTATTACAAGTATTCTCATAAAAACATAAGATTTATTTTCCTGCAAGGCATGCCAGCACAAGACTGTAGTATTTAGAATTACCGGAATCGCTTCGCGAAGGAACAACTACCGGAGCTATAGTACCGGTAAGCATTCCTGCCATGTTGGCATCTCCAAACAGGGAAAGTGTTTTATAAAAGGTATTTCCAGATTCGATGTTAGGGAATATCATAATATCAGCATTGCCGATAACAGGCGACGACATTCCTTTTATCTCTCCACTATGAGCGTCACAAGCAGTTTTCGCATCCATCGGACCGTCAATATAAACCTTACCCATCTTGCCTTCAGAGGCTTCTTTCTTCAGTTCGGTATAACAAATGGTATGGGGAAATTTGGCATTTACCTTTTCCGAACAATGTATCAAAGCCACACGTGGTTCTTCCATACCAAGCCTGTTGCATATCCTGATATCGTTCATTATCATAGCTCTGAACTGGTCTAATGTAGGTTTGGGAATTACGGCTGCATCCGAAAAGAACAATAATTTATGATAAAGCGGAATCTGTGCCACTGCCACATGACTAAGAATTCCACCTGGAGGAAGTAATCCTCTCTCTTTATGCAGAACTGCTCTCAGAAGATTGTCTGTATTTATCAATCCCTTCATAAGCACATCAGCCTCACCGGAACGGACCAGCTCCACAGCCAAAGCTGCTGCATCATCCGGAGTGGGAGCAGTATAGACACGAACAAAATCAGGAGATGCGGCATAAAGACTATTTGAAATGTCAACGTGATCAACATCAGTCACCAAAAGATATTCGGCAATTTCTTCTCTCAGACTTCTTATTATAACATATTCGGTGTGCGGATCATTAGGACAAACAACGGCAACCCTGCGTCGCTTATTGCTTAAACGCAGCCTGCTTACCATTTGGGAAAGAGTTCTTACAGGTTCCATAGTGTGTTATTTTAAACAAATATCCGAAATAAATCCGATTTTTCCGTATATTTGTCAGAGTTATAATAAAGATTAACGTATGAAAACGTATAATACATTCGATATACAGGCTGATTATGACTATTTGCATAGCAAATTGCCATCCGACAAAAGATGTCCGATAATTGGCATTACCGCCAATATAAGCGATGGAAACGTATCACTGTTTCCGGGATATTTCAAATCGATATATGAAGCCGGAGGAGTTCCCCTGGTTATTCCTCCTTCTGATGACCTGACCATCCTGCCAAATCTGCTTGATTCATTAGACGGAATACTTCTCAGCGGAGGCGCAGATATCAATCCGTTATTTCTGGGAGAAGACCCTGTAAGGGAACTCCATAATATAAATCCTTACCGCGACCGTCAGGAACTGATGATAGTGAGAATGGCTGCCGACAGACAGATTCCGATTCTCGGCATTTGCAGAGGCATCCAGATAATGACTGCCGCATTGGGAGGTACTTTATATCAGGACATCTACTCACAAGCTGAAGGCAAACTGATTAAACACAGTCAGGATCTTGACAGATCATATGCATCACACACGGTAAATATAGATAAAGACAGCCTGCTTGCCGAAATAATGGGTAATACAATATTGCCAGTAAATTCGTTCCACCACCAGGCAGTCAAGGAGCCGGCTCCAGGATTCAGAGTATGTGCACGTTCAAACGACGGTATAATAGAAGCAGTGGAAAGCACTGAATACAAATCGATGCTCGGAGTCCAATGGCATCCCGAATGTTTTATCCTTAACGGGGATAGAAGCATGATGCCTATATTCGAATGGCTGATAAAAGAATCATCATCATTCAAAGAAGCAAAAAGGCTTCATCAGAGGATCCTGACACTAGATACCCATTGTGACACTCCCATGTTTTTCGGACAGGGAATAAACTTCGCAACAAGAGACAGCAAGATAAAAGTCGATCTTCATAAAATGACAGAAGGAAGACAGGATGCCACAATAATGGTTGCATATATTCCGCAGAAAGAACGTACAGACGAAGCACTGCTTGCTGCCACAGCAAAGGCAGACAGACTGCTTAATGAAATGGAAAAGATGATAGCCGAAAACTGTACTGCTGTTGATATCGCATACGCACCTTCGGATCTTTACCGTCTTAAAACGGAAGGGAAAAAAGCTATAATGTTAGGTATTGAAAACGGATATGCCATTGGTAAAGACATCACCAATGTGGAACGTTTCAGAAAAAGAGGTGTGGTATATATGACATTGTGTCACAACGGTAACAACGACATCTGCGGTTCGGCAAGATATAATGACGAAAATCTTGGTGTAAGTCAGTTCGGTGAAGTTGTCATACGTGAGATGAACCGCACGGGTATGATGATAGACCTGTCGCACAGTGGAGAAAGAAGTTTCTACGAAACACTGGAGATAAGCCAGATGCCTGTAGTATGTTCACACTCCTCATGCCGTTCTTTATGCGATCATCTGCGAAACCTTACAGATGACCAGATAAAAGCCATTACCCGTAAAGGAGGAGTGATACAGGTTTGTCTTTACAGCGGTTTCCTCCGCTCAGACCGTGAAGCAAATATCCTTGATGCGATAGAACATCTGAACCACATAGTAAATCTTGCAGGTGTGGAACATGTGGGAATAGGAACAGACTTCGATGGCGACGGCGGAATAATAGGATGCAACGACTCATCGGAACTTATAAACTTCACCCGTCGTCTCATGAAAGAAAGATATAGCGAGGATGATATCAGACGAATATGGGGAGGCAACTTCCTGCGAGTAATGGAAGAAGTTCAAAAACACTCTTCACTATAAAATTTAAAGCCTTTTGAAAACTGTTTGCAAAGAGTTTTCAAAAGGCTTTAAAAATATCATATACTCTGATTTATTTCCAATCCTCAGCACCCTGAAGTTTTAGTTTCTGTGTATAAGCCTCAGCTTTCTTGGCTGCTTCAGCCTCATCTTCAGTTGAAGCAAAGGCATGTCTGTATCCTTTCACCTTGTTCCAGTCACCACGGGTGAAGTCAGGGAATTCTACAGGAGCACAGTTATTATCCATAGACAATTCACCAAGTTCGGCAAGGCAGCACCATTCAGCCAGGTCATAAACATCCATATCCAATGGCAAACCGTTCTGTAGGCAATAAACCAGACGTGAGTCCATAATGAAGTCCATACCACCGTGTCCGCCAACTTCCTTGGCCATATCACCGTATTTCTTCAATATAGGATGTCTGTATTTCTCTACCAGTGCATTCATTTCCTTTTCAGGAAGGAAGCTGTGTGCATTCAAATTGTCAACTTCCGGCTTTACGCCTGAAGCCTCAAGCTGATCACCTCCTACAGCATATCCCTCAATAGGATATTTGTTTGCAAAACCTTTTGTTCCTGTAAGTTGATAAAGTCTGTTGTATGGTTGCGGAGTCATTACGTTATGCTGTATTTCGATAACCTTTCCATTTTCTGTACGTATCAAAGTTGTAGTATGATCACCGTTTCTGAAATTCTCGCATACTGAATCTGCAGATGCTTCAACCCATGCTTTTCCATTCACAGATTTGGTATCCATTGCCACCAAAGTCTTCATTCTGTCGCCACGATGAATATCAAGAGCCTGAGCTACAGGGCCTAAACCATGAGTGGCATACACATCACCACGATGACGCATATTATAATCCAGACGCCATCCCAACTTGTCTGATTCACCATTCTTCCAGTAATGTTTCCAGAATGGACTTAAATCGTGGATATAGGCACCCTGAGCACGTATCACTTCACCGAATACTCCCTGCTGTGCCATATTAAGGGTATTCATCTCGAACCAGTCATAACAGCAGTTCTCAAGAATCATACAGTGCTTCTGATATTTCTCACTCAAGTTTACCAATGTCCAACATTCATTTAAATTCATTGCAGAAGGAACTTCTATAGCCACATGCTTGCCATTTTCAAGGGCACATTTTGCTACAGGGAAATGATGCAGCCAGTCTGTTGCTATATAAACCAGATCAATATCCTCTCTTTTACACAGTTCCTCATATCCTTTTTCACCTGAATATATCTCAGCCTTTGGCAAAGAAGCATTCTTCAAATACTCCTGACAAGCCTCAGCACGCGAAGCCTCATGATCACATAAAGCTACAATATGTGTACCCGGAATGTGAGTGAAACGTTCCACGGCTCCAGGTCCACGCATTCCAAGCCCTACAAAGCCTACTCTGACTACTTCCATTTTAGGAGCTGTAAGTCCCAATACACTCTTTTGTCCGGCCTCGCGTTCTGGAGTGTTTACGACGATAGTACCGCCATCCCACTTCCACTCGGTTCCATGCTCATTGACATTTACCTTATCCGTGTTGGTCGCAGTACACGCACATAAGGCAATACACACAATTAAATATAAAATTCTCCTCATAACACTTATAACCTCCACATTTATAAACTACCATCCTATATGTAGTGGAGTTTTACCATGATAAGACAGTTCTTTTTTCAGGCGTAAAGATATGAAGATTTTATACAATAACCTCCAATTATTAGGAAACATTATAATCACAAAATACTGGAGCGAATTAAAAAAAAACGGATAAACAGACTATCCTAATAATTAACACATTAGTAATATTATCACCAAAACTGGTATATTTAATAACATCATATTAAAAAAACGAATGTTCAAAGTTATAACATATACAAAAAAACAGTATATTTGTGAAAAGTCAATATTTAAAAACGACTTAGTTTATGAGGAAATAACCTGTTTTATTAATAAATATTTAAATATATGGATGTACAAAGTATAGGAAATTGCGCAGGAGTAATTTGGAAATTACTGAATGGCGAACACCGCAAATGGTCTTACAACGAGATCAAGAAGTCAACCGGATTGTCTGACAGAGAAATAAATGCTGCCATAGGATGGCTGGCTAGAGAAGGCAAACTCAATATAGAGGAGACTCAACAAGGAAAAAGAAATATTCTATACATTGAACTGAACTTTTTTATTGGTTAATATGGATAAACACATTATAGGAGAAAACGCAGGAGTTATCTGGCGTCTCCTCAACAACGGCGAAAGATGGGAGTATGAGAGCCTGAAAGCTGCTTCCGGACTTTCTGACAGAGATTTGAATCTTGCAATAGGATGGCTGGCAAGGGAAAACAAGATATTCTTTGAACGAAGTAAAGATCAGGATAAAGAATACATGTACCTGTCAATTGACCTGTATCTGTAAAACTATCTATAATAAAGAAACAAAAAAACACACGCACCGCATATTTGCAGCACGTGTGTTTTTTGTTTTATATACTCGGTTTTATCACATTAAAGTAAAACCAAGCTTTGTAACATCCTTACTGTTAGGACCAATCATTACATCAAAATCTCCAGGTTCACAAACGTAATTCAAATCATAATCATAGAATTTGAGCATTTCAGGAGTTATTGTAAACTCAACAACCTGACTTTCTCCCTTCTTAAGATGAATTCTCTTGAAACCTTTCAGTTCTTTTACAGGACGTGTTATACTTCCTACAACGTCTCTGATATACAGCTGTACAACCTCGTCAGCATCGTAGTTTCCTGTATTCTTTACTACGATAGAAGCAGTGATATTACCATTTGCATCCATCTTGCTGTTGCTCAGCTTCATGTCAGAATAGCTGAATGTTGTATAGCTCAAACCATATCCGAAAGGATATAACGGATCGTTGGAAACATCAATATAGTTGCTTCTGAACTTTTCGAACCATCTTCCTTCTGCCAATGGACGACCTGTATTCTTATGATTGTAATACAAAGGTAACTGACCTTCGTTCTGAGGGAATGTAGTTGTCAGTTTACCGCTAGGCACAACATCACCAAACAAAACATCACAAATAGCATCAGCTGATTCACTACCTCCAAACCACACATTAAGGATAGCAGGAACATTTTCGTTTTCCCATGTCATAACAGTCGGACGTCCTGAGAAATGCAACAAGATTACAGGCTTGCCTGTAGCCAACAATGCTTTCAACAAATCATGCTGTGCATCCGGCATTCTCAGTTCAGAACGACTACTAGACTCACCACTCATTTCTGAAGACTCTCCTAAAGCAGCAACAATGACATCAGACTTCTTTGCCACTTCAATGGCTTCCTGCAACAACTCCTTGTCATCCTTTCTTGGGATTTCACGGCCAAACATTGTTGCACGAGTCTGATATTCCGCATCGTACATCAGATTACTACCTTGAGCATACAATACATTAGCTTTTCCTTCTACCGCATTCTTCAGTCCTTCCAACAGTGTACTGTATCTGTCAGGAGTAGCAGCAACACTCCATGTACCAGGCATATTTGTACGAGTATTTGCAAGAGGGCCTATCAAAGCTATATTTCCTTTCTTTTTCAAAGGAAGCATATTGTTTTCGTTCTTCAAAAGTACGAACGACTTGGTTGCAATCTCACGTGCTACTTTACGATGTTCCTTATTAAAGATGTCTTTTGCAGGACGTTTCAAATCGCAATATTTATAAGGATCTTTAAACAAACCAAGTTTATATTTAGCTTCCAACATTCTGCGGCAAGCACGGTCTATATCTTCCATTGTAACCTTGCCTTCCTTCAACGATTTTTCCAAAGTTCCTATAAAACCGTCTGACACCATATCCATATCTGTTCCGGCTTTCAATGCTCTTGCAGATACTTCCTGCAAATCACCAATACCATGATCTGTCATCTCGTATATTGCAGTATAGTCAGTAACCACGAAACCGTCGAATCCCCACTGATTTCTCAACACATCAGTCATCAACCAGCGGTTAGCAGTTGCAGGAACACCGTCAACTTCATTGAATGAAGACATGAAACTACCGGCCCCCTCTTCTGCTGCAGCTTTGTAAGGAGGGAAAAACTCATTATACATACGGTTACGGCTCATGTCAACCGTATTATAATCCCTTCCCGCTTCAATAGCTCCATACAATGCAAAGTGTTTTACACAAGACATTATTTCAGTATTACTGCTCATATCCTTACCCTGATAACCTCTTACCATAGCCTTGGCTATTTCAGAACCCAGATATGGATCTTCACCGTTACCTTCTGATACACGTCCCCATCTTGCATCTCTACAGATATCTACCATCGGACTGAAAGTCCAGCATATTCCGTCGGCACTTGATTCAATCGCTGCTATACGTGCTGATTTTTCCACTGCTTCCATATCCCATGTACACGACAATGCCAAAGGAATAGGGAATACGGTTTCATAACCATGAATAACATCCATTCCGAAAAGCAATGGAATACCAAGGCGGCTTTTCTCTACTGCAAGTTCCTGCATTTCACGAATAGCCTTAACACCTTTCAGATTGAACAAGCCTCCGACTTCTCCACGGCTTATCTTACCTGCCACATCACTACTCTTAGCCTGACCTGTAGTAATATTTCCTGTTACAGGCAGGTTAAGCTGACCTAATTTTTCCTGAAGAGTCATCTTACTCATAAGTTCTGTTACGAACTTATCCATATTACCCTCATCTTTAGGCAACATACTTTTCTTATTTCCTGCAATCACTGTTGAAGAAACAAACAGTGACGCCAATAATATAAATGCTGTCTTTTTCATTTTGATGATTATTTATTTATTTCAAATCCCAATTTCTTTAATCCATCCTGTATTTCAGGACAACTCATAAACAGATTCCACAAAAGTCCTGAGCGATAATTCTCTATCATAGGAGCAATTGTACATTGATCTATTGCAAGGTAGTGAGGAACTGTCCAGTTATCTGTCTCAGAAAAAGCATCATAAAATCCGTATTTACCCCAAATCCAATCACCTTTCGAATAAAAATACCTCAATGCCCTCATTGACTCAACCGGTGTATATGGGAAGCTTGACAATGCAGCTGTAGGAGTTATTACACCCAGGTCATTATCTCCAGGACAATGTGCCGCATAACCTTTCACTGAGTAGCTGGCAGTCAGTCCCCAACAGTTCTCACTATACCCTGTATAGTTTTTAGGATTATCCACACAATAGTTGTAATTTGATAGAGCATGGTTCTTAACCACATTCCAGTAATCAGCATATTGGTCAGACAGTCCTTTCGGATTCAGTCCGATGTAAGAATAATGCGCCCAGAAAAGAGGTCCTCCCAGTTTTTCTGCTCCATTGTGTTTAACCTCCAGCGGATAACCGTACGGTTTTGAGTCGGATTTGATATTTCCGCCTCTTGCCCATCCGTTATGATAGGCAGTAGCTGAAACCGGATGTGTAGGCGATGAAGCAGCAAGTACATAAACTATAAGAGCCTCATTATATCCTTCGAGAGGGAAATTCATCTCCCAACCATAGTTAGGCGACCAATGCCAATAAATCACATCTTTACCGTTCTGGTACCAGTCAAATTCTACCTCATGCCATATCTTGTTTATTTTCTCACAAAGCTGTTTTTCCTTTTCATTTCCGTTCTGGAAATACTGACGTACACACAATAAACTCTGTATCACGAAACAGCTTTCCACCAGGTCACCGCCGTCATCTTTCTTGCTGAAAGGTAACACTTTACCTGTAGAGCCTTCCAACCAATGAGGCCATACGCCATGAAAACGATCGGCCTTAGCCAGATAATCAACAATCTTTGTAAGTCGTTCCACACCTTCCTCACGAGTTATGAATTGGCGGTGTATAGCAGTTAAAATACCTGCTATACCAAAACCGCTTCCTCCAATCGTTACGGTACCCTCATCATTCTGAGGGTAATTATTGTCAAGGTGTATTCTTTCCAAAGCCAGACCTGAAGTTTTCTCGGCTCCATCCCACATGTAGTTAAAATGCACTTTCTGGATGTAATCCAACATTACACTATCATTCTCAAAAGAATCCGGACGTGAAGCAGTCTGTTCGGTAATACTCTCAACCTTTTCTGATGTCTTTTTATTTCCTGTATTACAAGATATAAGCAACATCGTAAGGAAGAAATATATAAGTCTGTTTTTTCGTATCATTCAAATTATATATTTATTTCATTAATTATCTTTTGGTTCATTTTCCAATGCTGGAGATATATCAATTTGAGCAGTTGGAACAGGATAATACTCCTGACCTTGTTTCCAGCCTAATGGACCGAGCACCTCCTGTAATTTACCATTACGTCTCAAGTCATTATAACGTTCTCCCCATTCCAGTGCTAACTCCATACGTCTTTCGTCCAAAATCTGATCCAATGTTACACCTGTTATTTCAGACATCTTTGCACGTTTTCTTACTTCATTGAATGAATTATCTCCACTCTTGTTTAGACGAACTTTTGCCTCCGCATTCATAAGTAATACATCTGCATATCTGAATACACGGATGTTATTATTTGTTCCATATTCAGTACGTCCCGGAGTTATCTGGCTTGAAGGTGTATATGCCTTACCATTAAAACAATCAGGAGCGACTTCGCTTGCGGGTTCCTTTATAAAATCACCTTCTGGTGTTGTTTCACCAGCCATAAGGAAAGTAAGTTCAGCACGAACAGTTTCGCCACGTTCTTTAGCCCACTTTCTAAATTCTTTTGTCGGGCTAATAAATCCCCAGCCTGAAATAATTCCATCATTAATTGGGCCTTGGAATGTAAACCAGCTATCAGAAGTCACTACTTCACCAGAGCCATTTCCAAAATCTGTAAACTGTAACTCAAACAATGATTCATCACATAATTTTCCAGGAATTTGGAATAAAGCTCTATAATCTGGATTAAGCTCAAACTTGCCACTACCAATTATATCATCAGTTAGCGATTCTACTTTATCATATTGTCCTAATTCCATATACACTTTAGCAGCAAGCATTTCTGCAGTAAACGCAGAAGCAGCACCTATACGGTCTGTATATTCATTAGGGCGTATTCTCTGCAAATTATTGATAGCAAAATCAAGATCTTCCAACATATATCTATATACAGCCGCAATCGTAGAACGTGTCATATCAACTTGCTTATTATCGCGTAAAATTGTGACAGGTCCAAACAATTGAGTCAGTCTATAATAACAATATGCTCTTATGAACTTTACTTCACCTGTATATTCGTTATAAAGTTTCATATCACTGTCTTTTGTGATATTTTCCTTAAACATATCAAGTGATTCCAAAGCAGCATTTGCAACTTTAATAATATCATAATAAACCATCCATGCCTCATTACACCCCCAGAATCCGGCATTATATGTATAATTCTTGTCAATTGCTACCAAATCAGCCTGGTCGTCAATTCGTCCAGTTGATACATCATCATCACGTACTATAGTTGCCCCCCATACAATCCAGTGTGATCCTCTAGAACGTAATTTTGCATACACTCCAGATACCGGCTGGTACATATTAGACAAGTTTGTATAATCCACATTCTCTTCATTTACTTTATTTTCCGGAAGTTTATCCAGAAAATCAGAGCAAGAAGAGAACATTATCAATGCGCTACATGCACACAATAATATATTTTTATAATTCTTCATATTATGTTCTTAGTTTAAAGGTTAGAAATTAATAGTCAGTCCGAATGTATAAGTTGCAGCCAATGGATATACTCCTTCATCCCATCCAAACTGATTACTTATTTCAGGAGTAAATCCGTTTGAAGTAAAGTAAGTATATGGACGGTCGGCTGTAAGACTTATTTTTGCATTAGGAAGAGTATATGAACCTATTTTTACATTCCTAAAGTTATAAGCCAACATTATATTCTGTATTCTGAAATAATTGCCTTTTTCAACAAAGAATGAATTTGTATTGCTATTATTCCATGCTTTCAACATACCCTTTGATGAAGGATAAGAATTGCTGGTACCTTCTCCAGTCCAACGGTTATCATAGAAATCCTTATCGAAGTTAAAATTAGCCTGTGAATATCTTACAGCTCTTTTACGGTTGTAAATTTCATTGCCGGCCTGACCGAATGTTGACAAAGAGAATTCAAGATTCTTATATTGAAAACCTAAATTGAAGCTATAAGTAAGACTAGGTATATTTGATCCCAATATCTGACGGTCACTATCATCAATCACATTATCATTATTCACATCCTCAAAAATAAGATCTCCAGGTTCAAGTTCGTTTGCAACAGCTATAGGATCAGCTTTAATCTGATCTTCATTCTGATATACTCCCAAAACCTTATATCCATAATAAGATTGCATTTCCTCGCCTACTATATTAATTGTGCGGCTTTCAGCACTTCCCCCATAAATATATGGTGCTCCATTAAGACTTTTCACACTATTTTTAAGTGTTGACAGATTTACACCTGCATAATAAGAGAAGTCTTTACCTATCTTATCATTCCAGCTTAATTGAATATCAAAACCACTGTTAGAAATCTCACCATTGTTTCCTGCCAATGTTGTAGTACTGAAAGGAAGTGTTGTATTTATAATGGCATTCTTTGTAATACGGTTATAATAGTCAAAATCAACACTCAAACGACTATTGAACAACGCAAAATTCACACCTGCATTGAATTCTTCTACCATTTCCCAGCCTAACCAACTAAAGTAACTAGTATTCTGGAAACCTGGAAGTGTAGTATTTCCAAATACTCCAGAAGAGCCTGTACCAGTAGAAATAGAAGCAAATCCATCACTTGCAGCTACACGGTCATTACCTAACTGTCCCCAGCTGGCACGTATTTTCATATATTCTATCACATTCTGTTTCTTGAAGAATTCTTCATCGCTTATAACCCAAGCTGCACCTACAGAAGGGAAATATCCCCACTTTTCCTGGTATTTTGAACTACCGTCGGCACGCATTGTAGCTGACAATAAATATTTACCAGCATAATCATAACTGAAACGTGCAAAATACGAAAGGCCTCTATAGCAATAACCGTCATCGTTAACTTCGCGTCCTGTGGCGTTACCCTGACTTATATATAAATACTCATCATAATCGCCTGGAACATTTGTAGCAGTACCTTCCAGCTTTCTATATTGCTGTTCTCTGCTAGACTGTCCTAACAATACATTAAAATTGTTATCTTTCCAAGAATCAGTATATGTCAATGTATTATCCCAAACATAGCTATAATAATTTGAATTTGTTTTTGTCAGTTTAGACTCAGCATTCAATTGTGTAGAACTTACCTGATATGGTTGATAATATACACGACCTCTTATCAAAGAGAAATCCTGATTATAACTTGTCTTAAATCTTAATTTTTCAGGTATAAGTGTAAATTCAGCATAGAAGTTTGCCATTGCCTGAAAATTATCATTCATGCTGTTATCATTATATTTTGCAATGGCTACCGGATTGGTAAAATTACTTGTAAGACCAATCTGCTGAGGAGCAGCAAACTTCTCTGGGTATGCTTCCTCATCACTTCTTGAATAATCATAAACTGGTATTAATGATGGAGTCTTATACGCAGAAAGCCAAGCTGAATTATCGACATTATATTGTTCTGAGTTACTAATTATAATATTGCTACCTACTTTCAACCAATCTGTAGCCTCAAAATCAAGATTTGCACGGAAGTTCAACCTATTATAGCTGCTTCGTGTGTCCATAATACCATTCTGATACAAATAGTTCATACCAACAGCATAAGTAGCTTTCTCACTACCACCTGTTATATCAATACCATGGTTAGTCATAATGGCAGTTCTTAACAATTCGCTATACCAGTCTGTATCAGCTCCGAATGTCAAAGTATCATAATTGCCACCGAATTTTTCTATTGATGACAGAATAATCGGTTCGTATGCTTCTTTATTAGCCTCAAGCATTACAGTGGCATACTCCTTAGAATTAGCCATCTTCAGCACATTAGTAGCATTCTGTACACCAACATATCCGTTATATGTAATTTGTGCCTTAGAATTTCTTTTTCCCTTCTTTGTTGTAATAATTACAACTCCATTAGCTGCACGCACACCATATATTGCTGCTGCAGAAGCATCTTTCAATACTGATATCTCCTGTATATCTGAATTGTTCAGGAAATCAATATTATCATAGAACATACCATCCACTACATACAAAGGCGCAGTATCATTAAATGAGCCAAGACCGCGAATAGTAACTTTAGGGCTGCTTCCAGGCGCACCAGACGAAACAATATTTACCCCAGGTACTTTTCCCTGTAAAGCCGACATCGGTGATGACGATGCGATAGAAGCAATTTCTTCGCTTTTTACTACAGAAATAGGAGCAGTCAAGTCCTTGGCCTTACTTGTTCCATAACCAATGACAACGACATCTTCCAATTGTTGAACATCATCAGACAACACTACGTTTACAGTAGTATTACCATTAACCTTAACTTCAACGGTTCTCATTCCGATAAAGCTAAAAACCAAAGTTCCATCAGCGGGAACATTCTCAATTAGATACTTACCATCCATATCACAGATGGTTCCGACAGTTGTGCCTTTCACTAATACATTGGCACCAATCACAGGTTCGTTGAATGTTGCGTCTGTTACAACACCTTGAACAGTTACAGCCTTCTGTGCAAATACCGACGAGGCTGCAAACAATAAAGACATTAAGATTAAAACAAATTGTCTGCTCATAGATATTAAACTATAAAATTTCACGGCGGCAAAGGTGAACATAATAGAATATATCTACAAAAAAACCGACACTCTAAAGCTACGTCTAAGAGCAGACCTTATACTTTTATACTACTTTTTAGTATGATAAACAATTGATAAACAAGCTTATAGCACTTACTTGAATTCAATGAAGAAATCTACAAGACTTACTCCGTCTGGAACACCTATCCTTTTACGTATTCTATATCTTGCGGCCTCAACTCCCCTTATAGTAAGATTTGTCATTTGGGCAATATCTTTAGTTGACATGTTCAATCTCAACAAAGCACAAAATCTCAAATCCGTAGCAGTAAGTCCGGGGTATCTTTCTTTCAAAGTCCTGAAGAAACGTTGATGTATCAAGTCAAAATTATTCTCGAAAACTGTCCAGAAATCTTCATTGTCAATGTTGTCATTAATCTGCTTTAAAACCATCTCCATATTTTTTCTTCCACACTGGTTTTTCAACAATTGTTCCTGAACAAATTTTCTTAAACTCTCCAAAGTCTCCTGTTTGGCCAATCTGGCAAGTGTCATACTGGCAAGTTCCTTTCCTTTCAACGTCAATTCATTTTCCAGTAATTGTTTCTGTTGTTCGGCAATCAACCTTTGCTGCTCACTTATTTGTATATTCTGCTCTATTCTATGTGTTTCAAACTCTTTCTTTTTTTTCTTCTCTACGGCCTTTTCCCTCCATCTGACAAACAAGAACAAAACAGCTCCCGCTACCAAAATATATACAACAATCATCCAATTGGACATCCATACAGGTCTGTCTATTATAAACGAATATGACACCGAATCAAGCAATTTACCTTCCTCATTCAACACCTCGACATCCAGACTATATTTACCATATTCCAGACTGGCAAAATGCATATATGGCATATCGCTTTCTTCGGTAATATCTATTTCTCCATCCATTATAAACTTAAACCTCAGGCTTCCTTGCTTATACGATGGATATGAGACATACACCTTCAAATCTCTGAATTTACTGTCCAGTGTAGTTTCGCTTGCAAGATTCAGAATATCTGTCATTCCATCAGATGATTCGGCTATAATCTTTGAAAATTCCGCTTTCACATATTCCTTCTTGTCAACAGAATCTTTCAAAGGAAATATTCTTGCCACGCAATTATTAAGATTCAGATAGCTGACATCATCTTCCACATAAACATTTGCATATCCTTCAATACAAGGAGAGTCAAAACTGCGTGAAAGTATTCTTTTCTTTACATAGAACTTTCCTTTATTATACTGAAGCAAAACATATTCGTCATCATTAACAAGCCAGATCATATCATCATAATGCGTGTCAACCGCGCAATGCGCATTCTTTATTATTACATCAGAATTCTTCAGCAATCCATAAGGCACTATCTTCTGTTTGGATTCATCATATACAAAATATCCTTCTTCATCAGAAAAAACTACTTTACCTCTAATTTTAAATACATTTATTTTATTGGAGCTGTTATGTTCCGATTTACCAAGATTGTATATTCTGTCTATCTCCTTTATATTACACAAATCATCTGTAAGCTTTATCTTATATAAACCACTATACATATGTGAAGCCCAAATAACACCGGATTCATCAATTTCCAAAGATTTCACCGGTGCCAGAAAATCATTTACCTTATGCGACAGAAACCAATATCCGTCACTGTTCTTCTTCCAGATTCTCAATTCGGCATAACTGGCCTCAACCAGAACTTCAGTTCCATTAATACTTGCCTTTTTTATACAAGTACTGCTTGAAGTTCCTTTTACCTGACTGACTTTTCCGTCATAACACAAGGTGGCAGAATTATTTCCGATGAACAACTGCCTGTCTATTTTCTTTACATACCAGTTCTGTCCTTGGGTATATGGCAACAGTTCCATACCTCCACCGTTCATATCATATACATATGCCCCTTGGTTGGTAGCCATAAACATCTTTGTTCCTACCTTCTCCACCCCATATACCATTCCGAATTTATAATCTTTGGATGACGGTATTAACAATGTAGTCAGAGTATTTGTACGCAAGAAAGAAATTCCATCATCAAGTGCAGTCCACAAATTACCGTCCTTATCACGACATATACCCATTATCGTGTTATTATTCAGCTGGTTCTCCCTGTTCAGATGCCATAGTAATTTTCCATTATAATCTATACCATACAGTCCGTTGGATATTGTACCTAACACTATCACTGAGTCTTTCAGAATTGTACTTCTATTCCCCCTGGCTTGTATAAGTTGAGCATCGATATCTGTAGCAAATCGCGAAACAGTACCATTGAAATATCTGAATAAACCGTTATTGAGGCTGAAAAGGATGAACTCATCTCCTTTAAACGGCAATATAGAAACCACGTCATCATTCAGTTGTTCCCTTGAAAACAACATTTTCATATTCTCTCCATCGAAAGAATAGAAATCGCCGTCTATAGCCTGAATATATCCCATACCGTTTATGACTGAACAAAACAATGGACGTATAGGTACAGGCAACTTACCAGGTTCTACCCTTTCGCCGTCATAGACATACATTCCTGTGAACGATTGGAAAAAGATTTTCTTATTTATACGAACTATATTCCATATCTCATCGTTAGAATTCACTTTCTCTTTTATCGAATCACTTAATGAAACATAGTCCAATTCCCCTCTGTCATTTTTTCTGAAATAACCAAACTCCTCAAAAGAGCCGATATAGATTCTGTCTCCATCAACGAATACAGATCTGACAGCAAAATTTCCGGGCACTCTATACAAGTTCCAGAAAAAACCGTCGAAAGTCAATAAGCCATTATTATTTCCAAAATACATTACGCCGTTAGGTCCCTGTGTACAACTCCAGTTTTGATGACCGGCATTATATGAATCTACAGTATAATTGGTTGTAGCAGGAATAAACGAAGCCGCATTCAAATCAGGTAAACAAAGTATCAGGCAAACAAAAAGTATATTGAGAAATTTTAGTTTCATAAAAATGTTTTTTCATACATTACATAATAAGACAAAGGTATATTATAATTTCATAATTCAAAACAGATTTACAGAAAAAGGGTTCAGGAACTAATTGAAAACTCAATTTGAACCCGAACCCATCTCTCTCTTATTTACAGAATATTATTTCCGATGTCTTGGAAACTCCATTCTCATTAAATGCCTCTATACAGAAATAGTAACTTTGGTCTGTCGATAAGGAGCGCATAAACAGTTCATTTTCATCATAAACCATCCATGAGCTGTAAAGTTTGTCAGGAGATATTCCCCAAAGCACATTGTAACCTTGAGCGCCTTTCACCTTTTCCCATTTTATTGATACATCTCTCCTGTCGGCTTGTCTTTCCACTGTCAGTCCTTTAACTTTAGACGGCTGCTTTCCATTTCCTAAACCGAAAATTCTTAACTCAGATATAGCCAGATTTGGAGTAGGTACCTTAATATTCTTATATCTCACAAATCTTGCCTTTTGTGACTTAGGCAATTCGACATAATCGTTTGGCACATCCTTATAATTATTGCTCTTGTCAACCATTACATACCAGTCTTTTCCGTCCAGAGATCCCTCTATCATATATCTGTGATGAAGATTTTCATATCTTCCGTACATATCACTCTTATAATCATGATAGTTTATCTGCAGGGCATATACATCGGATACATTCTCAAGATCTATTGTCACCCACTGGTTTTCGTCATTCTTCTCTGCCACCCAGAAACTCTTGGTTTTCTCGTCTGTCAGTTCATTTCCTTTAAATGTTTCCAATGAAGACGAAACCGTTACAGGCTTCTTATACGACAGAAGCATCCATCCACGGAACTCTCCCTTCTTATTAGGAACAGATGGGGCATAATGCGGATAATCACCAAATCTGGTATTACAATACATTATTCCGTCATCATCAAATCCCATAGGGAACATACACAAGCGGCGCTCCCAATTGACATTAATAGAAAGCGACATAGAAGCGAAATGCCAGTAAGTATTGTCAGGACCAAGAAGACTGCTGCCATGGCCTGCTCCATTCATAAAACCTCCCGGCTTATATGACACCGGATTATGAGGCTGATATTCAAACGGACCTAGAGGATTGTCGGACACATATACTCCGTCGCCGTAAACATTGAACTCTGTACCCGGCGAGCCATACTGAAGATAATATTTACCATTATGTTTTGTCATCCATGGGCCTTCGATAAATCCTCCTAGATCAGAATCGCTCACATGGTTCTCACCGAAACGCTCCCAACCATGATTGGCGAGATCCAGATGCAACAGTTCCTTCACTTCACCTTTTGGTATGAAACGATGATTGCGGTCGAGCTCCATTCCTCTTACAGGGAACACGTTCGAAGATCCCCAATACATATAAGCCTTTCCGTCATCATCAATAAACAAGGCAGGATCCTGAAGATTGTTCAATATTGCCGGAGTTCCTTTCCATTTTCCTTCTTTAGGATTATCGGTGTATAACACACTCATCGAACCGGAAGGATCGCCACATACATACAAAACTGAGTCCTTGTAATTATGCGCTGCCGGCGCATTACATCCTTGTGGATACCAATTTGAAGGAGAAATGAAATCCCAGTTCTGCAAATCTTTTGAATGCCAGTATCCGTGCGAACGTGTGACGAACATATAGTATTCTCCTCTGAACTCAACCACTGCAGGATCAGCACCCGAACGGTAAGATATATCCTTGTCCGAATTATATATCATATACGTATAATCCAGATTAATAGGATTACAATATGTTTCCATTCGTGTATTTTGTCCGGAAGCAGGCAGAAGAAACAAAGCACTAGAAATAAAAAATAATAAGGTTTTCGGTTTCATAAGTAATGTTTTAGATTAGTATTAATTTTATCTGGCGGCAAAATAACCTCTTAATAATCTAACAGACAAAAAAACTCATACTTAGACACTACTTCTTTTAACAACACGCAATACTTCTATACTACTTTTACATCGTATAACCGATTGAATTTAAAAGAATTACAACAAACAAAAAACTCCTGCCGGACTGATGTCCGGCAGGAGCCTAATATCAATATTTTATGTGATTAAAAGGGGAAGATTACATCATGCCACCCATGCCGCCCATTCCTGGAGCGCCCATTGGCATTTCAGGTTTGTCTTCTTTCTTTTCAACAATTACACATTCAGTAGTCAAGAACATACCTGCTATTGAAGCTGCATTTTCAAGAGCAACACGAGTTACTTTTGCAGGATCTACTACACCGGCAGCGTGCAAGTGTTCGTAAACATCTGTACGTGCATTGTAACCGAAGTCATCTTTACCTTCACGTACTTTCTGTACCACTACAGCACCTTCCTTACCAGCGTTAGCTACAATCTGACGAAGAGGTTCCTCGATAGCACGTTTGATGATTTCGATACCGGTTGTTTCGTCAGCGTTGTCACCCTTCAAGCCTTCCAATGCATCGATTGCACGGATGTAAGTTACACCACCTCCAGGTACGATACCTTCTTCGATAGCGGCACGAGTTGCGCACAAAGCATCGTCAACACGGTCTTTCTTTTCCTTCATTTCAACTTCGCTTGCAGCACCTACATAAAGAACTGCTACGCCACCTGACAATTTGGCAAGACGTTCCTGAAGTTTTTCTTTGTCATAGTCAGAAGTAGAGTTCTTCATCTCAGCTTTGATCTGGTTGATACGTTCCTGGATGAGTTCTTTCTGACCGGCACCGTTTACGATAGTAGTATTTTCCTTAGAAACAGTAACCTTATCACAAGTACCAAGCATTTCGAGAGTAGCCTGTTCAAGTTTCAAGCCTTTTTCTTCGCTGATAACTACACCACCTGTCAATACTGCGATATCTTCAAGCATAGCCTTACGACGGTCGCCGAAGCCCGGAGCCTTAACAGCACAAATCTTCAACTGTCCGCGCAGACGGTTAACTACAAGTGTAGTCAATGCTTCGCTGTCAACATCTTCTGCTATAACCAACAAAGGACGTCCGCTCTGTACTGCCGGTTCAAGGATAGGCAAGAAATCTTTCAGATTAGAAATCTTCTTGTCATAGATAAGAATGTATGGGTGTTCCATTACACATTCCATCTTTTCTGTATCAGTTACGAAGTAAGCTGACAAGTAACCACGGTCGAACTGCATACCTTCTACAACACCGATTGTAGTGTCAGTACCTTTAGCTTCCTCGATAGTGATAACACCGTCTTTTGAAACCTTGCGCATAGCATCTGCAATAAGCTTACCGATAACAGGGTCGTTGTTTGCAGAGATTGTAGCAACCTGTTCAATCTTGTCGTAGTTGTCACCTACAGTTTCAGCCTGTGACTTGATAGATTCTACAACTTTAGCAACAGCCTTGTCGATACCACGTTTCAAGTCCATTGGGTTGGCACCTGCTGTAACATTCTTCAAACCTACACCTACGATAGCCTGAGCCAATACAGTTGCAGTAGTAGTACCGTCACCTGCATCATCACCAGTCTTTGAAGCTACAGATTTTACAAGCTGTGCACCTGTGTTCTGGAATGCGTCAGCCAATTCTATTTCTTTAGCTACAGTCACACCATCTTTAGTGATGTGAGGAGCACCGAATTTCTTTTCTATAATAACGTTACGTCCTTTAGGACCAAGTGTTACTTTCACTGCGTTAGCAAGTTCGTCCACACCTTTTTTCAACTGATCGCGAGCATCAATGTTGAAGAGAATATCTTTTGCCATAATTTTCTAAACTTTAAAATGTTGATTATATTTATTATTCCACAACAGCGAGTACGTCACTCTGGCGCATCATCAAGTATTTTACACCTTCGTGTTCGATTTCAGTACCAGAATATTTTCCATACAAAACAGTATCATTAACTTTCAATACCATTTCTTCGTCTTTAGTACCGTTGCCTACTGCAATTACTTTACCCTGTAATGGTTTTTCTTTTGCTGTATCAGGAATGATGATACCGCCGATAGTTTTTTCTTCTGCAGGAGCAGGAAGAATCAGAACTCTGTCTGCTAATGGTTTAATAGTCATAATAGTATATTTTTATTGTTATTTTTCAGTTTATCTAATGTCTTTAATAAGACACAATACTCAATACGAAAAGCGTGCCAAATACTAATTCTGTCATATTGGCATATCATTTCTTAATAAAGTATATGTAACACTGACATTTAATCAGTAGTGACACATATTTATATTGCCAAATCTACTGTTGTTCTAAAAAGCGGCAGGATATTTTTCCGAACTTAATATTTTGACAATCTATACCCTCCTTCAGTCTTTATCAATACACCTTCCTCAACCATAGCAGACAGCGTACGCGACAGTGACGGACGTGCCACTCCCATGATAAAAGCAACATCCTGAATATTGGTTATTACACCACTCCTCTGCAAATAACTCACAATCCTTGTACTAAGATTCTGCAAGGCAAATTCATTAAGTTTACGACTCAGAAAGACACTCCTGTCTGATATCTGACGTAGAAAATTTCTCAGAAGAGCGTCGTCGGTTTCCATCATCTTAAGAAAATCATCTTTCGACAGAGACCATATTATGACATCATCCTCGGCCTGCAGTGTTACAGGAAATCTGTTCTCTGTTCCGTAAATAAATGCAGGTGCCAATATCTCCGGAGCCGCCAGATGTTCTATCACTATTTCCTTTCCCTCGGCGTTCGTCATCTTGGCAAGCAGCGTACCCTGACACAACAGAGACAATGACTTACACAAACTGTCTTGAAAGATGGCGATATCTCCTTTCTTATACGAAGAAATCTTATTGGAAGCATTCTTCAGAAATTCCGCTATCCCATCTTTGTTTACTCCTTCAAAAAGAGTGAAATCCAATATGTCATAAAATCGTCCCATGTACATATATATTAATCATTTTTATCAGTCATTGTAACATCTGTTACGGAATAAAGAGTAACAACGGAATACCTTTGCACAAAAATAGCAACAATAGTATTAGCCACAAATTCAAATCACATTTATTATGACTGAAAATTCTATTGCAGTAAACGAAATGTTCTGTTTCCAATGTCAGGAGACAGCCAAAGGAATAGCCTGTACCATCAAGGGTGTATGCGGCAAGAGCAGCTCAACATCGGCAGCCATGGACTTGCTGTTGTTCGTAGTTAGCGGCGTGTGCTCCGTAGCAGACATTTTGAGAGAAAACGGCATTAAAACAAATCATGAGGTAAACACTTTCGTAACAGACGCATTATTCTCAACCATTACAAATGCCAATTTCGACGATGAAAGCATTCTGAAAAGAGTGGACCGAGGATTGGAACTGAAAACTGAACTGAAAAATATTGCAGAGAAAGAGAATATCAAACTTCCGGCAGTAGATGAAATAATCTGGAATACAGAAAACAGAAGATTCTACGATGAGAAGTCAAGAGCCGTTGGCATTCTGAGAGAGAAGAATGAGGATATCCGCTCACTGAAAGAGCTGATAATATATGGTCTGAAAGGTATGGCCGCATATCACGAGCACGCCATGCGCCTGGGATATAATGATGAAAGCATACACACTTTCATGCAGTCAACAATAAGAAAAATCACAATAGGCAACCTATCGGCAGATGAACTTACAGCATTAACACTTGCTGTGGGCGAAACAGGAGTTAAGGTAATGGCTCTATTGGATAAGGCAAATACGGAGACTTACGGAAATCCTGAAATCACAAAAGTGAATATCGGTGTAGGAACAAATCCGGGAATACTGATAAGCGGACATGACCTGCATGACATAGAGGAATTGCTAAAACAGACTGAAGGTACCGGAGTAGATGTATATACACACAGCGAGATGCTGCCGGCACACTACTACCCGGCATTCAAGAAATACAAACATTTCATCGGTAACTACGGTAATGCGTGGTGGAAGCAGCGCGAAGAATTCTCTTCGTTCAACGGTCCGGTGATATTCACTACGAACTGTATCGTACCTCCTACCTCGAATGCTGTATATAAGGACAGAATCTTCACCACCAACTCTACCGGTTATCCGGGATGGAAACATATCACTGCAAACGAGAACGGAGTAAAAGACTTCTCCGAAGTGATTGAACTTGCAAAGAAATGCGATGCGCCTACACAGATTGAGGAAGGCGAAATAATAGGTGGATTTGCACATAATCAGATATTGAGTCTGGCAGACAAGGTAGTGGATGCTATCAAGGCAGGCGCAATAAGAAAATTCATTGTTATGGCAGGATGCGACGGCAGAATGAAAAGCAGAGACTACTACACCGAGTTCGCAAAGGCATTGCCGCAAGACTGTGTAATCCTTACTGCAGGATGTGCGAAGTATAAATATAACAAACTTCCATTGGGCGATATTAACGGTATCCCTCGCATTCTTGATGCAGGACAATGCAATGACAGTTACTCACTGGCCGTTGTAGCCATGAAGCTGAAAGAGGTATTCAATCTAAACGATATAAACGAACTGCCTATAGCATACAACATTGCATGGTATGAACAGAAAGCGGTAATCGTTCTGCTCGCTCTGTTGTCGCTTGGAGTGAAGAACATCCACCTCGGTCCTACTCTTCCGGCATTCCTCTCGCCTAATGTGGCCAAAGTACTTGTTGACAACTTCGGTATCGCAGGTATAGGAACTGTTGACGAAGATATGAAGACACTTGGTATTAGTGTGGAATAAAAATACAAAAATCATTGAATTTCCGGGCCCAGAACTCTGGGTTCGGAAATTGTCGTTTATTGGCATTAATTATCTTTAACTATAAAAATTAGTTGAGCAACTATATTTTTTAGTTACTTTGTCACAAACGAAAATCTAAAGCAAAGCCTTATGAAAAAACTGACATCAAAAGAAGAGGAAATCATGGAACTTTTCTGGGAAAAAGGTCCATTGTTCGTGAAAGAGCTCCTTTCATTTTATGACGAACCGAAACCGCATATTAACACACTGTCAACAATTGTACGCGGATTGGAAGACAAAGGGTATATAGGCCATAAGGCATACGGAAATACATTCCAGTATTATGCCACTGTGAGCCGGAATGATTTCAGCACCAGCACATTAAAAAATGTAATTAGCAAATATTTCAATAATTCCTACCTTAATGTAGTATCTTCCTTAGTTAAGGAAGAAGACATATCAATTGACGAGCTTAAAGAACTTATAAAGAAAGTTGAAGAAGAGAACAGGAAATAAGCAATGATAGAAAAAGTTTAATAATATGGGAACACTACTTATATATATACTGAAATCGGCTGTTTGTCTGGCAGTATTCTATCTGTTCTACAAACTGCTGATGAGTCGCGAAACTTTTCATCGTTTCAATCGTTTCTCTCTTCTTGGCTTGATGATTATATGTTCCATAATTCCTTTCGCAAAGATAAGTATGGATACCCCGGATGAAACTGTTCAGGTTGAAATATCTATGGACGAGTCACTGATGATGCCTGTCATGGTCGATGAAAATATAGCAACAGAAGCCAGTGATATCTCTACGATGGAATATATCACCACATTTGCAGCCATCATATACATCACCGGAATTCTGTTCTTTGCCGTAAAAGAGATTTTACAGTTCATAAAAGTGCTGAACATAACGCACAAGGGTAAAGAGGAAGATATCAGTCTGTATGTAAAAGACAATACAGGCAAAATAAAACTTATAGTGACAGACGAAAAAATATCACCTTTCAGCTGGATGAACCATATAGTAATATCACGTACCGACCTGGAAGAAAACGGCAGAGAGATACTGTGTCATGAAATGGCACATATCACCAACCATCATTCCATCGACCTTATTCTGGCAGATATATGCATACTTCTGCAATGGTTCAACCCGGCATCATGGCTTATAAAATCGGAACTTCAGAACGTACATGAATTTGAAGCCGACGAAACAGTAATAAGAAACGGAATAGACGCAAAGAATTATCAATTATTATTAATAAAAAAAGCTGTTGGCTCAAGGCTCTACTCAATCGCCAACAGCTTTAATCACAGTAAACTTAAAAAACGTATCACTATGATGATGAAAAAGAAATCCAGCCCATGGGCACGCGCGAAGTATCTCTACGTACTTCCACTGGCAGCTGTAGCAGTTGCCGCCTTTGCCCATCCTGAAATCTCAAAATTAAGTGACGAGATTTCAAGTGTCAAAGTTAATGATTTTTCGGCAATTACGAAAAATCATGAGGTAGAAAACACTTATTCCAAACCTAACGGACTTATTCTGGTGAAAGGTACAGTAGTTGACGATGCCACCGGAAAAGCGATAAGGGGAGCCAGCATCCTGGAAAGAGGTACTACAAACGGAACTATCTCAGATGAGAACGGAGATTTCACATTACGAACTACAGAAAACTCCGTAATAATAATTTCATTCATCGGGAAACAGACTTATACTTTCATAGCGTCGGAAATGGAAATAAAAGGATTAAAAAATAACCCCATAAAGCTTAAGGACGATGTGCAGAATATGGACGAGATAGTTGTAGTGGGATATGAACCGGCCGAGCAACCAAAGAAAGAAGAAAAAGTTCAGCATAAAGCCGGAAATGAGGAGGAAGTATTCATAGTAGTGGAACAGATGCCTGAATTCCCCGGTGGCATGTCCGAATGCTTAAAATATATAGCCCGCAACATCAAATATCCTACACTTGCACAGGAAGCAAAAATTGAAGGACGTGTAATAGTCAGATTCGTTGTAGGTATAGACGGATACACATCAAACTTCGAGATTCTACACAGTGTATGTCCAGCCTTAGATGCGGAAGCCATCAGAGTTTTGGCACAAATGCCTAAATGGAAACCTGGTATGCAAAGAGGTGTTGCTGTTCCTGTGAAATACACCGTTCCTGTAACCTTTAAACTTGAAAAACAAAATACGCCCCAAACGCAAACCATTAAAAGTAATCCGGTTATGCCCGGAAACGTAAGTTTCAACAAGTCATTGGAGAATGTCCTGATTGTTATAGACGAGAAAGTGGCATCACAGCAAGAATTCAGTGCCTTGAAACCTCAAAACATTGAAAGAATAGAAGTCATAAAAGAAGATAGCAAGGCACAGGAAATATTCCGTAAATACGGTGTATTCGACAAGAAAGAAGGAGTAATAATGATTAAAACGAAAGTATGGAACGATGAACCGACTGTAACTCTAAGCGCTGATAAAATGGACAGTAAAACAGCGAAAATAATAAAAGACAAACTGATTAACGACTACAAAAAATAGGCTAATAAAAAACGTGCGCACATTCGATTTAAAACGTGCGTTCATTTAATCTAAAACGTGCGCACGTTTTACTTAAAACGCCCTGTCGTTTTTTTAAAAGATATGCTCCCCCTATCGGAAGTCCGAAAGAGGGAGCATTTATACTATTAAAATTCGTGCAAAAACAAATTATCAAGCCTTAACACGACCTACGTATGAACCATCGCGAGTATCAACTTCGATGATTTCATCCTGATTGATGAACAATGGAACACGTACTGTAGCACCTGTTTCTACTGTAGCAGGTTTAGTAGCGTTAGTTGCTGTATCACCCTTCAATCCCGGTTCTGTGTAAGTAACCTTCAACTGAACCTTAACAGGCAATTCAGCGAAAAGGATAGTTTCAGTAGAAGCGTCAGAAACAACTTCGATAACCATTTCTTCTTTCAGGAAGTCAACACCTTCGATAAGATCGTGAGCGATAGGCACCTGTTCGAAAGTTTCCTGATTCATGAAGATATAATCATTACCTTCCTTATACAAGTACTGGTAAGGACGACGTTCAACACGTACATCTTCAAGTTTTTCACCGATATTGAAACGACGTTCCAAAACGTAACCGTCAACAACATCTTTCAATTTAGTACGCATGAAAGTGTTTCCTTTACCCGGTTTTACATGAAGGAAGTCAATACAGAAATAAATCTTGCCATCCATACGGATTGCTGTTCCGATTTTAATGTCTTGAGCATTAATCATAAGTAGAAATCTTTATATTTATATGTAATAATTGATATTCAGAGTAATAATTCGGGTGCAAAATTAATCTAAATCACGAAAAAACGCAAAAAGTTTTGTGTAAAAATGACTTATATCTTTGATTATTAAAAAAAAGTCACTAATTTTGCAGCCCGAACGCATAGAATAATAACATAAATAGTATATACAAAAATGAAAAGAACATTCCAACCCTCTAACAGAAAGAGAAAAAACAAACACGGTTTCCGTGAAAGAATGGCTACTGCAAATGGTCGCCGAGTATTGGCTGCACGTCGTGCTAAAGGTCGTAAAAAATTGACTGTATCTGACGAATACAACGGAGTTAAGGCATAAGCCGTGCTTTGGAATTAAGATTTAAGAAAAGCCGCAATGTACTGATGACAGTATTTTGCGGCTTTTTCTGTTTTTATACATTATCAATAAAACGAATAACCAAAAAAATCGTATCTTTGTCGAAAATATTCAACAAGTTATGATAGGATTTAAAGACTTCTTTTCGTTCCAGAAAAATAAATTCTTCTGGATTAACATAATTGGTATGGTTGTGGTAATAATAGCTGTGACATGGGGAACTTTGGCATGGCTTGATTCATATACCAGACATGGAGAAGCACATATAGTGCCTGACGTAAAAAACAAAAACATAGAGGAAGCAGTCAGGATTCTGAATGAAGGTACAATGGAAAGTGTAGTCATAGACTCAAATTACGTTAAAGGCGTACCGGCAGGAATGGTTCTGGAACAAACTCCCGCTGCAGGAGCCAGAGTAAAGGAAGGCAGAACTGTATATCTGACAATAACCACTACCTCTGTTCCACTGATACAGCTACCAGACATTATTGACAACAGTTCTATAAGACAGGCAGAAGCAAAACTGAAAAGTATAGGTTTCAAGCTTACAGAACCTGAACTCGTTCCGGGAGAACAGGACTGGGTGTATGGAATAAAATACAGAGGAAGAGAACTGAAATCGGGTGATAAAGTACCTAACGAGGCCCTTCTCACCTTGTGTGTGGGAGATACTCATTTAAGGGATTCACTTGCAATGGATTCCACTATGATTGAAATAAATCCAATGCCTCAAAATGAAGAAAAACCTGAGGTGGATGATTCCTGGTTCTAACTAATAATGAAAGAATGGCAGAAGATATTTTTCTTGATGATATTGACGATACATTAGACGACCTTGAGCCTACCAGAAATTCCGGAGAGTTGTATGAGCACTTCAAGGTTGTGGTCGATAAAGGACAGTCGCCGGTAAGAATAGACAAATACCTTTTTGAAAGGATAGTAAACGCCTCAAGAAACAGGATACAGGCTGCTGCGGATGCGGGGTTCGTTATGGCTAATGGAAAACCTGTGAAAAGCAGCTATAAGGTGAAACCTTTGGATGTACTGACGGTGATGATGGACCGTCCGAAATATGACAACGACATTATTCCTGAAGATATTCCACTTGACATTGTTTACGAGGACAGTGAACTTATGGTGATAAACAAGCCTGCAGGACTTGTGGTACATCCGGGATGCGGCAATTATCATGGCACCTTGGTCAATGCTATTGCATGGCATCTGAGAGACGTCCCTACATACGATCCGAACGATCCTCAAGTGGGATTGGTACATAGAATAGACAAGGATACATCCGGACTGTTGGTTATAGCCAAAACACCTGATGCAAAGACCAGTCTTGGAATGCAATTCTACAATAAGACCACAAAACGTGAATACAACGCACTGGTGTGGGGAATAGTGGAAGAGGACGAAGGAACAATAACGGGCAACATAGGACGTAATCCAAAAGACAGAATGCAAATGGCTGTAATGGCTGATCCGAATCAAGGTAAACATGCCGTGACGCACTATAAGGTTTTGGAAAGGCTTGGATATGTGACGCTTGTGAAATGTGTGCTGGAGACAGGAAGAACACATCAAATTCGCGTACACATGAAGCATATAGGGCACGTACTTTTCAATGACGAAAGATATGGCGGCAACGAAATTCTGAAAGGGACTCATTTCAGCAAATACAAACAATTCGTAAACAACTGTTTTGATATTTGTCCAAGACAGGCGTTACATGCCAAGACTTTAGGTTTCGTACATCCTAAGACCGGAGAAGAAATGTTCTTCACATCGGAACTGCCTAAGGATATGACAGAACTGATTGAGAAATGGAGAACTTATATCAGTAATAGAGAACAGATTTGAATAATATAAATAAAGATGAAACGTACAGTAGCAATTATTGCAGGCGGTGACTCTTCGGAACATGAAGTGTCAATGAACAGTGCAAAAGGCATTTATTCTTTTATTGATAAGGAAAAATACAATCTATATATAGTAGAATTGAGCAAGAAGGCCTGGGAAGCCGTGCTTGCCGATGGAACTCGTTCGAAAATAGACAAGAACGATTTCAGTTTTATGGATGGCGACAAAAAGGTAAAACCTGACTTCGCATATATCACCATACATGGTACTCCGGGGGAAAATGGTATCCTGCAGGGGTATTTCGAATTGTTGGATATCCCCTACTCTACTTGCGACGTCCTGGTTTCTGCCATGACTTTCAGCAAGTTTACATTGAACCAATATCTGAAAGGATTCGGCATCAGAGTTGCGGAGTCTATGCTGGTAAACAAACGTTTCGGCATAGAGGATAAGGATGTTATAGAGAAAATAGGTCTTCCTTGTTTTATCAAGCCTAATGCCAGCGGTTCAAGTTTCGGTGTGACAAAAGTAAAAACAGCGGATCAGATACAACCTGCCCTGAAAGCTGCCTTTGCAGAATCGGATGATGTGATGATAGAGGCATTCATGGACGGTATTGAGCTGGCAAACGGATGTTATAAGACAAAGAATAAATCTGTAGTATTCCCTATCACTGAAGTGGTTAGCGACAATGAGTTTTTCGATTATAACGCAAAATATAAAGGCGAAGTGACTGAAATAACTCCTGCACGTCTCAGTCCTGAGCTTACAGAGAGGGTAAAGAAGCTGACTTCTGCCGTGTATGATATTTTGGGATGTAAGGGTATAGTAAGAGTTGACTATATCATTACTGAGGGTGAAAAGATTAATATGCTCGAAATAAACACCACTCCGGGAATGACAGCTACAAGCTTTATTCCGCAGCAGGTAAAGGCTGCAGGACTTGACATAAAAGATGTGATGACAGACATCATAGAAGAAGGACTGGAAAAGTATTCTAAATAAACATTCATAACCATAAAAACTGAAAGCCATGAGAATACCTGAAGAATTTGACGAAATCCGCCCCTATTCTCCGGAAGAACTTCCAAAGATCTTCGAAGAATTATTGTCTGACAGTGATTTTATAGAGGTGATAAAAAAGGTATTGCCAGATACTCCAATTGAGGCATTGGCCAATATATTGAGAAACTGCAAGACTAACCTTGATGTGCAGAAGAATATTTTTTATGGATTACTGCATGACATCATAAAGAAATGCAGCGACGGATTCAGTTTCGACAGCTCGCAGATTGCAGACAAAAACAAAGGATATACTTTTATATCCAATCACAGGGATATTGTACTGGATTCCGGGTTCCTTTCAGTAGGACTCATTGACAACGGATTCCCTACTACAGTAGAAATAGCAATAGGTGACAATCTTCTGATATACCCGTGGATAAAGAAGCTGGTGCGTGTAAACAAGGCGTTCATAGTACAAAGGGCACTGAGCATGCGACAAATGCTTGAGGCTTCGGCCAGAATGTCAAGATACATTCATTTTGCAGTTACACAGAAGCAGGAAAATATATGGATAGCGCAACGCGAGGGAAGAGCGAAGGACTCTAATGACCGTACTCAGGACAGCGTTCTGAAGATGCTGGCAATGGGTGGTAGCGGCGACGTAATAGACAGTCTGAAGGAGCTTAACATAGTGCCTTTGTCACTGTCATATGAATATGATCCGTGTGATTTCCTTAAAGCTCAGGAAATGCAGCTGAAAAGAGATGTAGAAGGCTTCAAGAAAAGTCAGCAGGACGACCTGGTGAATATGCAGACAGGAATTTTCGGATACAAGGGAAGAATACATTTCCAGACCGGTCCATGCATAAACGACGAACTGGAGGCTTTGCGCGGATTGCCTAAAGTGGAGATATTTACAAAAGTTTCTGAGATTATAGACAGATATATCCACCTCAATTACAGAATGTATCCTGCCAATTATATTGCATGTGATATGCTTAACGGAAACAAGGCGATGGCAGAACATTATACGGCTGAAGACAAGGCAAAATTTGAGGCTTATCTCGAAAAGAAGATTTCGCTTATAAACATTCCTGACAAGGATATTGACTTCTTACGTGAACGTATTCTGACTATGTATGCAAATCCTGCTATCAATCATCTCCATGCAATAAAGGAATGAGGAAAGGTTTTTACATAATAATTCTAGTATGCATTGTGGCTTTTTCATCTTGCAAGAAAGATGAATATGTATATCCTAGTGTACTGACAGAACTTGTTGACATAAAGACAAATTCTTCCGGGAAACTATCGTATATTCAAAGCGACAACGGAGATATGTATCAGATAATGGAGAGGAGTGGACTGGAAGGTTTCACTCCGGACTCTACTTATAGGGCGCTATTTATCTTCGAACTCGGAGAAAGCAGCAACGATGTTTTTACAGCTAAGGTTTATTCATGTCAGTTTGTTATTTCAGTTATTCCATCTCCGGCAGACAAGTTTGATAAAGGGATAAAAACTGATCCGCTGGATATAGACAGAATTTGGAGTTCGGGAAACTATATAAATATGGTACTGGATATTATGGCGAAAGACAAAACGCACGTATTGAATTTCGTCGATAACGGGATAACAAACAATGCAGATGGAAGCAAGACACTGGATATAACGGTTTATCATGATCAGAATGGTGATTATGAAGCCTACACGAAAAAAGCGTATGCTTCTATTCCGTTATGGCCTTATAGAGGAATATTGGCAGAAGGTGACAGAATAATAGTGCACATAAACACATTTAAGGAAGGAAATACGACAAGAGAGTTCCATTACTAAACATTCTATATTATGATATTGAAGAGTATATATTTCATGTTCTTTGTATGTGTCTTTCTGTTTGGGCTGATGGCATGCAGTTCGAAACCAAAAGACAAATTCACAAATCTTTCGGCAGACGAATTCGAGAAGCTGATAGAAAACGATGATGTACAAAGACTGGATGTAAGAACTGTTGCCGAATATAGTGAAGGTCACATACCAGGCAGCATAAACATCAATATATTTGATGATAAGTTTTCAGCTGCAGCTGATGAGATTCTTGACAAATCAAAACCTGTAGCTGTATATTGCAAGAGTGGACGCAGAAGCAGGAATGCAGCAAGACTTTTGGTAAAGAAAGGATATACGGTATATAATCTTGACAAGGGTATCCTGAACTGGATAGACTTAGGTAAAGATATAGAGAAATAACATAAAAGGGCAGTTCAAACCGAAATGGTAGAGAACTGCCCTTATTTATTTTTTTACAATGATTGAAGCATTCTTTTCAATACAACTGTTGCCGAAATCTCACGGTTTGCTGCCTCAGGAATAACCAACGATGTAGGTGCTTCAATAACATCATCGGTAACTATCATATTTCTGCGCACAGGCAAACAATGCATGAAATAGGCATTATTAGTGACCGCCATGTGTTTGGCGTCAACAGTCCATCCCATATCCTTTGAAAGCACCTTACCATAATCTGCAGGATTGGTAACTCCTGGACATGCCCAGTTCTTTGCATATATAAAATCTGCGCCTTCGAAAGCCTTCATCTGATCATACTCAACTTTTGCACCACGTACAAATTTAGGATCGAGCTCGTAGCCTTCCGGATGAGTAATAACAAAATCAACATCTGCCTCGTTCATGAAGTCTGCAAATGAGTTAGGCACTGCCTGAGGAAGGGCTTTAGGATGTGGAGCCCAGGTAAGCACTACTTTAGGACGGTCCTTTTTCTTATATTCTTCTATAGTGATAAGATCTGCAAATGCCTGTAGAGGATGTCCTGTAGCAGCTTCCATAGAAAATACAGGCTTGCCTGAATATTTGATGAACTGGTTAAGAATTTTCTCGGTATAATCGTCTGTGCGACTCTCAAACTGTGCAAACGAACGGACACCGATTATGTCACAATAAGAAGCCATCACCGGTATTGCCTCCAGCAGATGTTCACTCTTATCACCATCCATAACAACTCCACGTTCTGTTTCAAGCTTCCATGCTCCCTGATTAACGTCCAACACTATCACATCCATTCCTAAATTACGCGCTGCCTTCTGTGTGCTTAAACGTGTACGAAGACTATTATTGAAAAATATCAGCAAGCATGTTTTGTGCTTTCCCAATGATTCATATTTATATCTGTCATTCTTTATCTCGAAAGCTTCAGCCAAAGCTGTTTTCAAGTCACCCAAATCGAATACGTTAGTATATGTTTTCATAAGATGTATGTATATTAATTAGTTTTCAACAGCAAAAATACAATAAAAATACAATTATACGCTATAATAACGAATATTATTACATAAATATTAATGTTTATTTCCTTATCTGACCGTTTCCCTCTATAATCCACTTGTAAGTGGTTATCTCTTTTAATCCCATCGGGCCACGGGCATGGAGTTTCTGGGTACTGATCCCTATCTCTGCACCCAGGCCAAACTGTGCACCGTCAGTAAACGAAGTCGGAGCATTCACATAAACACAGGCAGCATCGACAGCTCTTCTGAAATACTCTGCTGCATTCTTATCTTCTGTCACTATACACTCACTGTGTTTTGAACTGTATTTGAATATATGATTGATGGCTTCATCTATATTGCTCACGGTTTTTATTGCCATTTTATAATCCAGGAATTCTGTTCCGTAACTATCTTTTGTGGCTGGTTGCAATAATTCCGCCGGATAAGTGCCTTTTAAGGCCTCGTACGAGGATTTATCTGCGTATATGATAACATTACTGGAAGATAACTCCGAGCAAATCTGAGGCAAATCTGAAAGTCTGTCGGAGTGTATCAGAAGGCAGTCCAAAGCATTGCATACACTGACTCTCCTTGTTTTGGCATTATTTACAATTCTCGCGCCTTTATTGATATCTCCTGCCAAGTCAAAATAAGTATGACAAATTCCCGCTCCGGTTTCAATTACAGGCACGGTAGCTTCAGTACGCACATAATTGATAAGGTTACTGCTACCACGTGGTATTATCAAATCTACATATCCATTCGCATGTAGAAGTTCGGTAGTAGTTTCTCTGTCTGTTGGCAATAAGGTTACTATATTTTCATCAACTGCAAATTTTACAAGCACTTCGCGGATTATTTCTACGATAGCCATATTGGAATTATATGCATCACTTCCACCTTTCAACACACAAGCACTTCCGCTTTTCATGCAGAGAGAAAAAACATCAAAGCTAACGTTTGGACGTGCTTCATAAATAACTCCTATTACTCCAAACGGCACACTGACCTTCTTTATTTTCAAACCGTTCGGACGTACGTCTTCATACAGGACATTACCTAAAGGTGATGGTAAGGAGGCTACATTACGAATATCGGAAGCTATATCACATATTCTCTCTCTGGTTAGCTTCAAACGATCATACTTGGGATTAGAAACTTCCATCTTTTGAAGATCCATTACGTTTGCTGTCAAAATCCTTTCAATATTTTCAACAGCTGCATCAGCCACAGCTATAAGAATCTCATTGATTTTCTTTGTATCAAGAAGAGCTAACTTACGGGAAGCTAGCCTTACGGCTTCTAAAGTTTCATTTAGACTCATAATTTCACGTTTTTCAATCCAATATTCGCAAAATTAGGATTAAATTTTGAAATATGATAATTTATTGATAAAAAAACAATATTAAGTGAAAATCATTACCGTACTGTTTGTTTAACTATGATTTATTTGCTTTTAAGAAGAAAAAAACTTAACTTTGAAAATAACAGAGAGTGTTAACCGATTATTATTAACCATTAAAAGATTATAGCTATGGCAGAAATCAATTATGACTCATTAGTAGAAGTTTTCAAAGGCAATCTTTGGGAAGCTGAATTAGTAAAAGGCTTATTAGAATCTGAAGGTGTTCAAGCTATGATAAAAGACGAAACATTGTCAGCTGTTACTTCACCATATTCTGGTATGGGTGGAGCCGTACTAGTATTGGTTAATAAGGAAGAAGAAGTCTATGCAAGAAAAATTGTAGAAGAAAGGAAAGATAGAAAAGTATAATGCAGTAAACCTACAATAAGGGTACATACTGAAAATAGGAAGAAATAAAAAATGCTGTCCCAAGAAATCTTGAGACAGCATTTTTATATATAGCATTTACAGAATTATTCAGCTTTAGGGGCTTCCTCTGTTGTTGCTTCAGTAGTAGTTTCTGCCGGTGCTTCAGTTGCAGCAGATTTTTTAGAACGACGTGTACGAGTTGTCTTCTTGGCAGCGCTCTTAGCCATGTTTTCGTTGTAGTCAACCAACTCGATGAAACACATTTCAGCGTTATCACCTAAACGGTTACCAGTCTTAATTATACGAGTATAACCGCCTGGACGATCAGCAACCTTAACAGAGATTTCTTTGAAAAGTTCTGTTACAGCAAACTTATCCTGCAAGTTACTGAATACTACACGACGTGAGTTTGTTGTATCTTCCTTTGATTTTGTTATCAGAGGTTCAACGAACTTCTTCAAAGCTTTAGCCTTCGCAACAGTCGTAGTGATTCTTTTGTGCTTGATCAAAGAACATGCCATGTTTGACAACATTGCGTTTCTATGAGAAGCAGTACGACCTAAATGGTTAAATTTTTTATTATGTCTCATTTTTTATTCTTTATCTAATTTATATTTAGAAATATCTGTTCCAAACGTAAGATTCAGACTCTCGAGCAAATCATCAAGCTCAGTGAGCGATTTCTTTCCAAAGTTTCTGAACTTAAGAAGATCAGTCTTATTGAACTGAACGAGATCACCAAGTGTCTCAACATCTGCAGCCTTAAGACAATTAAGCGCACGAACCGAAAGGTCCATATCGACTAACTTAGTCTTGAGCAATTGTCTCATGTGCAATACTTCTTCATCGAATTCTTCGTTGCTGTCTGCATCTGATGCTTCAAGTGTGATCTTTTCATCAGAGAACAACATAAAGTGATGAATCAATATTTTTGCAGCTTCTTTAAGCGCTTCCTTTGGATGAATGGAACCATCCGTACTAATTTCAAGTACAAGCTTTTCAAAGTCTGTTTTCTGTTCAACACGGAAGTTTTCAACAGAATACTTGACATTACGTATCGGAGTATAAATAGAATCAATAGGAATTACATTAACATCAGTGCAATACACACGATTTTCATCGGCTGGAACGTATCCGCGACCTTTGTTAATTGTAATGTCTATTTGCATAGTTGCTTTTGAGTCTAAATGGCAAATAACCAATTCAGGATTTAACACTTCAAATCCGGTCAAATGCTTTCCAATGTCACCTGCCTTGAATTCAGTTGAATTCTCAACAGTTATGCTGACACTTTCATTTTCGTATTCGTCAACTATCTGCTTGAATCTTACTTGCTTCAGATTCAAGATAATGTTAGTCACATCTTCTTTTACACCAGGAATAGTCGCAAATTCATGTTCTACACCTTCAATACGTATAGTGTTGATTGCATAACCTTCCAAAGAAGAAAGAAGAATACGGCGTAAAGCATTACCTACGGTAATACCGAAACCGGGTTCAAGCGGACGGAATTCAAATTTACCGAATTTAGAATCCGCTTCTAACATTAATACTTTATCTGGTTTTTGAAATGCTAATATCGCCATGAAATTAATTATTATTTAGAGTACAATTCAACGATTAAGTGTTCTTTTATGTTTTCTGGAATGTCAGCTCTCTGTGGTATGTGCAACATCTTACCAGTCTTAGAGTTCTGATCCCATTCTAACCAAGGGTATTTGCTGTGGTTGAATCCAGTCAACGCATTTTCAATAACTTCGAGTGACTTAGATTTTTCACGTACACCTACCAACTGACCAGGTTTTACAGCATATGATGGGATGTTAACAACTTTACCATCAACAACAATATGCTTGTGACCTACCAACTGACGAGCTGCAGCACGAGTTGGGGCGATACCCAAACGGAACACAACATTATCAAGACGACATTCAAGTGCCTGTAACAAAAGTTCACCAGTAATACCATTCTGACTTGCTGCTTTTTCAAACATATTACGGAACTGCTTTTCAAGTACACCGTAAGTATATTTAGCTTTCTGTTTTTCAGCCAACATGACACCGTATTCAGATGTTTTTCTACGGCGAGTATTTCCATGCTGTCCAGGAGGATAATTTCTTTTTGCTAAAACTTTATCTGCTCCGAAGATAGCTTCACCGAATTTACGTGCAATTCTACTTTTTGGTCCAGTATATCTAGCCATTTTTATTTGAAATTTTAATTGTTATTAATACAGGTGTCTAATATTATACTCTTCTTCTCTTAGGAGGACGACAACCGTTATGAGGCAATGGTGTTACATCGATAATTTCAGTAACTTCGATTCCGGCTCCGTGTACGGTTCTAATAGCAGACTCACGTCCGTTACCTGGACCCTTAACGTATGCTTTAACCTTTCTCAATCCGAGGTCAAATGCTACCTTTGCACAATCCTGTGCAGCCATCTGTGCTGCGTATGGAGTGTTCTTCTTTGAACCTCTAAATCCCATTTTACCTGCAGAAGACCAAGAAATAATCTGACCTTCACTATTTGCTAAAGAAACAATGATGTTATTGAATGATGAATGAACATGCAACTGTCCGTTAGCATCAACCTTCACATTTCTTTTTTTAGCTGCGACTGTTTTTTTTGCCATATCAACAATTATTATTTAGTAGCTTTTTTCTTATTTGCAACAGTTTTCTTTCTTCCCTTACGTGTACGAGCATTGTTCTTAGTACTCTGTCCTCTTACAGGAAGTCCCAAACGGTGACGAACACCACGATAGCAACCAATATCCATTAATCTCTTAATGTTTAACTGGATTTCTGAACGAAGATCACCTTCTACTTTATATTCAGCAGCGATGATTTCACGGATTTTTGCAGCCTGATCATCTGACCAATCCTTTACTTTCAGGTCACGGTCAACACCTGCCTTATCCAAAATTTTTGCTGAACTACTGCGTCCTATACCATATACGTATGTTAACGCAATCTCACCTCTTTTATTCTGAGGCAAATCTACACCAACTATTCTTATAGCCATAAACTAAATTATTTTTTTTGCAAAAATAATAAATTATCCTTGACGTTGTTTATACTTAGGATTTTTCTTGTTAATAACATACAAACGGCCATTACGTCTAACGATCTTACATTCTGGCGTACGTTTCTTTAATGAAGCTCTTACTTTCATATCTTAATTTCTATTATTTATATCGGAAAACAATTCTTCCTTTTGATAAATCATATGGAGACATTTCAACTCTCACCTTATCACCAGGAAGTATCTTAATGTAATGCATTCTCATCTTTCCAGAGATATGAGCTGTTATCTCATGTCCGTTCTCAAGTTCAACTCGAAACATTGCATTTGACAATGCTTCAACTATTACACCATCTTGTTCTATTGCAGATTGTTTTGCCATATTTATTATTTACTTTTCTTCTAATACTTGTTCTATAAATTCAAAAGATGATAAGATATCAGCCTTTCCTAAACCTACTGCCACTGTATGTTCGAAATGAGCGGCAAAACTATTGTCTCGGGTTCTGACAGACCAATTATCTTTCTCAAGATAAATCTTCCTGTCTCCCAAAGTTATCATAGGTTCTATTGCAAGGCACATACCTTTCTTTAAGAGTGTACCACTACCACGCTTACCATAATTAGGAACAGCCGGATCTTCGTGCATATCTCTTCCAATGCCATGCCCAACAAATTCTCTAACTACGCCGTAATGATAAGATTCGCAATGATTTTGGACTGCATATCCAATGTCACCCAATCGCTTTCCATGAACTGCATTCTCAATACCTTTGTATAATGCTTCTTTTGTTACTTTTAATAATTGGCGAACTTCCGGACTTACTTCTCCGACACAAAATGTATAGGCTGAATCACCGCAAAAGCCATTTAAAAAAGTTCCGCAATCTACTGAAACGATATCGCCATCTTTCAATGGCTCATCATTCGGTATCCCATGCACGACCTGACTATTTACTGACGTACAAATTGAAGCAGGGAAAGGAGAACCATACGGATTAGGAAAACCTTTAAAAGTTGGTATCGCTCCATTATCACGTATAAACTCTTCTGCAACCTTATCAAGTTGTCTGGTAGTAACTCCAGGTTTTATTAATTTGGCTACTTCAGCCAAAGTCCTTCCAACAAGAAGGTTACTTTGACGAAGTAGCTCTATCTCATCATCAGTTTTAAGAATTATCATAGAGTAATTAGTAAGCAGCAACGTTTCCAGAACGTCCTCTAATTCTTCCTGAGCTTAACAAGCCATCGTAATGTCTCATCAACAAATGGCTTTCAACTTGCTGAAGAGTATCAAGTACAACTCCAACCAAGATCAACAAAGATGTACCTCCGAAGAATTGAGCAAATTCAGCTTGAATACCAAAATAACCAGCGAAAGCAGGAAGAACTGCAATAATGGCAAGGAAAATAGAACCCGGCAATGTGATTCTTGTCATAATTGTATCCAAGTAATCAGAAGTTTGTTTACCAGGTTTTATACCAGGAATAAAACCATTATTTCTCTTCATGTCTTCAGCCATCTGGTTAGGATTTATTGTAATTGCTGTATAGAAATAAGTAAAGACAATAATCAAAACTGCAAAGACCAAATTGTATGCAAAGCTAGTATGATCAATTAAAGATCTCATTATACCACTGGCATTTTCTGTATTAGAAAAACCGATGAATGTAATAGGAATAAACATGATTGCCTGAGCAAAGATGATAGGCATTACATTCGCAGCATTTACTTTCAATGGTATATACTGTCTAGCGCCACCATATTGTTTGTTTCCAACAATACGTTTTGCATATTGTACTGGAACTTTACGAACTCCCTGAACCAACATAATAGCAGCTGCGATAACTGCAAGCAAGGCAACAATTTCAATAATGAACATTATGACACCACCAGTTTCTGCCAATGTCAAGCGAGATACTAACTCACCTCCAAATGCTTGAGGAAGACGAGCTATAATTCCCACCATAATGATCAATGAGATACCATTACCAATACCTTTGTCTGTAATACGTTCACCTAACCAAAGAACAAACATACTACCAGCTGCCAGTATTATTGTAGATGTAATTATAAAGAAAGTCCAATCTAATGAAGCATTAAGAGCTGGTCCAGCTTGAAACTTTAAGTTGATCAAGTAAGACGGTGCCTGGAAAATAAGAATCAATAATGTCAATATACGTGTATATTGATTGATTTTTCTTCTTCCACTTTCACCTTCGCGCTGTAATTTCTGGAAATATGGAACAGCAATAGCCAACAACTGAATCACGATGGATGCTGAGATGTATGGCATAATTCCCAATGCGAATATAGATGCATTAGAAAAAGCACCACCAGAAAACATATTCAACAAAGCTAGAAGACCTTCACTTGTCTGCTCATGCAATTTTGACAACATTTCAGGGTTGATACCTGGAAGAACCACATACGAACCTAAACGGTAAATTGCGACAAACAATATGGTAATGAGGATCCGTTTTCTCAGATCCTCAATATTCCATATATTTTTTAATGTTTCAATAGATTTTCTCATTTAATCAGAGTTTTACTGCATTACCACCAACGGCTTCGATTGCAGCTACTGCACTTTTTGAGAAAGCATTTGCTTCAACATCAAGTTTAGTAGTTAAACTACCGTTACCAAGAACTTTCACTAACTGTTTTGAAGAAATATAACCAGCTTCAATCAAATCATTGATACCAACTTTTGTCAAGTTTTTAGCATCAGCCAAAGCCTGAATTGTATCAAGGTTGATTGCTTTATATTCTACTCGGTTGATATTCTTAAAACCAAATTTCGGAACACGACGCTGAAGAGGCATCTGACCACCTTCGAATCCGATCTTCTTTGAATAACCAGATCTAGACTTTGCTCCTTTATGTCCTCTTGTAGAAGTTCCACCTAAACCAGAACCTGGTCCACGACCAATTCTTTTTCTAGTCTTTACAGAGCCTTCTGCTGGAGTTAAACTATTTAAATTCATATTGTAAAATCTTTATTATTAACAATATATTACTTAACGATTTGTACAAGGTGCTTTACCTTCTCAATCATACCAAGGATTGATGGAGTTTCTTCGTGTTCAACCACACGATTCATCTTACGAAGACCAAGTGCATCCAATGTTCTTTTTTGGTCAGCAGGAGCACCAATTCTACTCTTAATTTGCTTAATCTTTATAGTTGACATGTTTTCCTCCTTATCCTCTAAATACTTTATCCAAACTTACACCTCTGTTCTGTGCAACCATTCTTGCATCTCTCATTTCGCCCAAAGCCTTGATAGTAGCTTTAACCAAATTGTGAGGGTTTGAAGAACCTTTTGACTTAGCCAAAACGTCAGTTACACCAACACTTTCAAGTACTGCACGCATTGCACCTCCAGCAACAACTCCTGTACCTGTAGAAGCAGGCTTGATGAAAACTTCAGCACCGCCAAATTTAGCAGACTGTTCGTGAGGAACAGTTCCTTTCAATACAGGAACGCGAGTAAGGTTTTTCTTAGCAGCTTCTACACCTTTAGCGATTGCTGCTGTAACTTCACCAGCTTTACCAAGTCCCCAACCGATGATACCATCTTCATTTCCTACTACAACAATAGCAGAAAAACTGAATGTTCTACCACCTTTTGTAACTTTAGTAACACGGTTGATAGCAACCAGTCTATCTTTTAACTCTATATCGTTAGTGATCTTAACTCTATTATTAACTGCCATAATTCATTAAAATTTAAGTCCACCGTTACGAGCAGCATCAGCTACTTCTTTTACTCTCCCATGATACAAGTAACCATTACGGTCGAATACGACAGTCGTAATACCAGCTTCCTGAGCTTTCTTAGCGATCAACTCACCAACTTTAGCTGCCTGTTCTTTCTTTGGACATGCTTCCATACCAAGAGATGAAGCTGCTGCAAGTGTTTTACCATTCAAGTCGTCGATTACTTGAACGTAAATCTGCTTGTTACTTCTAAATACACTCATACGCGGACGTTCAGGAGTACCTGAAATTTTATTGCGTACTCTATATTTGATCTTAATTCGTCTTTCTATTTTTGTTGTCATAATTATACGTATTTAAGTGAATTATTTAGCACCAGCTGACTTACCAGACTTTCTACGAATTTCTTCGCCAACAAACTTAATACCTTTTCCTTTGTAAGGTTCAGGCTTACGGAAAGAACGTATTTTTGAACAAACCTGACCGAGCAGCTGTTTGTCACAAGATTCCAAAATTATAAGTGGGTTCTTATTTCTTTCAGACTTAGTTTCAACTTTTACTTCAGGTGGCAACTGCAAAAATATATTGTGTGTATAACCTAATGCGAAATCGATTATATTTCCATTATTTGAAGCACGATAACCTACACCGACAAGTTCCAACTCTTTCTTGTAACCCTGAGAAACACCAACAACCATGTTGTTGATCAATGCACGATACAAACCGTGGAAAGCGTGACGCTGTTTTGGGTTATCAAGCAAAGCATTTTCATTCTCAGTCAATACAACGTGACCATCAGCTATTTCAACATTGATAGAAGGATCAACAAACTGACTCAATTCTCCTTTAGGTCCCTTAACGCTAACTACATTATCCTTAAGAGTTACTGTAACTCCTGAAGGTATAGAAATAGGCAATTTACCAATTCTTGACATAGTTTATCCTCCTAATTAATATACATAACAAAGAACTTCACCACCTATTTTCAATTCAGCAGCTTCCTTGTTTGTCATTACACCTTTGGAAGTAGATATGATTGCAATACCTAATCCATTAATTACTCTCGGCATGTCTTTGTATCCAGTGTATTTACGCATACCTGGAGTTGAAACTCTAATAAGTTTCTTAATGGCGTTAACCTTGTTAACGGCATCATACTTCAAAGCCACTTTGATAGTTCCCTGAGGACCATCTTCTACAAATTTGTAGTTCAGAATGTAACCTTTGTCAAACAAGATTTTTGTAATCTCTTTTTTCAAATTTGATGCAGGCACTTCTACTACTCTGTGCTTAGCACTAATTGCATTTCTCAATCTAGTGAGATAATCTGCTATTGGATCTGTCATAAAATAAAATTGTTAAATTAATCAGGACTACCCTGACAATATTTAATAATAAAAAATCTTACCAGCTAGCTTTCTTTACACCCGGGATCAAACCGTTAGATGCCATTTCACGGAACTGAATACGTGAAATTCCGAACTGACGCATATAACCTTTTGGACGGCCAGTAAGTTTGCAACGATTGTGCAAACGAATCGGATTTGAGTTTTTAGGAAGATCTTGCAATTTCTGTGCAGCTTCAAAAGCTTCAACAGGATCACCTGTATTAACGATTTTCTTGAGTGCAGCACGCTTCTCAGCATATTTTGCAACAAGTTTAGCTCTCTTTACTTCACGAGCTTTCATTGATTCTTTTGCCATAGCTTATCAATCTTTTTTAGCGTTTTTAAACGGTAAACCGAATTCTTTCAAAAGAGCATAACCTTCTTCATCAGTCTTAGCAGAAGTCACGAAAGTGATATTCATACCTAAGATTTTTGTGATGCTATCTATATTGATTTCAGGGAAGATAATCTGCTCCTGGATACCAAGAGTATAATTACCTCTACCATCAAACTTGCTTTCAATACCTTTGAAGTCACGGATTCGTGGCAAAGCTACACGAACAAGTTTTTCAAGGAATTCATACATTCTTTCACGACGCAAAGTTACCATAACACCGATAGGCATTTTTTTACGTAACTTAAAGTTTGCGATATCCTTACGAGATACAGTCGCAACAGCTTTCTGACCAGTAATTGCAGTCAACTCGTTTATTGCAACATCAATGATCTTCTTGTCAGCTACAGCCATTCCCAAACCTTGATTGATAACAATCTTCTTGAGAACCGGAATCTGCATTGTTGAAGAATACTGGAATTGATTCTTCAATGCTGGAGCTATACGCTCAGCATATTCTTTCTTTAGGCTTGTAGTATTACTCATTTATTAGATCTCCTCTCCTGATTTTTTTGCATAACGAACAAATGTTCTTCCGTCAGAACTTTCTCTTCTACCAATTCGTGTTGGTTTGCCTGTTTTAGGATCAACAGGGTTAAGGTTTGAGATGTGAATAGGAGCTTCCTGTTTCACAATACCTCCCTGAGGGTTCTTAGCATTAGGCTTAGTACTCTTAGATACCATATTGATACCTTCTACCAAAGCGCGTCCTTCTTTAACAAGAACTTTCAACACACGTCCAGTCTTACCTTTATCTTCACCAGAGTTAACGTAAACTGTATCGCCTTTTTTAATATGTAATTTACTCATTACTTAAATCTTTTACAAAATTAAAGTACTTCAGGTGCCAAAGAAACTACTTTCATGTTTGCATTACGCAATTCTCTTGCAACCGGACCAAAGATACGACTTCCTCTAATTTCGCCAGCGTTGTTAAGCAATACGCAAGCATTATCATCAAAACGAATATAAGAACCGTCAGCACGACGAATTTCTTTCTTAGTACGTACGATCAGGGCTTTTGATACGGCACCTTTTTTAACATCACTTGAAGGGATTACACTCTTTATTGAAACTACAATAACATCCCCAACAGAGGCATAACGTCTTTTTGTACCGCCTAAAACACGGATACAAAGAGCTTCCTTAGCACCACTGTTGTCACACACTGTAAGTCTTGATTCTGTCTGTATCATGATTACTTAGCTCTTTCAATAATTTCAACTAATCTCCATCTCTTAGTTTTGCTCAATGGACGAGTTTCCATGATACGAACTGTATCGCCTGGAAGACATTCGTTCTTCTCATCGTGAGCATGGTATTTCTTCGTTTTGCTAACGAACTTACCATAAATAGGGTGTTTCTCTTTAAACTTAGCAGCAACAGTAATGGTCTTATCCATCTTGTTGCTAATAACAACACCAGTTCTTTCTTTTCTTAAATTTCTAACTTCCATGTGGACCATTATTATTTGTTAAGTTCTCTCTGACGCAATTCTGTCTTCATTCTTGCGATAGTTTTACGCAACTGTTTAATCTGAGCAGGATTAGCCAAAGGAGAGATTGAATGATTCAAAACCATCTGTTTGTAATTAGCTTCTTCAGTCTGTATTCTTTCAGCTAATTCGCTAGTAGCTATTTCTCTTATTTCTGCTATCTTCATATCTCAATTAAGCATTTTGACTTGCGTCGTAATCACGTCTAACAATAAACTTAGTAGTAACTGGAAGTTTCTGAGCTGCAAGGCGCAGAGCTTCTTTAGCAATATCAAAAGGAACTCCTTCAACTTCAATCAGGATACGTCCTGGAGTTACCGGAGCAACAAATCCTTCTGGAGAACCTTTACCTTTACCCATACGTACATCGGCAGGTTTACGAGTAATAGGTTTATCAGGGAATATACGTATCCAAATCTGTCCCTGACGCTGCATATATCTTGTTACAGCAATACGAGCTGCTTCAATCTGACGTCCAGTGATCCATTTTGTCTGTAAAGATTTGATACCAAATGTACCAAAAGCCAACTGATGACCTCTCTGGGCATTACCTTTAGCGCTACCTTTCTGCTGTCTTCTGAATTTTGTCTTTTTCGGTTGTAACATAATTCCTAAAATTCAAATTCGTTAGCGATTGTTGTTTCTTTTCTTACGGAAATTCTTTCCACCATTGTTTGCACCGTTGCCACGGCCTGTTTCCTTAGTCTGTGTGAAGTTAGGAGCCAACTCACGTTTTCCATAAACTTCGCCACGGCATATCCATACCTTAATACCAAGAAGACCTACTTTTGTCAATGCTTCTGCATGACAATAGTCGATATCAGCACGGAATGTATGAAGTGGAGTACGTCCTTCCTTGTACATTTCTGAACGAGCCATTTCAGCACCATTCAAACGTCCGGAGATAAGGATCTTTATACCTTCAGCGCCCATACGCATTGTGTTAGCAATTGCAGTCTTGATAGCGCGTCTGTAAGCGATTTTTCCTTCAACCTGACGTGCAATGTTATTAGCAACAATCACAGCGTCTAACTCAGGTCTTTTAACTTCGAAGATATTAATCTGAATATCTTTGTCAGTGATCTTCTTCAACTCTTCCTTCAACTTATCAACTTCCTGACCACCTTTACCTATGATAATACCTGGACGAGCAGTGCATACAGTGATTGTCACCAATTTCAGAGTACGTTCAATTACAATTCTTGAAACGCTTGCTTTAGCAAGTCTGGCATTCAAGTACTTACGGATTTTGCTGTCTTCGAGCAAAGCGTCACCATATTTTTTGCCACCGTACCAATTTGAATCCCATCCTCTGATAATTCCTAAACGGTTGCTTATCGGATTAACTTTCTGTCCCATCTACTCTTAATTTTGATTATCATTAGTATTTTTAGAATCAACGAACAAAGTCACATGATTTGAGCGTTTGCGGATTCTGTATCCTCTACCCTGTGGAGCTGGTCTCATACGTTTAAGAGTTGCACCACCATCAACATAAATCTTAGTTACAAACAGTTCACCGCTTTCAGCCTTACGTTCGTTTTTCTGTTCCCAGTTAGCAATAGCAGAGCGTAACAATTTTTCCACTCTTGCAGAAGCTTCTTTAGAAGAAAACTTCAGTACACCAAGTGCTCTATTCACTTCCATTCCACGGATCATGTCAGCCACGAGACGCATTTTTCTTGGAGATGTAGGAACATTCTGCAACTTGGCAAAATACATGGTTTTAAGGGCTTCTTTTCTTTTTTCAGCCGATATTTTTTTTCTTGCTCCCATTATTATTTACTTTATTATTTTTCAAACAAGTTTCCTGTTATTTTTTCTTGTTACCGGCGTGTCCACGGAATGTACGAGTAGGAGCGAATTCTCCCAACTTGTGACCTACCATGTTTTCTGTAACATAAACAGGAATAAATTTGTTACCGTTATGAACTGCAATAGTATGCCCAACAAAATCAGGCGAAATCATTGAAGCTCTGGCCCAAGTCTTAACAACTGATTTCTTGCCGCTTTCATTCATAGCAAGCACCTTCTTTTCCAGTTTTACATTAATATATGGACCTTTTTTTAATGAACGACTCATAATTTACTCAATTAATCAGTTATTACTTTCTTCTCTCAATTATATACTTAGAAGACTGTTTCTTAGGTGCTCTAGTCTTCAAGCCCTTAGCATACAAGCCTGTACGTGATCTTGGGTGACCTCCAGACTGACGTCCTTCACCACCACCCATTGGGTGATCAACAGGGTTCATTACAACACCACGGTTGTGTGGACGACGACCTAACCAACGAGAACGTCCTGCCTTACCAGAAGATTCAAGTGCGTGGTCAGAGTTACCTACACTACCGATAGTAGCTTTACAAGCACTCAAGATTTGTCTTACTTCACCTGAAGGCAATTTAATTACACAATATTTTCCTTCACGAGAAGTCAACTGAGCAAAATTACCAGCCGATCTTACTAAAGCTGCACCTTGTCCTGGACGTAATTCAATATTGTGAATAACTGTACCTACAGGAATGTTTTCAAGCGGAAGTGCATTACCAATCTCAGGCGCTGCAGTCGCTCCAGACATCAAAGTGCTGCCAACTTGCAATCCATTAGGAGCAATAATATATCTCTTTTCTCCATCAGCGTAGAACAACAAAGCGATACGAGCCGAACGGTTTGGATCGTACTCTATTGTCTTAACTACTGCTGGAACACCGTCTTTATTTCTCTTGAAGTCGATGAAACGGAATTTTCTCTTATGACCACCGCCGATATAGCGCATTGTCATTTTACCAACGTGGTTACGACCACCAGTAGAACGCTTTCCACATACAAGAGATTTTTCTGGTACCGATGCAGTAATTTCTTCAAAAGTACCAATAATTTTGTGTCTCTGCCCCGGTGTTGTGGGCTTAAATTTACGTACTGCCATCTTATTTATTAAATATTGCTATAAAAATCAATAGTATCGCCTTCTTTCAATGTCACTATTGCTTTTTTGTAAGCATTAGTACGACCTTTAATCAGGCCAGATTTAGTATAACGGCTCTTGTTCTTACCAGCATAACGGATAGTGTTAACATTAAGAACTGTTACGTTATACAAAGCTTCGATTTCACTCTTAATCTCTAATTTGTTAGCATCAGGACGCACAATAAAACCGAAACGATTGAACTTTTCAGTTATAGCTGTCATTTTTTCTGTTACTAACGGTTTAATAATAATTCCCATTTTACTAAGCCTCCTTTAATTATTTAACTAAGGTTTCCTCGATAGCTTTCAATGCACTCTCAGTTACAACAAGAGTTTCTGCATTCAATACAGAGTAAGTATTTAACGCAGAAGCAATTGCCAAGTTTGTACGCTCTAAGTTACGAGCGGACAAATATACGTTTTTATTTGCTTCCGGCAAAACCATAAGTAGCTTTTTGCCAGCCACTTTCAGATTATTCACAACATTTATAAATTCTTTAGTCTTTGGAGCTTCAAAACTGAAATCTTCAACTACTACGATGTTGTTACTCTGAGCCTTATAAGCTAAAGCAGATTTACGTGCTAAAGCCTTAACCTTCTTATTTAATTTGAACCAATAATCACGTGGTTTAGGACCAAACACGCGAGCACCACCTACCAAAAGTGGAGAGTTGATATCACCGCGACGTGCACCGCCACCACCTTTCTGACGACCCAATTTACGAGTAGAACCGCTAATTTCGCTTCTTTCTTTTGATTTGTGAGTTCCCTGGCGCTGATTAGCCATGTACTGCTTAACATCAAGATAGATAGCGTGATCGTTTGGTGTAATACCGAAGATAGCGTCGTTAAGAGCTACTTTTCTACCAGTATCTTCACCTTTAATATTTAATACGTTAACTTCCATTATTTCTCAATTATTACGATTGAACCTTTGTAACCTGGAACTGAACCTTTGATAAGAAGAAGGTTATGTTCAGGAATTACTTTTAATACCTGCAAGTTGTGAGTAGTCACTCTATCACCACCCATTTGTCCGCCCATGCGCATTCCTTTGAATACTTTTGCTGGGTAAGAACAAGCACCGATAGAACCCGGTTTACGTGCGCGGTTATGCTGACCGTGTGTAGTCTGTCCGACACCGCCGAAACCATGACGTTTTACAACACCCTGGAAACCTTTACCCTTAGAAGTACCAATAACGTCAACATAAGCTGAATCATTGAACAATTCTACAGTAATAGTGTCTCCTAAATTCAATTCCTGTGAGAAATCTTTGAACTCGGCCAAGTGTCTCTTTGGAGTTACACCAGCTTTCTTAAAGTGTCCCATCAAAGGCTTTGTAGTATGCTTTTCTTTCTTGTCCTGAAAACCTACCTGAACAGCAGCATAACCATCTTTTTCTACACTCTTAATCTGAGTAACTACACAAGGACCAGCTTCGATAACAGTGCATGGTACATTCTTACCATCAGCACTGAATACGGATGTCATTCCGATTTTCTTTCCTAATAATCCTGGCATTTCAGTTAAATTTTAATTGATTAAACTTTAATTTCTACTTCTACTCCACTTGGTAACTCTAACTTCATCAAAGCATCTACTGTCTTAGCAGTTGAGCTATAGATGTCGATAAGTCTCTTATAAGAAGACAATTCAAACTGTTCACGTGACTTCTTGTTTACGAAAGTCGAACGGTTAACAGTAAAAATTCTTTTGTGAGTTGGCAATGGAATAGGACCGCTTACGATAGCACCTGTTGCCTTCACAGTTCTTACAATCTTTTCAGCTGACTTATCAACCAAGTTGTGATCGTAAGATTTCAGTTTAATTCTGATTTTCTGACTCATTGTTAAATTTTTAATTAATTATTATTGATAAGATGAAGCATGAGGGCTAAGAGTCATTCGCTAGCCCTCATAGGCTTCAAGATATTATTTATTAAACTAGATCAACGCGACCTTTAACTTCTTCAAGAACAGTCTTAGCGATTGAGCTTGATACCTGTGCATGGTGATCGTATGACATTGATGATGTAGCACGACCTGAAGTGATTGTACGCAAAGCAGTAACATAACCGAACATTTCAGCCAGTGGTACCATAGCTTTTACAATACGTGCTCCTGAACGGCTTGATTCCATACCTTCAACCTGACCACGACGTTTGTTCAAGTCACCGATAACATCACCCATGTTTTCTTCAGGAGTTACAACTTCAAGCTTCATGATAGGCTCCATCAAAACCGGACCTGCCTTAGCACAAGCATTCTTGTAAGCCTGGATTGCACAGATTTCGAAAGACAACTGGTCTGAGTCAACCGGGTGGAATGAACCATCCTTCAAAACAACCTTCAATGAATCGAGAGGGAAGCCGGCCAACACACCATTCTTCATTGCAGTCTGGAAACCTTTCTGTACTGAAGGGATGAATTCCTTAGGCACGTTACCACCTTTAACCTCATCGATGAACTGAAGTCCACCTTCTTTGTAATCTTCGTCAACTGGGCCGATAGTTACGATGATATCAGCAAACTTACCACGACCACCAGACTGTTTCTTATAAACTTCACGAAGCTCTACAGTCTTAGTAATAGCTTCCTTGTAGTTAACCTGAGGACGACCCTGGTTACATTCAACCTTAAATTCACGTTTCAAACGGTCGATAATGATATCCAAGTGAAGCTCACCCATACCAGAGATAACTGTCTGACCTGTCTGTTCGTCAGTTCTTACAGTAAATGTTGGGTCTTCTTCAGCAAGTTTAGCCAAACCGTTAGAAAGTTTGTCAAGGTCTTTCTGAGTCTTAGGTTCTACTGCGATACCGATAACTGGTTCAGGGAAGTCCATAGACTCAAGAACGATTGGAGCAGTTTCGTCGCACAAAGTATCACCTGTACGGATATCTTTGAAACCAACACCTGCACCTATATCACCAGCGCTGATTACTTCAACTGGGTTCTGCTTGTTTGAGTGCATCTGGAACAGACGAGATACACGTTCTTTCTTGCCTGAACGAGAGTTAAAGATATATGAACCGGCTTCAATCTTACCTGAGTAAACGCGGAAGAAAGTCAAACGACCAACGTATGGGTCAGTTGCAATCTTAAACGCCAAAGCAGAAGTCTTTTCATCTTCATCTGGTTTACGATCTTCTTCAGCACCAGTAGTTGGGTTTGTACCAACAATGTTTGGAGTATCTAGAGGAGAAGGCAAGAAAGCGCAAACATAGTCAAGAAGAGTCTGTACACCTTTATTCTTGAATGAAGAACCGCAGAACATAGGAACGATATCCATTTTCAATGTTCCGGCACGGAGAGCACGTAAGATTTCTTCTTCTGTGATAGTAGAAGGATCATCAAAATACTTCTCCATAAGCGCTTCGTCGAACTCTGCTACTTTTTCAAGCATCTTGTCTCTCCATTCCTGAGCTTCATCAACAAGGTTAGCTGGGATTTCTTCTATATCATAGTCAGCGCCCATTGTTTCATCGTGCCACAAGATAGCTTTCATCTTGATAAGATCAACTACACCTTTAAAGTTCTCTTCAGCACCAATAGGAATAACCACCGGACATGGATTAGCACCCAATACATCCTTCATCTGACGAACTACTTCGAAGAAGTCAGCACCAGAACGGTCCATTTTGTTAACATAACCGATACGTGGTACATTGTACTTATCAGCCTGACGCCATACTGTTTCTGACTGTGGCTCAACACCACCTACAGCACAATAAGCTGCAACAGCACCGTCAAGAACACGCAATGAACGTTCAACCTCAGCAGTGAAGTCAACGTGTCCCGGAGTGTCAATAAGGTTTATCTTGTATGTATTACCTGCATATTTCCAACGAGTTGTAGTTGCTGCAGAAGTAATTGTAATACCACGTTCCTGTTCCTGCTCCATCCAGTCCATTGTTGCAGCACCGTCATGAACCTCACCGATTTTGTGAGTAAGACCTGTGTAGAACAATATACGTTCAGAAGTTGTTGTTTTACCGGCATCGATGTGAGCCATGATACCGATATTACGGGTCAAGTGCAAATCTTGTTTAGCCATTTTAATTACTAGTTATTAAATTATTACTTGATTAAAATCTGAAATGCGCAAATGCACGGTTAGCTTCAGCCATACGATGCATATCTTCTTTACGCTTGAATGCACCACCCTGCTCGTTGTAAGCATCAAGGATTTCAGCAGCCAATTTATCAGCCATACACTTTCCACCACGTTTACGAGCAAACAATATCAAGTTCTTCATTGAGATTGACTCCTTACGTTCAGGACGAATTTCAGTTGGAACCTGGAAAGTTGCACCACCGATACGGCGTGATTTAACTTCAAGCTGTGGAGTCACATTATCAAGAGCCTTTTTCCATACATCTAGAGCAGAAGTTTCATCTGCAGGCAATTTAGTGCCAACTACATTAAGAGCACCATAAAAGATTTCATAAGAAGTATTCTTCTTTCCATCATACATCAGATGGTTAACGAATTTAGAAACCTTCTGATCATTAAATACTGGATCCGGAAGGATCACACGTTTTTTTGGTTTTGCTTTTCTCATTTTGTTTGACAATTTATGTTTAGTTTGGGGCTGCACCTCTGTTCGCTTCAACATCTCCTCCGAGATATTTACTCAACCTTAAAGCTTTTCCAACAAACCAAAACGAAATTAATAAAGTCTTTACTTAAAAGGATTGTACTCAGCTAATATTATTTTTTACCTTTAGCCGCTGGAGCCTGTCCTGGTTTTGGACGTTTTGCACCATATTTAGAACGTCTCTGTGTACGACCTGCTACACCTGCAGTATCCAATGTACCGCGAACGATGTGATAACGTACACCTGGAAGGTCTTTCACACGACCACCACGTACCAATACGATTGAGTGTTCCTGCAAGTTGTGTCCTTCTCCTGGGATATAAGAGTTAACTTCCTTAGAGTTTGTCAGACGCACACGAGCAACTTTACGCATTGCTGAGTTAGGTTTTTTCGGAGTTGTAGTATAAACACGAACGCAAACACCACGTCTCTGAGGACATGAATCAAGCGCTGGTGATTTACTTTTCTCAACCAAAACCGTTCTTCCTTTTCTTACTAATTGTTGAATAGTAGGCATTTTGTTTGATTTTTAAATTTATATTATTGTTTATTCAAATTCCAATCCTAAAGCGAAACTACATATTTCGGGTTGCAAAGGTACGAATAAGTTTTTAATACACAAACACTTTTAATAATAAAAAAGGCCCGATTTGCATAAATAACGGCAAATCGGACCTAATTAAACATTTTTTATTCTTTTTTAAGCTTCACCTTTAAAATCGCTCAATGGCGGAACAAAAGTTTTTCCTCCATTTTCATTATTTGCATTACGTTCTTCCGGCATTTTCACTGTACCAAAATTACGTTCATATTTAATCATATTATCCTGAAGGGCATACATGAGTCTTTTGGCATTTTCAGGAGTCATGACTATTCTTGATTGTACTCCTGCTTTTGGCAAACCAGGCAATACAGAAACAAAATCTATTATGAATTCTGAAGTTGAATGTGTTATAATAGCCAGATTGGCATAAGTACCTTTTGCTACATCTTCTTTCAGTTCTATCTGTAGCTGATTATTTTTATTTTCGTTTTCCATGATAATTTATAATTTATAGAATTAATATCAGGACAAATATATGACAAATAATATAGCCATACAAGAAAAGAATATAAAAAGTTATATGCCGACTAACAAAAAAAATCGTTACATTTGCCATATAACATAGTGCCTATGAATTATTTAAACCTTCCATATCTATACATTTTTCTGCTGTCATTGTTCTATTCAGTTACAGCATCATCTCAATCTGTAGCATTCAATCATCTCACTACCAAAGAGGGGTTATCACAACTTTCCGTAAACAGTATTTATGTAGATGAATTCGGAATCCTATGGATTGGAACAAGAGTAGGTCTAAACATATACGATGGTCAAAAAATACACACAATTAATAAAGAAAAGTCCGATCCAAACAGCCTGCCTTCAAATATTATATTACAAGTAACGGGAAGCAAAGATGGAAAGGTTTATATATTGAGCCCCGACTGTGTCAGTGAACTGAATATCATGACACAAAGATTCAAAATATTAAAAGAAGACAAAATAGGCTGTATTTACTATAGAGACAAACTTTATATTACAATAGGTAATTCAATACTAACCTATAACGACAATGGTTCATTCGAAACATTTTATACACTTCCAGACAATTCGATTAAAACTATAAACTCCCTCATCGTTGACGACGAAGGGAACATGTGGATTGGAACACCATCATATGGAGTATTCAAATACGACACACAAAATTCTACAACAAAACACGTAATAGAACACGGCAATATCACCAAAATGTATATTGACCAAGAAAAGACTTTATGGATTGGGAGCTGGGAGAACGGGCTTTATACCATAAAAAAGGATGGGGAAATAAACAACTATAAAACCAGCGATATCAAGAGGTCAATATCATCTGACTTTGTTAGAGCAATATGTCAGGATAACCAAGGGAATATCTGGATTGGGACTTCCAACGGCATAGACAAATACGACAGGACAAACAGTGAATTTATCCACTATTCTTCTGGCGAGACAGACCATGACCTAACAGATTCATCCGTATGGTGTATAGAAAAAGACGCCCAAGGTACCCTTTGGATTGGAACATATTTTGGAGGAGTCAACTATGTTAATCCCGAATACTCAATCTATAGAAGATACTATTATTCAAAAGAAGAAGGAAAAGGATTAAGTAGTCCGGTAATAGGAAGAATGACAGAAAACAAAGACGGTAAAATCTGGATTGCAACCGAAGGTGGTGGAGTAAATCTTCTTGACAGAACTAGCAGAACCATAGAATGGCCGAAAGGAATATCAGGTCCATCAAATTCACTTTCACACAATAATGTCAAATCATTATATTACGATGAAGACCAAAACACACTTTGGATAGGGACTCACACCGGAGGGCTGAACAAATACGACATCAAGACCGGACGTATAACCCTATATATGCATCACAGTGGTAACGAAACCTCTCTCCCGTCAAATATCATAAGAGACATTGAGCCTTACACCTCAGACAGTCTGATCATAGCCACTCAAAACGGAATATGTATTATGGAAAAGGAAAGTGGCAAATGCAGGCATATACTGCGCAATCTTCCTAACGGGAAATCCTTAGGAATGGTAGCCGATGTTACGCTTGATAATAATAATAACCTGTGGATTGCGGCGACAGGAGAAGGAGTATATGTCTATAACATGTCATCATCTAATGTAAAGAATTACCGTAATGATACAACACGGGAGGGAAGCATCAGCAGTAATAATATAAATAACATAATAACAGACAGCAAGAACAATATATGGATATGTACATCCGGTTGTGGTCTTGACTTGTATATACCCGAAACTGACAGCTTCAGGAATTTCGACAAACAAAACAACAATCTGGCAAATGATTGCATATACCAGGCCTGTGAATCGCCGGTAACCGGAAACTTATTGCTTATCACGACTGATGGTTTCTCAATCTTCGACAAAGAAAAAAAGATATTCTACAATTATAATTCCAAAAATGGTTTTCCTATAGATGCGGTCAATGAAAACGCATTATATATAGCCTCAGATGGTGAAGTATTCTTAGGAGGAATACGAAATATGGTATCGTTTTATGAGAAAGACCTGTTTCTTAAGCATAAGCCTTACAGCATTATACTCACCGGCCTAGTTGTTAACGGCAACTACATAAATGTAGGAGATAAAACCGGTATTCTTAAAGAATCACTGAATTATACCAGACAAATTACATTGTCGCACAAGGAAAATATATTCAGCATTGATTTTGCCGTAACCAATCATATACCGGAAAACAAAGATAAAATAATATACAAACTTGAAGGATTTTCCGAACAATGGAACGAAGTCAGAAATTCCAATGAAATAACATATACAAACCTGAGTCCTGGCTCATATACACTGATAATAAAAGCTCAGAACGAAGATACATCCATATGTAAACCTATAAGAATTGATATAAAAATCAAGACTCCATTCTATAAAACACCGATAGCATATATAATCTACACACTATCGGCTGCATTGTTATTATGGTATATCATCAGTATTTATATAACTCGTTTACGCCTGTCCGAATCATTGAAATTAGAACAAAAGCATGCCGAAAACATAAAAAAAGAAAATCAGGCACAACTTAAACTCTTCACTAACATATCGCATGAATTCCGCACACCGCTTACACTTATAATATCACAAATAGAAACTCTTATACAAAACAACAGATTTACCAATCAAACATACAACAAACTTTCAATAGCATACCACAACTGCATGCAACTGCGTGAACTAATCACCGAACTGCTCGACTACAGGAAGCATGAGATGGGACATCTAAAACTACAGGTATGCCATAACGACATCATACATTTCGTTAGAGAAAATTATATTCTGTTCAGCGATTATGCTTCCAAGAACAATATAACCATTGAGTTCAGTACAGAGTATGAAAGTCTGGACCTATGGTTCGACCCCAAACATTTTCAGAAAGTTATAAACAACCTCCTTTTCAACGCAATTAAAAGTACCGGCAATGGAGGCAAGATATCTATAGAAGTAAAGAAAGACAATAAAAACGCTATAATATCAATATCAGACAACGGTAAAGGAATACCTGCTAAAGATATTGACAAGATATTTGATATCTTTTATCAGGTAGAAGATTCTAACAGCTCAATACCTGGAACAACAGGTTCTGGTATAGGCCTGGCCTTTGTGAAGACAATAATAGACATGCACCATGGAAATATTAAAGTAAACAGTAAGGAAGGAGAAGGCTCAACTTTCAGTATTAGCCTTCCACTAGGTAAGGCACATTTTTCAAAAAGTGAAATCATTTTCTCACAACCTACCGATTACTCTCCTCCTGTATTTAACTCTCCTACCCCTATTATTCAATCAGAACAATCGGAAAGCACAACAGAGATAGCTGAAATTTCATCAAAACTACAAAGCAAGCCACAAATGTTCATCGTCGAGGACAATGAACAAATACGTGCCATGCTGAAAGAAATTCTGTCTCCGTTCTATTACATCCGTTCATTTGCCACAGCAGAAAGCGCGATATCTGAAATAGAAGTTACTATGCCGGACATTGTAATAACCGACGTAATGATGCCGGGAATGGATGGAAAAGAGCTATGCAAGAGAATCAAGTCCAATCCTGCCACAAGTCATATACCTGTAGTCCTATTAACCGCACAGAATGCGATAGACCAATACATAGAAGGTCTTAGGACTGGAGCCGACGACTATATCACAAAGCCGTTCAATACCCAATTGCTGATATCAAGATGTAACAATCTTGTCAACTCACGTATTCTTCTTCAAGAAAAATTCAGCCATAAGCCGGAAACGACAGTACAAATGCTTGCCAGCAATAAAATAGATAAAGAGATACTTGACAAAGCAATATCTATTATTGAAGCAAACATTAGCAATACTGATTTTAACATGAACACATTTGCCAGAGAAATGGGCATGGCCAGAACTAACTTATTTGCTAAAATAAAAGCTATTTCAGGACAGACGCCGAATGACTTTATAATTAGTATACGTCTAAAGAAAGGAGCCTATCTTCTACGGAATAATCCTGAGTTAAACATAACAGAGATTGCAGAAAAAATTGGTTTCAGTTCACCAAGGTATTTTTCAAAATGTTTTAAGGATATCTATAATATAAGTCCACTAACTTATAGAAAAGGAAAAAACGAAAAATGAAGTTTGATACATAAAAAAACACCTTGACGTTTTTTAAATGTCAAGGCGTTTTTAAAAGCACTTATTTATTCGATATTCAATATCGTTTTATTGCTACATTTTTTTCAATTTCACATGCACAGGCAAGCCATTACGCAACAAGCATGAAAGTTCTGTATTACCATTTTCCATAGTTTTCAAGAAAACACCTTGTACATTACCTTCAGCCTGCCAGGTTCCTTTCAGCTCGATGAAAGCAGGAGTAGGCATTTCTCTCCAGTCTTTCTTATTTAGCATCTTCGGGCGTAAATTAGGATTTGAGATAGCAAGTACCAGACTACCGTCTGATTGTTTCTCCTCTATCAACAAAAGTTCAGTAGCAGATGAAATAACCTCACCGGCATTCAACCCCTTGGCAGGAGTAAAGAACGAATAAGCCAGTACATTCTTTGGAGCATATTTAATTATATGCAGTGAATCCTGCATTTCAACAATACTGAACAACTCACCTTTTGTTTGCTTGTCTGCCACTTCCTTCATCTTATCCTCATCTGCCGCAGGCACTACAACGAAAGAATAAGATTTCTTTTCAGGTTTTACTCCATGGTTAATATAAGCCTTTGCAGCGACCTCAGTAGCCGGCTTTGCAGCAAGTCCTTGCGAAGAGGGTGTCTCCTGCTTATCATATACAACCTTAACTTCATCATGTCCGGCAGGAACAAAGAAACCTGTAGATACAGGATTGATGAGGGTCAGCGGTTCACCGGAAGGTATAGTCTTATTGCTTCCGTTCGACAAAGACTTACCATTCACCATGAGTTTGTTATATTTCTTAGTTACTATAGTCTGGAAAAGATTAGTTGCCGTTATCATATCATCCGAATAATCTCCCTTTGCAGAGATACCATTACCTACACTGAACAACATTCCGTCAATAGCAAGAACAGACTTACAGAAAGTAAGATTAGTAGGTACAAACCTTTGGCTTCCCCAATGATCACCCTGATCGAAGGCAGCCGCATACAAACCATACTCTTTCATCGATACCGCACCTGCAAAGTTAGTAGTCTTCGCCTTTTGGTCGAATCTATCCTTATCGTTCTTATAAGGCATCATCTCTGCCCAATCGGTATAATGCACAGTAGTACTTCCAGGCATCATATTCCAGTCCCATCCTGCTCCCTTATTTTCATTTTTTGAAGGATATCCTGTAGCTTCAAGTCCCCCCTCGTACAATACCTCCAACGTACCGTGTCCCTGATATCTTCCGAAACGGTTAGTCTTGTTATATACCTCGCCGGTCCACAGCATCTGTGTTGGACATCTCATCACAGCCACCCATCCCGGTTGTCTGTACACACCGGCAGCACTATAGTTATACTGATAAAAGCCATTGGCATCTTTTGCCGGGAGCTTATACTTATCTGACTTAAAGAAATAGTTATAATATGCAGCGAGTTCCTCATCTATTTCAGTTCCATAAACATCAGCACCTATTTCAATCAACTGTTCAAAAAGTTTTTGCGTAAAGGGCACTTCAATGCTGTAGAAAGGATGACGTCCTGCCATACTGCAAGCATAAATACGGTCTTTATCTCCATCCGCGCGGACAGCAGTCATATAAATGGTTTCAATTGCAAACTTCAATCTTTCGTATGATTTTCTGTCTATCTTTAACGATGTACCTTTGAAACGATAGAAATATTCCACCCATGTTCTATACGAGTACATATATCCATTATAATGTGCATTATGATGGAAACCTGTACCATCAGGCTTCAATATATCCTTGTTACCGACATTATATCTTGTACACACCCTCAAAAAGCCTGACAATAACTGCAAATCCTGTATCGCCTGCTGATCGTCCGGATTGGCAATAGCCAGATTAAATACGTATGGTACAACATTGAAAATATAGTCAGAGCTTATCCAATTAAGGATTGCCTTATCCCCCTTACGTATAATATCCACTTCAAGCAGTTTCTGTACGGCTGCTATTACTTTTGCCTTACGCACATCATCCAGAACAGGAAGTGCACTCATCAGATCTGTCGGTATTTTTCTTACATCGCTGTAATTACTATATACCAGCTTTGGCATCCTCATGAAAAAATTATGAGTAAAGAGGAAATCAAGATACAAATCCAAGTCAGCCTTACCTGATTTTCCCAATGTCAATGCTCCATACGACAATATACGGACATTCTTGGCTACGTCTCTAAGATGCTGATTTGTCACCTTATCACCCCAAAGATCGGCTCCTGTTACAGTATAGTCTCCCGTACGCTGCAGCATGAGCATCTTGAGTGCCATCTGTGCAGATTTCAGTTCATTTGTCGAAGCTTTCGGATCAGCCAATTTGTATTTTTTTCTGAATTCCTGCAACTCTTTCAGTTTTACTTCGTCTGTATTCTGTTCTACAGACTGCACATATTCTGTCACTGGTATTGCCATCACCGGCGAATAACACACAGGCATTCCTGCTCCCAGCAAGAAAGTAAAGATGATATTTCTTTTCAGTTTCATGATATAAAATTTAAAAATTATTTCAATTCCAGAAGCCATGCTGGCACATATCCTAAACGCTTTAAGAGTTGTGCTTCATAAAGCGATTCCGGTAATACAGGCACTCCATTGCTTTCGTCAAGTTTCACTTGCTCATCGACAAATTTAATTGGTTCTCCATGAAAACCAACAATTATAGGAGGTAAAATTTTCCAATATTTCCATCCATCCCGCCACCAGTCAAATTCTCCGTTCACAGGAAGATTTCCGTTTCCACCAAGCTTTGTTCTGGTAGAACACATGTTCCATATTGTTAAGTCATTGAGATGGTTAGGCACTTGATCTGCATCACCACCTTGACGCGACTGCACAAAACCACCTTTACACATATCTATCAACGTTGCCCTCGGTTGTGTGGCATGAGCTTCGAAACAAGCATCATCACCCCAATACACGTTCCATATCACTGCTCCCATGCTTGGTTTTGATACTCCGCACGCATGATACTGACCTGCCCCTTCAGTAACAGTATAAGGAGAATCAGCCAACGGACCAGTTGTCCTATCAGTTACTTTTCCTATGAACACACGGCTAGATCCTTGCGAACGTATCGCAGCATGTCCTCTATTTCCAAGAATATTTACATCATAAACAGAAACATTTGCACTTGATATTATAGAAGCTGCCTCACTTACATCCTTGAAATCTACACGGCGTATCCACGAATTTACCAGACGCATGAAGTTCACTGGCTTATAGGCTCCATCATCCTCCCAATCATCATGATGGCCGAAATCCGCCTTTGCATGACCTACAAAAGTCAGATCTTCTATACCTACATTTTCATAGTAGAAATACTTCTTCAACATCCAATTATATTTTTCTTCTACCTCATGCATGATAGGCTCCTTGAAAGTTATTTTCTTTCCATCTTTAGCAACAATCTGATGATAATCCTCAATCTGAACGCCAGTTTCTGCAATATTTGTCATCGTACTTTCCCACTTATATGGCAAAAGTTCCTTCGTTACCAATTCATGATTATTGTCATGTAAATACAGACAGACATATTCACCTACTGAGAATATATCAGGAGTAGCTACTTCAATAGTATAAGTACCCTTTTTAGCATCAGCTGTCACATCAGAGACCTTGGTCAATTCATTATCTCCAGCCAACCATGCATTTCTCTTGATAGAAATCATTACAGGTGACGAATACATAGCATCATTGTTTGGCAAGTTTGGTGTATCCATTATAAGTCGTGTTTTATCCCTACCTGCACCTTTAATGATAACATTACCTCCGAATATATCAATACTGTGACTTGTATTATTCCCTAATTCATCTTCATCACCATTTGTTTTTGAATCGTCCTTTGTATTGTCACTATTATTATGCAACACATAATCGCCTTCAGGAAAATATATCAGAACTTTAGCGTTAGAATTTCCGCTTGATTTGTCCAAATTATATTTAGCCAATATCTCATTCAAAGCATCTCTTGCATAATTAGAACCTGATTTCATATAGTTCTTAATATTCTCCTCGTAAAATCCCCAGGATCTACCATCAGGTGCCGTCTCCTCTCCATGCTTGTATCCGGCATACGAGAAATCAAGAAGAATATTATCCTCAGCATCAGCATTAAATTTGTTCCATGCTTCAGTCGTTTTCATATCCCTTACGGTGACCGTAAATGATTTTCCTCCCGTTTTAAGTGCTAAAGTCATAGAAGTTGAGTCATAAGACATGGTAGCAGAATTAAACAGTGAATACGAACCTCTTTCGGCATTCTCTATCTTGCCAACCATCTTGTCACTTAGTCTTGCCCACGTTTTTCCATCTAATGTATATTCCCAGTAACCTGTCTTATTCAGTCTCAATGTAGGAACAGCTCCATCTTTTACAGAAATGGGATTACCATTTATATCTTTCAATGACAAAATTTCTCCATAATAGTCATAAACCCAATTACCAATCTCATCCACTCCTAGTAAAGGTATGGTCTTCATCTTCTCATAGTTTGCAGTGGCATACACTATAGTAAGCTGTTGGTTTGAGAATTGTAGCGAGCGATTACCTTTATCGTCCACCCACGTAGATGTCACTTCCAATTCTCCCTTAACCAATTGACTTATTATAGAAGCATCAGTATTCATATAATCCACCTTATCCTGATACAGTGTCTGCACATTGTCTTCAGGACCTTCACCGTCATTAACAACATCGTCTTTGCACCCCATGGCAATAACCAGAAGAGCAAAGACAAATGCTGTACGACTGATAAGAATCGAAAAGTTCTTATTCATAATCGTATATATTATCCTATTATTTAAGTGAGTTCAGCCAAGTAGGAACAGAACCGAGTCTTTTATACAACTGTGCTTCATATAAAGATTCAGGTGTTACGACAGTTCCTAAGCCTTCACAGTAAGTCATCTGTGTATCCGGATCTGCAAAAGTCACACTTTGTCCATGTACACCTACCACAATAGGTGGATAAATTTTCCACCAAATATCACCATTAGACCACCAATTAAAATCTGTAGCAAAATTTTGCCCTTTTTCATCCGTTGTTCCTGTAACATTCAGGTTCCATAAAGTCAAGCCGGCCAAATGATTAGGATTTTCGGTTTCAGCACCACCCGCATGATATTTAACAAGACCTCCACTACAATTATCAAATAATGTTGCGCGTGGTTGTGATGCATGCGATTCAAAGCAAGCATCTATACCCCATGTAGAATTCCATATCACTGTTCCTACACTAGGTTTGGAAACTCCACATCCGTGCCATTGTCCGTTTCCACGATCGTCAGAACTACTATCCATAACTTTGCCGATAAAAACACGACTTGATCCTTGCGCTCTTACAGCAGAATGCCCTCTATTACCTGTTATTTGAACATTATAAGCTGAACAGTTAGCCGATTCTTCAAAAGTAACAGCCTCACTCACACTCACGAAATTAACATTCCTAACCCAAGAATTAACTACTCTATTCAACTGTAAAGGTCTGTAACCTTCATCATACACCCACTCTTTCGGTCTATTCTCCCCGCTTGGTCCGTGATGATAATATGGAGTTATACAATTTCCTTCAAAAGTCAAATCTTCAATTCCGACATTCTCAAAATACTTGTATTCTCTTATTTGCCATCCTCCACAATCATTATAAGCGATATTAATATCATGCATTATTGGTTCCTCAAAAGTAACAGTACCATTTCCGACGGATTTTACCTGATGGAATTCCATTATACGTACTCCATTTGTGTCTTCATTACCAGAAGTCACCACAGCAGGCTGGGTATTTATTGACCAAGCATTGCCTGGAGTGATACCGCCCAATTCTGATGTTATCAGTTCACGATTTCCACTTCTCAATCTCAATTGTACCCATTTACCTGATGTAATTCCAGCAGTATTATCTACCTTTACCGTAAATTCACCCTTCGTTGCATTAGCATTAACTGTAGCCAAAAGAGGAGAATTGTTTACATTTGTAGGACTATTTGTATGCTTTATATTAAGCAAGGGGGCTTTCAAATTATCATTCAAACCTGTCATTTTGATTTTTGTAAGCGCTGTACCTGCGCCTTTGATTACAAAATTTCCGCCATAAATTTCCGGGAATGCAGTATCTTCCGAACCATCTTGCAGCACATATTCACCTTCAGGAAAGTAAACAACTAGTTTTGCATTGGAATTCGAATTACTATTATCCTCCTTACCTGGACATTTACGAACCAATTTGTAATCGTACAAAAGACTATTTAACGCAACTCTATCGCTTTCTATACCATTCTGCTCCTTATACTCTTTAATATTTACTGTAGTATAACCTGTCAAATTATTTACATCCGGTGGTGCTACACTACCATGCATATATCCAGCATATGAAAAGTCAAGGAGTACATTATCAGCAGATTTATTGACGAATTTATTCCATGCCTCGGCAGCTCCATCATACAATCCTGTTGTAAGGAGTTTTACAGGCATAGTAACCAGTCTGCAATATCCTTCTTTTGAGAATATCTTTATAATTATGTTCTCAGTATATGCCTCGTTTCTGTTATTAGTCGAAGGAGCCTGTATGGTTAGCAATTTTTCATCAATCTTGATTTTCCAACCGATAGTTTCAATAACGATATTTTCAACTCCTTCCTGTTCTATATCAAATATTTTTGTTTCATTTAAATGAAATTCTTGCGGATCACCCTCAATATTACGCTCAATAGTCAATGCCAATCCTCCATATAAAGGAATATTGCATTCCATTGTCTCGCCGTTATTTTTCCACTTCAATGTAAGTGTTTCTGAACCGTTTACGACAACCTCATCAAACAAAGAATAGCTAAAATCTACAAGAGAAGGATCTGCCATACCAATACCACCAGTCCATTCACCATCACCGAATCGATATTCCCACATTCCTTCTGAATTGATTCTGAACTCAGGAGTCATTCCGTTTTCAGGCTTAGAGCTTATCTGGTTCCCTTCACTATCAACCAATGGTTTGGTTTCCTCACCATTCATGGTATAATACCAGAATCCGTCTTCACCTATTGATACTACAGGAAGCGGTTCTGATGGCTTGCCACTATAAATTGTCATTCTTTCCCCATTACTCAATTCAAGAACGTAATCACCGGTTTCTTCATTCACGCTGTAACCCAAAATTAGGATTTGTCCATTCAACAGATCCTGATAATTGGCTACGTAAGCATTCAGTTTATCCAGTTCCGGCTGCAATTTATCCAGACGAGATATCAGGTCGTTGATATCATTGCGGATGTCTTCCCTGTCGTCACAAGAATAAAATGCGACGACAGAAAATATACTTAATATGTAAATAAATAATTTCTTCATGGTTCAATCTCTTATTTTATTGTTGCTCCATAACCGGAATACTCAGCCTTAGGCTTGAAAGTCAAAGATTGCACATCAACTACATCGAAAGGCGACTCTCCAACTTTCAGATTAGTAATTTCTGTACATCCATCAGGTTTGCTTCCACCATAAAATACTTGCCAGATACTTGTTTTAGTCTCGCTTCCTGATGCAAATTCACCTTTAACGCCAACATTATTTTCCACTTGACAAGCAACTCCAGTAAAATCAAATTTAGAATCACTTGTACTAGCTTTAAGTATCAAATTATTTGCCGTAAATTTTTCTGAATAGAAAATATTATTTTTAGCTATAACGCTTGACAATTTAGCAGAAAAAAAGTATGCATTAGTAGCAGATGTCACCTTATAGAACGTATTATTTTCCATCGTAAAGCTAGCTGTTGAAAGTTTTAACGAAAACAATCTCGTTATATAATCTTCACCACTACTATAAAAGATGTTATTTTTAAGTATAATTCCAAATTGTGGATAAGCAAGACCATCAGCAACAAAAAAGCTCTTGGTACATCCAGCAAAATCCAACACAGAATTAGATATAACAAATTCATCTATGTACCTATCTATTTGCTCAGGCTTTGAAGAACCATTCGAATAAAATGGCTGAGTGGGATTCAATTTAAAAACACACTTATCAAAAATAACTTTCTTCATATGTCCATAGTTTATCATTGAATAATTAGCCTGATTAGCCGTAATTTCAACGTTATAACATAAGAATAAAGATTTATTCTCAGCATCTACTTCTTTTAGCTTTATATACTGACCATTTATTACGAAAGAAGACTTCTGCGATGAATTATCACCAATAATGATAGTATTACCCAAATTAGAACTTGTAGAAACATAATTAAGCTTAATATCCTGACCAGGCTTTACAAAATAGATAGTATTATCACTAGTAAGATCAACATTTCCTTCAACATATATGGCATCCGGATAAAGTTGATTATTAATCTGTACTCCTGCAATCTCAAATGTCTCGCCATTATTATACTTCTCATAATAACTTGTAACCTCATCTGCATCACCATCATCACCTTGTTCACCATCGCCTATCTCAACCTGAATCTTATCTACAGCCCAATTGATTCCTTTATTTGCCTGAACGACAACATCCTTGGTATTGTCAGCGGTCGCTCTTGTAAATGTTGAAGCAGAAGCCGGAGCTGTCAGTGACAGTTCAGCTTTACCATCAACCGGTTCGCTTAAAGTGGCAATCCATCCATTAGGTGCAGTTACTATAGAATTGTCTCCGCTTATGTTTACATTAAGTTTAACAGTAGCTCCTGCAGCAACAAAAAGAACATTGCCGTCAAAGCCTGATACACCTTCTGTTATAATTTCGCATGTCAGTCCGTCAACAATAGGCATTTTCAATGTTTGAGAATTCTCATCATTCAAAACCACTACCAGATAACCGTCTTTTACCTCTACGCTTTTAAAGAACTGATCACCGTTGTTTATTGTCTCTGTAGTAGCCTGAACCTTATCACCATTTGAATTAACAACATACTGCCATTCACCTGTACCAAACTTTACCTGCCAGTAGTTAGTACTTTCTTCAATTCTGAATTCCGGAGTAGCTCCGTTCTGACCAACAGCCTGCTGACCTAAAGATTCTCCATTTACAGTCCAATATCCGTTTTCATCTATACCTATAGACGGATAATTTACCGTGCCTGTCACACCCTGAGTGAGTGTTATCACACTACCGTCACTCAAAGTCAGCGTATATGCGCCTGTAGTTTCATCATACGTATATGAAGAGATTGTTTTATTTCCGTCAATAAGCACCCTTAGCGCATTCATGTTTTCATTAATGGAAGCGACTTGCGCTTCAAGGCTCTCGACACGATTCTTCAGTTCATCAATGTCGTTTCTCAAATCGTCAGTATCACAGCCGGCGAAGACCAAAACAGCCAGCATGAAAGGCATTAAAAATTTAAAGGTTTTCATAATATCTATTTTTATCATTTTACATTTATAACTACATTGATGATTTTATTCGCATCGTGTTTGTAATTTACATTATTAAATACAAATGTCGCCTTATACGTACCAACATTATTGTAAGTATAAGTATATGTCGGTAAATCCTGCGACAAATTCTTCACGTTTTCACCTTTATCAGGATCACATGCCAAGATATTGATTGGATCCGACACAAGCCAAGCTGTTTTCCATTCATAGGTACTACCTGTACCCTGTATGAAGAAGCCGCCATTTGCCACACTAGACATATTCCACAAGCCAGGGACATTAGCCGTTACCGTTCCATAAGCCAAATTCTCTGGTAAATAGGTTGAAACACTAGTCCAGTCATTTCCCTTTTCATCTGTTTCTTCATTCTTTATTGATTTCTCATAAAGATAATTGTGATTGAAGTTCAGTGCGGTAAACATGAAATTACCTGCATATTGTGTAGTAACAGAATTATTTCTCAATACATTCTCTATACACATCGAGTCAAAATAATACTTAGGTTGGTTTGTTGCAGAAGCTCCGGCAGTAGAAGGGTTTTTACGCTCATCAGCATTATACGCCACAGCAACCACCAGATTCTTACCAATCATATTCTTCACATCTAGCTCTACTTTCAACGCCTCAACCACGTTAAGCGCAAGATTGTCATAATCTGTATGATCCCTCACCGGAATCCATTTACCATTCTTATAGAAATCAGCCACTAAAGTGGAATCCGCGTCAAAATCAGTTTTTGACAATCCCGGAAAACCTTCCTGACCTAAAGCTGCGTCTGTAAATGTATAGAACACATCAATTGTATTGTTATATCTTTCATCGGAATACGATGCACCTTCCTGATAGATATTAAACTTCAGCTTCGATGATAAAATATCTTCCACTTGAGTCTCATACCTGTCTTTATATGTATATTGATGACCTGTCTCTCCACTATAAAAAGTAACGAAATCAGGTTCTCCGTTTATATTGAACACCACAGGTTCACCCCTATTCACTGTAACCGTCAGTCCGTCCACAGTAACATTGGCACCAGGTGTAACACTTACACTAACGTCCTCAAGTCCCTTAGTCATTTCCTTGTTGCATGAAGTCATGACCAATGCTGAAATTAGAATTGTATATATGCTATATGTTTTCATTTAATATAGGTTTTATTCTTTATCAATAAATTACCATCCCGGATTATTATCAGTGATTGCCTTGTTTACGGCAGTCTCTGCATCAGGTATCGGATAATAATTATACGTATCCGAAATATTGAAATAAGTATATACGTTTGTTGGTCCTTGATTCCACTCACCTCCCGCACGCGCAGAGTTGTAAAGAGCGTTCATGTTTTCAACATATTCTCCCCAACGTATCAGGTCGAAACGGCGGGTATATTCGAAACACAATTCACGTCCTCTTTCATCCTTTACCATCTGCCGGAAGCTGATCTTGTCAAGCGAGCCTTCCTCCACCTTGTCTGCCCCGGCACGTTCTCTTACTTCGTTAAGATAAGCGTATGCATTTGTAGGACCGTTCAATTCATTCTCGGCTTCTGCAATCATAAGTAGTACATCCGAATATCTCAAGATAGGGAAATTAATGGCTGTATTATTCTTGTCTTTCTTGTCAGCTTCGTATTCACGACGGTATTTTGCGCACGCACGGGCTATGTTATTGGTAAATACTCCATTATAATCGTAGTCGCCATCCTTAGGTTCATCAGTATTCTTATCCCAATTAACATTTCCATAAGAGAAAGACCTGCCATTATCATGTGCAAGGAAAGCATCTCTGAAACCAAGTTCATAGAATTTTCGTCCAGTCACTCCGGTATTTTTTCCGTCCTTTTCCATATAAATGAAAGGAGCAATATTCCAAAGGAATCGCGCATCCTTCATCTTAGTCAGATATGTCTGCCATATCGGGTCAGCTTCATCCTTCTTATCATATATTGCCTGTGTGAATTTAACTTCCATAGACATCAGGTTTTGTGTACTGGGAGCATTTGTGCAATACAATCTATACAACTTAGGAGTTGCAAAAATAAATTCATATGAATAACCCGGATCCGCAGAGCCAACAACATTCGATTTAGAAGACATGTCAGGAGCAGCAAGACCTATAATGTTACCGATTCTACCTTCAGCTTTCACGTCTGTTGTATTGTTACCAGAAAATTCCACTTCCCAGATACTTTCATTGGCCTTAGTATTGTATCTGTCAGAACACAAATCTATAAAGTAATCCCAATAATCCGGAGCCAGATCATGCCCTCCTTTAGTTTCAACCAGTTTTGCATATTTCAAAGCTTCCTCATAATAAGTCTTGTTTTCTTCCTCTGTTGCAGGTCTATTATCACGATGAAACTCACCGGCACGGAAAAGATATATTCTAGCCAACATTCCCCATGCCGCAGATTTAGAGATTCTACCAGGTTTATATCCAAGTTCTTTTGCAGAAAGAAGTCCGCCAGTTTCATCGTCAGAAACTTCTGCCATCTCCTTCACTATGAAATTATAAATTTCCTGTTTATCTGTACGGGGTATATCAAGCCCTATTACATCTTTTGTTGATTCTGTTTTGAATGGTACATCACCCCAACACTGAACAAGATTAAAATAGTAAAATGCCCTAAGAAATCTGACCTCAGATATATACTGAGCTTTCAGTTTTGCATCTATATCTGCCACTCTGTCAATATTCTCAAGGAAAATATTCGCACGATTTATTCCTGAATACAGAGTGTACCAAAACCCAGTCACTGCAGCATCACTCACAGTAGCATTATTACATACCAAGCCTCTAGTGGCAGGAGCACGTCCCGAACCTCCATAATGCGCAAGGTCATCACCTGCGTTAAGATACATATAGTCAGCCCCATAGAAAGACGACTGTCCTAATATGGCATAAATACCGGTAACAAAAGATGTTGCCTCATCCGCCGTATTGAAATAAGTATCTATAGTCACCTTATACGGCTCTTTGTCCAAAAAATTGCATGATACGGACAAACTTCCAAGAGCCAATGTAAAAAGTGTATATTTTAGTATTTTCATAAACTTCTTTTATTTTATCTGTTTTACTGTATTTTTAGAATCCCAAATTCACACCAAAACTGATTGTATATGATCTCGGATATGATGAGAAGTCCAATCCAGGTGTCAAGGCACTGTTACGTACTGATACTTCAGGATCGTAGCCCGAATAACTTGTCAATGTCCACAAGTTCTGTCCAGCTAAATATAGGCGGACATTACTCAATCCAGCCTTGGCAATCATAGCTTTTGGGAATGTATATCCCAAAGTAAGAGTCTTAAGTCTTAGGAACGAGCCATCCTCCACTATTCTTGATGAGATCACTCTGTTCGAACTTGAAGTTGTAGCAGCCGGGATATCACTGTCCGGATTTTCCGGAGTCCAACGGTCAGCATAACTTGCATATTGGTTCAGCTCGCGTGCCCTATTGTTTGAGCTTTCAAAGAACAGACGATTGGCATTCATAATATCGTTGCCATACGACCACTGGAAGAATATACTCAAGTCAAAACCTTTATATGTAAAATTATTCGTAAAACCACCGGTATGTATAGGAAGTCCGCGTCCTATTATAGTACGGTCGTTTGAATCAATAGTTCCATCCCCATTCAAGTCCTTATATTTAGGCATACCCGGTTGAGTATTGTTCTCTGTAGAGAAATGAGGTATTCCGTTCTTCAGAGTATAAGTTTCACCGGACTTGTTGAAGTCATCATATTTGTAAGTTCCTTCATACACATATCCGTACATCATACCCATAGGCAATCCAACCTTTGCTATATAACTTGTCTGCGAATTATAATCCTGGTCGAATGTAGCCGCTGTCAACAGGCTTGTCTGATTTTCCGCCAATTCCAATACTTCATTCTTATTGAACGCAATATTGAAATCAGTTGTCCACGTAAAATTCTTGGTAGTAATATTCTTAGTACTCAAGCTCAATTCCAAACCATCATTCTTCACCTTTCCGATATTCTTTGTTGCACTATAGAAACCAGACGACAAAGGCACAGAGGCATTGAGCAGAAGATCACGTGTGACCTTACGATAAACATCTGCGGTAAAGTTGATTCTTTCTCTGAAGAAGCTCAAGTCTATACCCACATTCCACTGTTCTGTAGTTTCCCATTTAAGGTTATCATTACCTATAGCTATAGGCACTGTTCCCACTGTAGTATTATCACCATTAATAGGATATACGCCACTAGGGACACTACCGTTTGAAATATAATCACCTAACTTTGATTTCAATGCCTGCATCAATGCATAATAATCATATTCACCAATACGGTTATTACCGGTCAATCCCCAACTGGCACGCAACTTACCGGAGTCAAGCACCTTTCCAAGAGGTTTCATAAAATCCTCTTCCATAAAGTTCCATGCCAAAGAAGCAGAAGGGAAATAGCCGTATCTGTTACCTTTACTGAATTTAGAAGAACCGTCGGCACGGAATGAAGCGGTAGCATAATATTTTGACTTGTAATTATAGTTCAATCGTCCCAAATAAGACATCATTGACCATGAAGTCTTGTACGAATTAGTTGTATTAGCCTGTCCCTCGTACATACCTGCCATACCCAATGATTCATTTGGAATATGTGTAGTACGGAAAGAATAATACTCATAATCTGAATTCTGGAAAGTAACACCAACTAAAGCATTGAAAAAATGCTTTCTTTTAATATTTGTCTGATATGTCAACGTATTTTCATTCAACCATGTAAGGCGTTCATTACGTATCACCTGTGCATTTACTTTATCAGTTGATGTCGGGCCACCATAACGAGTCTTGGAATTGTTAAACTGGTCATTCTTACGCGAGTCGTAAGTATAACCGCCTGAAACCTTCAGTTTCAGTCCTTTCATTATCTCATAAGCCACATAACCGTTTATCTGCAGATTGTTGATATAATTTTTCCTATATTCATTTTTCAAAGATAATATAGGGTTGAAACGGTAGTCATTACTATTATCTACGGCATCATCCATTACATTATCCATCAATGAGCTAAGAGGTTTGTTAGGGAATGTAACAGGTCTGTAACCCCACACACTATAGAACAAGTTATTCATACCACTATATGAATTTTCTGAAGGTGTCGAGCCAGTCTGTATGCTTCTGGAATAGTTAGTAGTAAGACTGATATCCAGTTTATCTCGCTTTACCACAGTATTTGCTCTCATCTGAAAACGCTCAAATCCGGTATTCAACAGCACACCCTGTTGGTCATAATATGAAGTAGAGGCATTATATCTCACCCCCTCTGTTCCTCCGGTCAGACGAAGACTATGATTATGCTGGAATGCAGTACGGAAAATTTCATCCTGCCAGTTATACTGTTCTATATTCTTATAATCGTCAAGCGTCCATTGCTTTCCTTCATACATCATCAGATAACCTCCATTCTCGGATGTCACCTGTGTAGGATACATTTCAGCCTGTAATTTAACAAACTCGTATGCATCCATCATCGGAATTTTACGTGAAGCGTTATGCATAGTCACACTTCCATCGTATGTAATCTGCGGTTTTCCTATTGTACCCTTTTTAGTTGTAATTATAACTACACCATTCGCTCCACGTGCACCATAAATAGCCGTTGCCGAAGCATCCTTCAATATATCAAGCGATTCAATATCCGAAGGATTTATTGTACTCGCCATTGCTGCATCTTCAACTGGGAATCCGTCTATGACATACAGAGGCGAGTTATCCTGTGTCAAAGAGTTATTACCACGAATCACAATATTCATATTTCCACCAGGAGTACCTTCAGATGATGTTACGTTCACCCCGGCTACGCGTCCTCCAAGAGTCTGATCAAAAGAACCAACCGGCGTATTAAGCAAATCATTCATATCAGCTTTAGCAACCGATCCGGTCAAGTCTTTTTTCTTCACCTCCTGGTAACCAACAACTACAACTTCCTCCAAAACCTCCGCGTCTTCTTTAAGCACTATAGACATTGGTTTAGTAACATCCACTTTGATTTCAAGTGTCTGATAACCAATATAAGAAACTACTATCACGGCATTTGCATCCGGCACACTTAATGAGAACTTTCCCTCCATGTCTGTTATAGTTCCTTGATTAGTTCCTTTTACCAGAATACTCGCTCCGATGACCTCCAATCCGGTATCATCGATCACCGTACCTCTGACAAGACTTTGCGCCACCGCTCCGGTGACTGCAACTAAGGTTAACAGCAATACACTGAAAGCCCTCTTCCATTTTAAAAATTCTTGGAATCCAGTTTTCATAAAATAAAATTACATTAAGTTTATTTTCAAGGTTTATTTCTGCAAATATATTAAAAACTAACTTCTAATATTTGATAAAATAATTCATGATTAGTACAAAATAATACAAACAATCTTATAAATAACGTCACATAGGTATATTTTTTTATTAAATATTATCGGATACACATATTTAATATATAACAATATAGTTTTACACAAAAAACTTCGCCTTTCCAGCCCTTTATTCGATTTTTATCATAATTGGGTGCAAGTTAATAAAGTTTTTTCAAATATACTAATATTTTATACACGAAATAAAGTAAATGATTGCTACTATATAAACATGACTGAATATATTTTGAGGATGATTATACTCAAAATATATTTTAAGAGTAAATATATAGCCCCAAAAGTAAGTATTTCTTAAAAATGTACTATTATTGCACTAATTTTGAATTATTTGTGTATATAAAAATACATTTTTTATTATTATATTTGCAATTGGAACGAAATATAATATTTAGAAAAGTTCGCGTAGTACTTTGTTATTTTTGTTTCATACAATGAACAAAATCATTAGAAATCTAATCTTAATTAATATGATAAATAAACTTTTTTATTTTTTCATTCTTGTGTTTTTCACAGCGTCACTGTCTTCATGTAAAAAAGAAGATAGTTCCAGTAATATTTATGACAAAGCATATCCGGTCATAATAACAGCAAGAAGTCTTGGTTTCGAAACAGACCAGGCACCGGAATCATATCTAAAGGGTGAAAGCCTAGGTGTTTCAATGCTAGAAAACGGCACCGATAATGTTGTGACTCCTTATACTAATATCAGATATATATCTGATGGTGTAGGATCCTACTTAAATGCGGCAAACAACGATTCTACTATATACTTGCCTAGTACCGGAGAAAGTATGGACTTGGCTACATATTTCCCTAAAGTAAATGAAATCACAACAGATGTAGCTATTGACCTTACTGCCAATCAGGAATTCGGAGCAAAACTTCAATTCGGCAGAATAAACGGTCTAAACAAAGAAAACAGAAAAGCCGAGCTGAAAATGAAAAATGCCCTTTCATTGATAACAATGGATATTGACCCATCCGCATTTGCAGATAATACCGATATTAATGCCACTATTCAGGAAACACCGATAAAAGGGAATATGAATATATATAATGGTAAATTCACAGCAACAGAATTTGGCCAATTAACTATGGCTAGCGGCAGTTCATTGTCCAGAGCCACCAATACCGTAAGATTTTATACACTTGTCTTCCCTGTAATTATAAATACCCAGGGAAGTGAAGGAAGCACGGACAATAATATACAGGCTGACAACATAACAATAGTCATCAAAATCACTAAGACAAACGAAGCTGGAGAAACAGAAACAAAAGAAATCCCTGTAAGCCTTGCCAATCATATATCAGCAATTGAAAGTGCCACAAATACTAATTTCAGTATTACAATAAATGAAAACGGCGAACCTGATATCAAGGTTACAAACACCAACTTCACTATTGATGACTGGATAAACAACGGAGGCGGAATTGAAGTTGACGGTAATGAAAGTATAAAATAAATAACGGCCTTTAAAAACACTATAATCTCATGAAAAAAATTTATAAGACTCTGATATTAGCCTTGATAGGTGTCAATTGTTTCACTTCCTGCAATAAGGATATTGAAGGAGAATATAACAATGACTCCAATAAGGAGAATATAATAAACTTTACAACAGGGATTAACAGCTTGTCACGTACAAGTATTGCAGACGGCAATTTGACTACTTCATTTACAGCCAATGACTCAATAGGTATATTCGTATATGAAGGAGATAATATAATTGCAAAAAATGTGAAATACGTTTATAACGGAAGCAGCTGGACTTCAGAAAATCCATTAACAGCAAAAGATGGTGTTCAATACAAGTACTACGCGTACTATCCTTACAGAAATGGAGTGGCAGACATCACAGCCATTAGTGTAAACGTAAGTGAAGACCAGACAGCAGGCATCAGTAATGAAGATTTCCTTACTGCAAGAAATGAAACTTCAGCAGCCGGAGCTGAAAACATTTCGCTTAACTTCTCACACTCATTGAGCATGATACAAGTTGGTATAAAAGACGGTGTAACAGCTGATGCCAACGCAACTATTACACTTGAAAACATTTTACCAGCTGTAACCGTAAATGCAAAAACAGGAGAGATTTCAGCTGCAAGCGGAGAAACTGTTTCTATTAAGATGAAGAAATCAGAACAAAGAATGGAATACAGGGCCATTATTCCGGCACAGGTCATAGTGGCAGGCTCTAGATTTATGTCAATAACAGCAGACGGAAAAACATACGATGTAAATGCTCCCTCAGAAATATCTCTTAATAAAGGTCAGGCTCTACAAATAACTGTAAACAGCCTTGTTCCGCTGCCTGAAGGAGAACAGATCACTATAGGTGGAGCAATCAACGATTGGGGCAACGGAGAAAACCCGGGAGATAGTGAAGTTACAGAAATACCATTGATAAAAGCTATTGGAACAGAACTTCCGGAAGTAATTGCCGACACTAGAAACTTCACAGAAGAGTCTTGGTTCAAGATGGTTCAAAGTGATGCCGAAAGAGCAAGATCCGCTTTTGAGATTGTGGAAGATAACGCCACAACCTGGGGCAAAGCCGTTAAAATGACATACAATGTAAATAATGAGGAAATAAACAACAGTTGGTACAAGGCTACTATAGGATATAACCACGCAGAGCCTATGTACGTTACAGACGATACATATATTTATAAAGTCACTGCCAAAGTCAAAGCAGATGTTTGTGATGGAGGTTCTACAGTTTCTACACTAGTGTTCACATGCAAAGCTAAAAGCAGTGAGAGATATACTTATTCATTTGCTGCAAGTACCAAACCTGACACATTCACCGCAACTACAGTAAGCAAGAAGCCGGCCAGCGCAGGGACATGGGAAGAATTTTTCTTCTACATAAACTTCAAGCAGTTAAGTTCAACTGTCGGTAGCGGAATAAATGGAACGGATGATAAAAAATTCTTTGTTGATGCCACACCGGAAGATTATAGCGGATTTGATTTAAGGGTTTATACCAACAATTCCAGCCTGCAACCGGTGATATACATCAGCGACTTAAAAATTGAACAATATTAGAACGAATAAATATTAAACTGTTATGACCGGTAAAATATTAAATAAGATATTCATTTCAGCTGTAGCGATGTCCGCTATGACTGCATGCAACAAGGATCTTAACGAACATCCGTCAGATAACGGATACGTTAATTTCTCAATGGGAATCGTCACAACACAGTCGTCAAGAACTTCAATGGCTGACGACAGCCACACTGCAGCATTCACAGCAAACGACGCTGTAGGTATATTCGTAAAAGACGTAGCTTCATACTCTAACATCAAATATACCACTACAGACGGAACATCCTGGAGCGGAGCCGCGATAAAAATTCCTGAAGGAGCGGAATACACTTATTATGCATACTATCCATACATGGAAAATGCGACAACATATATAAATTATTCTGTTTCTACAAATCAGGAAACTGAAGGATTTATAAAGAACGATTTTCTGTACAGCACAGCTACAAGCAGCGAAAACAACGTTTCTTTATCATATAATCATGCTTTATCATTGGTTGAAGTAGAACTGGTGGATTTCGGTGTTACCGAAGGCGCAACTGTAGAAATGCTGGATATTGCAACAGACGCCACTATTGACCTGACCGCACAAAGCATAACAACAGGAACTAGCAAAGCCAATATCACAATGGATGCACTGACAACCCCATTAAAATATCGTGCCATTATTCCTGCACAGACAATTGCCGCTTCTACTCCTGTATTCAAGATAACTGCTGCCGGAAAGACTTATCATGCTCAGTATTCAGGAGAAATAAAATTTGAACAGGGAAAATATCTGTCATTGACAATAACATTGAATGAAAATGGAGAGCCTGAAATAACCATCAATCTAGAGTCTGACATAAATGATTGGACAGAAGGTACTGAAAACGATGGAAACTCATCAGTAGAAGAGGTTATTGTTCCTCTGATATTGCCACTGGGCGACCAGCTTACGGAAGTAATCAAGAACTTTGATTTGGGTTCCGACACATGGGTGAAATACATTGACAAGACAGACTACAATACTGTGGCGGCATTCGAAATACAGAAAGACGAAACCACCGAATGGGGTAAATACGCGTCATTGCAATATACGTCAATTTTCGGTGATGCGCTTTCCGCTAACAGTTTTTACAAGGCTGCCCTTTCATATTATCATGCCTCACCATTGGATATGTCGAAGACAACAATATACAAGTTGTCAATGAAATTAAAGACGGAACTAAGCCAATCGGCTACTGCAGATGGTGAGCTTGCGCCAAACGGAGCCTCAAAGATTGTGATAACTTGTAGAAATGCTGATAACTCTTCGTCATTTGCAGCATCCGCTAGTCAAACCTTTACTGCAACATCTGTAGGCAAGACTCCAACAGATAATCAATGGTTAGATTTTACTATTTATATAAATTTCTCCCAAAAGAGCAAGACTGTTGGAACTGTTATCACCGATACGACTAACGAAAAATACGATGAAAAAAATGATTGGAAAAATACGACTTCGGACGATTACTCAAAATTTGACTTGAGATTCTATACAAACAATAATGCTTCTGAAACGGTTCAGAAAGTTGTTTCAAAGATTTATATATCAGATTTGGTTATGGAACCATACATATCCGAATAATAAAACAAGACCTTTTTACTAAATATAAAACTTAATTTGTCTAATTTACTAATTAATACTGAGATGACTACAAACTTTAGACTTTTGGCTATGGCAGCCGTAGCGATGCTGGCCATGAATTCCTGCGTAAAGGAAGAGAATTTAAACAACGGTGAGAATAAAGGCACACCGGTGGAATTTGAAATGGGAGTAAATTCTGTATCAAGAACAGAAACTCCGGACGGTGGATACGCTACTACATTTGTAGCTGGTGACGAAGTTGGTATATTTGTTTATAACGGTGAAACTCCTGTTGTAAAAAATGCTTACTACAAACTGAGCGCAGACGGAAAATGGGAAGCGCAAGGCGAGGCTATCACTGCTGAAGAAGGTGTTTCATATAGCTATTATGCATACTATCCTTACAATGCAGAAGCAACTGACGCAACTTCTGTTAGCCTGACTGTAGCTGGCGACCAGACTACAGGTTATACAGGAAGCGACGCCTTAATGGCTAAATCTGAAAATGTTGCAGCCGGAACAACAACTGTTCCATTGCAATATTCACATGCATTTGCTTTGGTTCAGGTTTCTTTAAAAGGTGATTTGGCTGCTAAAAATGCTACTGTAACTTTGCAGAATGTATATCCTACTGCTGCGCTTAACCTTAGAACTGCAACTGTTGGTGAAGCAGCAGGTGGATTAGGTACAGTAGCTATGAAGGCTTGTTCAACCAACGGTGAATCAGCACCTTTTAATTATCGTGCTATCGTACCGGCACAAACTATTACTGCAAACAAGGGTATATTGACAACATTTTCAAACGGTAAGAACTACAAGTTCACTTACAATGCTGATGTTCCATACGAAAGTGGAAAATTGCGTCAGTTCGATGTAACTTTAGGAACTGCACCTGGTGAAACAACTATTGAAATAGGCAAAGGAACAATCGCAAATTGGGAAGATGGTAGTACTGTTGAAGGAGGAGAAGGTAGCACAGAAGTGATAGTACCAACATATATTTATCCTTTAGGTGAGACTTTAGCTGATGTTATAGCTGCCCCAAGTTTCGAAGAAGATACTTGGTTTGGATTAAAAAGAGCAGAAAATGAACCAGGTGATATTACATATACTATTGAAGATGATGCAACAACGACTTGGGGCAAAGCAGCCAAGCTTTCATATACTTCTACATGGAATGCTGAAACTAAAAAAGCTGTCAACAACAGTTGGTACTTAGGGACTTTAGGATACTACCATTGCTCTGCAGATGCACCTATCAATGGAGGTATTTACAAAGTAACTTTAAAAGTTAAGGGAAGCTCAAATGGTACAGGAACCGTTTCTAAACTTGTATTTACTTGTAGAAATGCAGACAATAGCAGTTCATTTGGAGCAGCTACAAACCAGAATTTCTTGGCAACAACAGTATCTGTTACACCAGGTGCTGCAGATACATGGCAAGATTACACATTCTACATTAATTTCGACAAAAAAAGTACTGCTGTAGGAACTGTACCAACTAATGGAATTGAGGAGGGTGGAAACAACTATGAAAAACGATGGATTGATTCAAGTGCATCTGACTACTCTAAATTTGATTTACGTATATATACAAACGATGCTGCAACAGCAGATGTACAATCAAACACAGCCACAATCTACATCTCAGACGTAAAGATGGAACCTTACGTAGCAGAATAATCTAATATAAAAGATATCTCCAAAAGAGGATGAGCCCCATAGCTCATCCTCTTTTTTTCGTTCATACCCCAAACACTTTGAAAAACAAAATCTTATACTTACATTTGCAAAAACCTAAATTTTGCAATTATGGGGAATTATATCAGATTCGAGTGGGCAATGAAACGCCTGCTTAGGGACAAGGCTAACTTTCAGGTACTGGAAGGACTGCTCACTACCCTACTGAACGAAAAAATAACCATAAAGAACCTGCTGGAAAGCGAAAGCAATCAGGAAGAGGAATATGACAAGTATAACCGTGTGGATATGCTGGCGGAAAACTCTAAAGGAAACCTTATCCTGATAGAAGTGCAGAACAACAACGAATATGCCTACTTCCAAAGAATGCTTTTCGGTACATCAAAACTGGTAACTGAATACATAAACAGAGGAGAAGGATACGACAAGGTAAGAAAAATATACAGCATAAATATCGTCTATTTCACTCTAGGACACGGAAAAGACATTGTTTATCATGGAAAAACTGAATTCCGCGGAATTCATACTAACGATATACTGGAACTGAGTCCGTTCCAAAAGCAGACATTCAAGGTAGATGAAGTAAGCCAACTTTATCCGGAATATTATATCCTGAAAGTAAACGACTTCAACAAAGTGGCAAAAACTCCGCTAGAGGAATGGATTTATTATCTGAACACAGGAGAAATACCCGAAGGAGCAAATGCCCCTGGACTGGACGTGGTTAGAGAAAAACTCAAAATAGATAATATGACTAAAGTAGAGAAAGAAGCATACTACAGACATCTTGACAATATCGTGATTCTGAGAGACAATATAAATACCGAGAGAGCGGAAGGTAGAGCGGAAGGTAGAGCGGAAGGAAGGGCAGAAGGTAGAGCAGAGGGAATAGCGGAAGGTGAAAAACTAAAACAAATGGAAATAGCCCGTAATATGAAGAAAATTGGTATAGACTTAGGCACAATATCTACAGTCACCGGGCTATCAGAAGAAGAAATTACGAACTTGAATTAGCTACATATTGAACAACTAATATGGTAAAAAAACACTGATTCACAATATAATTAGAAAATTATTACTACCTTTGCAAAAATAAACTTAGTTCTAAATAGAAATAACAAATACATCCATTAGATTATAATATATAAAACGGACATTATGAACAGGCAAAAATCAAGTTCAACTTATTTCTGCCATATGATTTTTCACATATGAAGTTTTTATTAATTTTCATCGTACTGCCTATATTGGCAATAACAGCCATGATTCTTATAAAGAAAGTGGTTGAACGCATTATTAATCTCTACGCATTAAGTAAAAAAGAGAGTTATTATAATATTGAGAAACAAAGAAACGGAATAGTATATAACAAAGAAAACAACAAATTAGAAGCAGACCAGTCAATCATATTACCTTTTGAATAATCAATATGGCTAACCTAAAAAATCTAATTAAACAGTATGATTGCTTTGCATGGCTTCCCACTGTAAGGGGAGCCTTATCTTTAGAACTACTCGAAAATCCGGAGAATATTTTAGGCGATGTGGATAAATACGTGGCAAGAATAAAGAGATACGTAGGAATGAACTCTGAACATTATATTGCTGCCACATCAATGCTAACAGTAAATGATTCAAAAGCCGGCTCCAAATACTCAAGAACTTTCAGATTCATTTTTACCGGTGACATAAATGTACGCACCGAATATGAAGAATTATTACAAAACCTTAATATCGAAGATGAAGAGATACACCAATATTTTATAAATGACGGTGTTCTATTGGGACAATTAATCATTATCAACGAAACAACAGAGAGACTTGAAAATAATGAAGTAAGAATATTGGAAGCAATGATAGAATTATCGAACGAATGCGAAGAATATAAAAAAATGTTTTATATTAATGCAGCTTCGATGGAAACATTGGAATCCTTCAGAAATAATATGGTAGAAAAATGGAAATCCATAAAAAACATAGTTCAGGAAATAAAAAACGTCACGACAGGAAAACCTATTTTCAGTTTTAACGTACTTCTTACGAGGGACGGAATAATGTTGCTAAAAGACACAACAAACAATCAATACAAAACACTTTACACTCAAGAAAACACCGCAACAGATTACACAAGAAACATTCCATTGCACAGATTGTTCAAAGTAGCAATGAATTATGTAAAATACTTGTTTCACACAAACTATCACCACAATGAAGAACATGATACCTTCCTGCCTGCATCGAACCTACATCCATACAGACAAGGAGAGGAAAACATGATGACAGGTATTTTCAGACATCAAATGAACGCATTCATGAACCCTATTGGGAAACTTAAAAGAAATAGATTTAAAGATTATCCAATTGATGCTAATGGAATAATGATATATGCAAGCGCATTTATCAACGTATTCAGAAACAACAATCTCATAAGCAAGGACACAGCTGACAAAACTGAAGAATTCCTTAAAACACAAAAGCAAGAAATTGAGCACATGCTAATCCACAAAAAAAGTTTAGTCAATTCTATAATTGCACAAAACAATATTATTTTCATAGGTTCTGGAATTTTAGCATTTATTGTGGCTATAATTACAATTCTAAATACTTTTACAGAATTTGAAAAAATAAAACTCGATAATATTGATTATAGATTATTGACATATTACGCAACACTATTTTGGTCTTTAGCTATTGTAGGATTTCTTATTTATATAATTCCACATAAAAGAATATTAAACAATCAATTCAAAAGTAAAACGCCAAAACACAATTTTCTATTTGCAAACAGTAATCTACGGAAAGCACAATTTGCGTGGCAATATAGTCTATATATCGAAATTTCAACCTTAATTGTGAAACTTAAGAAAAAAAGGTATAACATAATACAACTTTGCATTTCAGTAATTGGACTAATAATAGTTTTATCATTGGCTTATTTCATCATTAACTTTTTAATAAGTAACTAAACAAGGGCATTTACTGAATATCCGCAAGAAAACAGGTTGACAAGGTTTTCGCCCGAATGGAAAGCCTTGTCAACCTGAAAATGTATCCTCTCAACTATGAAGGAGTTTAACTTACAAAAACTTATAAATATATTCTATTTCAGAACTTCAACAGCCCTGCGCATACGTCTTACTGTTTCTTCTTTTCCAAGAACAGATGAAATATCGAACATATGAGGACCCTTACCCTCGCCTACCAATGTAAGACGGAAAGCGTTCATAATATTACCGGTGTGGTAGCCCATATCCTCAATCCACTTCATAACGACTTCCTCCTGATGAGTCAGAGAGAAATCATCCAAAGACTCAAGCAAGTCAGCAAGTTCAGTCATGCACTTGGCTGAATCTTCTTTCCAGCGTTTCTTTACCGTCTTTTCATCGTATTCTTCAGGAGCAACGAAGAAGAACTTACAAGTGTCCCAAAGTTCTTTTACGAAACTTACACGACCCTTCATCAGTCCGACTACTGTAACCACTGTTTCCATCGGAACATCAATGCCATGTTCCTTAATCACAGGCATGAAGAGTTCGGCAAGTTCCTTGTCGTCCTTCATTATTATATATTCATGGTTGAACCAACGAGCTTTTTCGTAGTCGAATTTAGCTCCGGCCTTGCTGCAACGGTGTAAATCGAAAAGTTTTACAAGCTCATCAAGCGACATGATTTCCTGATCGTTACCCGGGTTCCAGCCCAATAGAGCAAGGAAGTTGATAACAGCTTCAGGAAGATAACCTGATTCGCGATAACCTGAAGACACTTCACCTGTCTTAGGATCATGCCATTCCAGCGGGAATACAGGGAAACCAAGGCGGTCGCCGTCACGCTTGCTCAACTTACCGTTTCCGTCCGGTTTAAGAAGCAAAGGCAAATGAGCGAACTCAGGCATAGTGTCTGCCCAACCGAATGCCCTGTAAAGAAGTACGTGAAGAGGAGCTGAAGGCAACCATTCCTCACCGCGGATTACGTGAGTAACCTCCATCAAGTGGTCGTCAACGATATTTGCAAGATGGTATGTAGGAAGCTCGTCAGCCGACTTGTAAAGCACCTTATCGTCAAGGATAGACGAATTGATAACCACATCACCACGGATAATGTCATTTACATGTACATCCTCATTTGGTTCTATCTTGAAACGTACCACATACTGTTTCCCTTCAGCAATAAGTGCATCCACCTCTTCCTTACTCATTGACAATGAGTTGCGCATTGAAAGACGTGTAGAGGCATCGTACTGGAAGTTAGGTATTTCCTTTCTCTTGGCATCAAGTTCCTCAGGAGTATCGAAAGCAATATAGGCTTTACCGCTATCAAGCAAAACCTGAACATATTTCTTATATATATCACGACGTTCCGACTGGCGGTAAGGTCCGTAGTTTCCACCAAAACTTACGCCTTCATCGAATTTGATACCCAACCATTTGAACGATTCGATGATATACTCTTCCGCACCGGGAACGAAACGGTTTGAGTCAGTATCCTCTATACGGAAAATAAGGTCTCCGCCATGCTGACGGGCAAAGAGATAATTGTACAAGGCAGTACGCACACCGCCGATATGCAACGCACCTGTAGGGCTAGGCGCGAAACGAACTCTTACTTTTCTTTCTGACATATTGATTTTCAACTAAAAATGTTTTGCAAAAGTAATCTAAATTTCCCGTTTTTTGCTTATTTTGCAGCCAAAAATATACTTTGGTTATGAAAACTTCACTGAAAGACAATACTTTCTCATACAAAGAACTATTATTCAAATGTGCAATATTCATTGTCACCGTTTCCGTTATAGTCTATTTCATGCCTAAGGAAGGCAAATTCAACTATCAGTTCGAATTGAACAAACCGTGGAAATATGGTTTGCTACAGGCTTCATTCGATTTCCCGATATATAAAGGAGAAGAACAGGTAAAAGCAGAACAGGACAGTATCCTGAAGTTTTATACTCCTTATTATCAGCTGAATACTGAGATATCGCAAGAAATGATCTCTAAGCTGAAAAAAGACTATAACGATAAAGGGATGATAATAAAGGATTATGCCAACTATCGCAAGTACGTGGAAAACACGTTGAAAGAGATATATGAAACCGGAGTCATCTCGCCTACTGACCTTGAAGAGCTGAAAAATGAGGGAGCCTCAACAATACAGGCCATCAGTCATAACACTGCTGCACAAAGAAGTGTTGACGAACTTTATACCATAAAAGAGGCATATGAGAAGCTTATTAACTCCGATACCATACATTTCAACAGAATTCTATTGCAGCAATGTAATCTGAACGACTATATCACTCCAAACCTTATTTATGACTCGGAGAAATCCATGACAGCCAGACAGGAACTTCTGTCGAACATTTCATGGGCTACAGGATTCGTCATGAACGGACAGAAAATAATTGACCGTGGAGAGATTATAGACCAGAAGAAGTTCGACATTCTGAAATCCATGCAGAAAGAATGGAACAGCAGAAGCGAGACTGTAACGGAAAAACGACTCACGCTATTGGGACAAATTCTGTTTGTGTCTATAATGATAGCTTTGTTTATGGTATATCTTGAGATATTCCGTTGCGATTTCTATAAAGTAAGGGGTAAACTATATCTCCTGTTCAGTATCATCACTGTATTTCCGGTCATAGCATTCGTTATGGTGGAACATGCATTCTTAAGTGTATATATAGTACCGTTCGCTATGATACCTATGCTTATCAAGATTTTCCTCGACTCGCGCACGGCATTCATGGCGCATATAGTGACAATATTGCTTACATCAATTGCACTGAGAACACCGCATGAGTTCATTCTTTTGCAGGCCGTAGCCGGTATGGCGGCGATATACAGTCTGAGGGAACTGTCGCAACGCTCACAATTGCTTAACAGTGCACTGATAGTGACGCTGACATACTCACTGCTATATCTTGCCCTTGACCTTGTACACGTAAGCGAAATAGCACAGTTAAGCACATACGTATATATGAACTTCATAATAAACGGTCTGCTACTGTTATTCACCTATCCGCTGTTGTTCATACTGGAAAAGACCTTCGGATTTACATCGAATGTTACTCTTGTAGAACTTTCGAACATAAACACGAAGCTGATGAGGGAAATGTCAGAAACGGCCCCGGGTACATTCCAACATTCATTGCAACTTGCCAATCTGACTGCTGCTGCCGCCAACCGCATAGGTGCTAACAGCCAATTGGTGCGTACAGGAGCAATGTACCATGACATAGGCAAGATGTTGAATCCTGCATTTTTCACAGAAAACCAGTCTGGAGTCAATCCGCACGACCAGCTAAACTACAAACAGAGTGCACAGATTGTGATAAGCCATATCACAGACGGACTGAAACTTGCGGACAAGTATAACCTACCAAAGGTGATAAAGGAATTCATCAGCACTCACCACGGCAACGGGCTTACAAAATATTTCTATATTTCGTATCAGAACGAACATCCTGATGAAGAGGTTGACAAGACAGCTTTCCAATATCCAGGACCTAATCCTTTCACAAAGGAACAGGCTATACTTATGATGGCAGACTCGGTGGAAGCGGCTTCAAGAAGTTTGCCTGAATACACAGAAGAGAGTATTTCCGCCTTGGTAGATAAGATTATCGACTCGCAGGTACTGGAAGGCTACTTCAAGGAATGCCCTATCACATTCAAGGATATCGCTACTGTAAAGAGTGTGTTCAAAGAAAAGCTGAAAACAATGTATCACACCCGAATAAGTTATCCTGAACTAAAGAAATAGTTTGAGTCACACGTACGTGTGACGGTAGTAACACGAACGTGTAACAAGTGTGACACGAACGTGTAACGATCGTCACACGAACGTGTCACTGTATCTATTCTTGTACAATTTCTCCATTACGTATTGCCTCCATAACATTTGCAGGGGCACGCTGTGCAAGCAGTTCTTTCTTCATATAGTCCATATAAGGAGCTACATGCTTGAAGAACTGATAATATCCCTTACACAGGTAGTTCAGTCCCGGTTCTCCGGTTGCTGTCTTCGCAAAGCGGTTCTTAGGGCAGTCGCCATTGCATGCGAACAGGAACTCACACTCCTTACACTGTGTAGGCAATGATTTCTGTTTCATCAGCCCGAACTCCTGCTGTCTTTCGCTGTACATCATCTCCACCAGAGTCTTCTGATAGATATTACCCAACTTATATTCAGGGAATACATAATGGTCACACGAATAGACATCGCCGTTGAACTCCATCACTCCGGCATGTCCGCATGTCTTAGCCATAGAACATACGCCCGGTTGCTCCCCTACCCAGTTGGCAAGTGTGGAATCGAATATCTGAATGAAATACTGTCCTACATCGTTCTTCACCCATTCATCGAAAAGTTTGCAAAGGAAGTTTCCCCACTGCTCAGGTGTAACAGAAAAATCCGCCAGCTTATCTCCTTCCTGCATAGGAGATGCAAGATGGCGACCGTCACTATGCTTGAATATTCTCTCTACGATTGGTGCGAACTGGATATAATGGCAGCCTATTGACTTGAAGAAGTTATAGAACTCCACCGGATAATCGGCATTATAGTCGTTGACTACCGCCATGGCGTTCCACTCCACTCCGTGTTTGTTCAGAAGTTCTATACCTCTCATAACCTTTACGAACGAAGGAAGTCCCTGCCTGTTGCGGCGATATTCATCGTGAAACTCCTGCGGTCCGTCTATAGACACTCCCACAAGCCAGTTGTTTTCTTTGAAGAACCGGCACCACTCGTCAGTGAGCAATGTACCGTTAGTCTGAATGCAGTTGTCAATAGTTCTTCCGCCGGCATACTGTTTCTGAAGCTCCACCGCTTTCTTGTAGAAACTGAGAGGACGCATAAGTGTCTCTCCTCCGTGCCATGTGAAGAGCACCTGCGGCATAGTCTGCGAGCCGATATACTCTTTGATGAAACGCTCCAAAAGTTCGTCACTCATCACATGTTTTGAAGTGTCCTTATATAAATTCGATTTTTCAAGGTAATAGCAATAATCACAAGCCAGATTACATACCGCCCCGACAGGTTTTGTCATCACATACAGCGGCTTGGCAAAAGGTGCAAATGTTTGTTTCATGGTGTATCTATATGGTTTTTATCTTACTAATGATGCAAATAAACAATCATAAAAGATTATTTTTACAAGTCCTTCTTAATCTCTTCCAACAATCCCTGGCAGGCATCTTCCAGTATATCCAATACATTCTCGAAGCCTTGTGCCCCGCCATAATAAGGGTCAGGAACATAATCAACCACCTTGGTACGGCAATAGTCTGTCATACGGCCAATCTTCTTTTCCGATTCAATGTCCGGAGCCATATCACGAAGATTTGCTATATTGCGGTCGTCCATACCAAGAATGAGATCGAAATTATAGAAATCATCTGTACATACCGGACGTGACAGATGGGTAAGTCTATAACCCCTGCGTGCTGCGTGCATGCGCATACGCTCGTCGGGCAGCTCGCCACGATGATATGAACTTGTTCCGGCAGAATCAACTTCTACTTCCTTATCAAGTCCTTCTTTTCTCAAAAGAGTACGCATAACTTCGTCTGCAGTAGCAGAACGGCATATATTACCGAGGCATACAAAAAGTATTTTCATTTTCCTATATACTGTTTAAATCGTTCTACATCAGTGTTCATTATCAGTCCTTCAGGGAATTCCGTCTCTGCCAACAGTTGCATGGCATAGCCATACTCAGCTATATCGAAAGAAATATGTGCATCGCTTCCAAGGATGACCGGAACTTCGTATTTCTTGCACAATCGCAGAATTTCCAAGTTATTGCTTCTTGCCTCCGGCTTGTTACGGCATGGTTTCAATGAGCTATTGTTTATCTCCAGAAGTGTGTGATGTTCTTTCGATGCCAAAACCAGAGGTTCAAAATCAAGACTTGCGGTTCCGTCTCCCGGATGACTTATGATATTGATGTATGGATTTGAAATCACATTAACCATGCCATGAGTGTTCTGCTCCTTAGTTCCGTGGGTATAACATAGCGAGTGTATTCCCGCAATACGAATATCCAACATACGGAGATAAAACTCATCCATGTCTATATTACCGTCGAAATCGGTTATATTTATCTCCGCACCAAGAAGGAGTTCTATACCGTACATCTGTCTTGGTACGACATGCAGGTTTCGGAAATAAATAGGGTCACATGTTCCGGGAATACCGGATGAATGTTCTGTTATTCCCAATAGTTTCAATCCCTTTGCTGCCGCTGCCTGTGCCATTTCCTGCAATGTACTGAAGGCATGTCCGCTGGCTATGGTATGGGTATGTACGTCTAATTCTATATTCATATTCTTAGTTGTTTGTTAATATTAGGTAACGAGTTGACTAGATGACAAGTTGACGAGGTTTGCCGTCCGGATGGAGAACCTTTCTATTAACTTGTAACTGTTTTCTTGTAACTGACACCTTGTCAACTCTAATACGGATCTACATCATAATACACCATCAACGACTTGAAACGCTCATCTTCCATTATAGCCCTCTGCACCTGCTGGAGGTATGTACGTATCTTCGACATTGATGCCTGCTGTTCAACTTTTATTACTATCTTTTTGATAAACAGTGTCTGTATTCTTCCCACCGGAGGACGGTCAGGACCAAGGATTCTGTCACCTAGTCCGTTTCTCAGATAGGACGCCATACAGTCGGCAGCCTGTTCCAGGACATCTTCCTTACGATGCTTGAGATATACATATATCAATCTGTAGAACGGAGGATAACGGAACATACTTCGTTCGGCACACTGTTCATCATATAGCGCATTGTAATCATTGGTCACTACCTGATGTATGAGCGGGATGTCAGGCGATTTGGTCTGAAGTACCACCAGACCACGTTTGTTCTTACGGCCAGCTCTACCCGATACCTGAGCCATAAGCTGGAATGCTCTCTCGTACGAACGGAAATCGGGATAGTTGAGCATGGAATCGGCATTCAGAATACCTACTACACTCACTCTGTCGAAATCCAGCCCCTTGGAAACCATCTGCGTACCGATAAGTATATCCGTCTTTCCATCCTGAAAATCATTGATAATCCTCTCGTAAGCAGTACGAGTGCGGGTGGTATCCATATCCATACGTGCCACAGCAGCATCGGGGAATATCTGTTTTATATCGTCCTCTACCTTTTCTGTTCCGAAGCCGCGGTTCACAATTTCCACTCCTCCACAAGCCGGACATGACTTGGGTACACTGTATGTATATCCGCAATAATGACACGTCAGCTGATTGAGTCCTTTATGATAAGTAAGACTCACGTCACAGTTCTTGCATTTCGGCACCCATCCGCAAGTACGGCACTCTATCATAGGCGCAAAACCACGACGGTTCTGGAAAAGGATAATCTGTTCCTTATTCTCCAGTGCTTCTCTCATCTTCTGCAAAAGAAAAGGAGAAAAATGCCCTGACATACGTCTTTTACGCGCCAGTTCCTTTATATCAACGACCTCTATTTCCGGCAACTGTATCTGCTGGTATCTTTCCTTCATTTCTACCAGAGAATACTTTCCATGAGTAGCATTATAATATGACTCCATACTAGGTGTAGCAGTACCGAGAAGAGTTTTAGCACCATACAGTGACGCAAGCATTATTGCCGCACTACGGGCATGATAGCGTGGAGCCGGGTCCTGCTGTTTATACGATGTTTCATGTTCCTCATCTACTATCACCAGTCCGAGTCTGCGGAAAGGAAGAAAGACTGACGAGCGTACACCGAGTATCACATCATAGTCATTTTCAGTAAGCTGTTTCTGCCATATCTCCACACGTTCCGCATCGGGAAATTTTGAATGATATACTCCAAGACGTGAACCGAAGATTCTCTTCAACCGTTCGGTTATCTGCGTGGTGAGGGCAATCTCAGGAAGGAGATAAAGCACCTGCTTTCCTGCCTTGATTACTTCTTCTATAAGATGTATATACACCTCTGTCTTCCCGCTGGCTGTAACTCCATGAAGAAGACAGATATTTTTCTGATGGAATGAAGACATAATCGAACGGAAAGCATTTTGCTGTATTTCATTAAGCGGATTCAAAGGAACTGTCTCTGTCTTTCCGGTAGTAAGACGTCCTATCTCGTAGTTATAGGTTTCGAAAATATGTTTGTCAATAAGGCCGTTCAGAATTGATGATGATGCACCGGAAGCCTCCAGGAGTGTCTTCTTTGAGACTTCTGTCAGGAGTTTTCCTTCCTGCATCCATCCGGACAACTCTATATACTTCATAAGCAGAGCAAGTTGCTTGGGAGCACGGGCCAGAAGATCAAACTGTTTCTGAAGGACAGCCTCATCGCGCATGCTGTCCTGCAAGCGTACACGGATTTCTGTCTTCGGTTTATAGTTACGTTTCAGTTCTTCCTTCACTCGGATAGCATCTTTCTCCATCAGCGATTTTATTGCCGGCAGTATATTCCTGATATTTCCGGCACGCTCTATCTGTGTTATACACAGCTCTGTGTCAACACTAAGAATATCAAGTATGCGCTGTTCCTTAGATGAAAGAGGTTCATCCGCCACAAAATCTGGATTATATTCCACCACTGTTTCACTCTCAAGCTTCAAGCCTGAAGGAAGAGCGGCCTTATAGACATCGCCAAGCGTACACAGATAATATTCTGCCACCCATTTCCAGAAGGCCAACTGGCGGTCCAGCATTACAGGTGTTTTGTCAAGTACCTCGGAAATATCTTTTGTCTCGTAATTCTCAGGTGCAGAATAATGTATTTTCACTACGATGGCAGTATAATACTTCTTGACTCCGAAAGGAACTACTACACGACATCCTGTCTCTACCTGTTCCTCAAGCGACTCAGGTAAAGAGTATGTAAACGTATTTGCAATGGGAAGCGGCACTATGACATCGACGAACTTTTTCATACCGCAAAGGTACAAAAAAGGACATGCCGTTGTCTCTAAATATTCCCAAACTTTTATAGCTTTGCAAAAACTAAATCTATAAATAATGAAAAAATATAAGATAGGTATAATCGGTTGCGGACATATAGCCGAGAAGATGGCTGCCACCATCAATGAAATGCAGGAAACCGAAAGCTACGCCGTAGCATCAAGAAGTATTGAAAAGGCACAAGCTTTTGCCTCAAAATGGAATTTCGGCAAGGCTTACGGTAGTTATGAGGAGTTGGTTGCCGACAGTGGAATCGATCTGGTTTATATAGCTACACCGCACTCGCACCATTACGAACATGCACGCCTGTGTATTCTGAACGGCAAGCCTGTATTGTGTGAAAAATCATTTACCGCCAATGCACGTCAGGCAGAAGAACTTATACGTCTGGCAGAAGAAAAGAACGTATTCATAACTGAAGCCATTTGGACACGCTACATGCCATTGTCCGTGAAAATGAAGGAACTGCTGGACGAGGGAGTTATAGGAAAGCCTTATACCCTATCAGCCAATCTTGGATATGTAATTGCAGGTAAAGAAAGGATTGCCAGACCTGAACTTGCAGGGGGTGCACTGCTTGATATAGGTGTTTATACTCTGAATTTTGCCGCAATGGCTTTCGGGAGCGATATAAAGGAAGTACACTCAGCATGCCAGCTGACCGACACCGGAGTTGACGGACAGGAAAATATCACTCTGTTCTATAACGATGGCAAGATGGCATCTCTGCAATCATCCGTTTATGCCCAGACAGACAGAATGGGGGTTATCTCGGGGGATAAAGGTTTCATGGTAATAGAAAATATCAACAATCCTGAATGTATAAAAATTTTCGGCAAGGACTATAAGTTGAAAGCTGAATACAAGGCACCTGAACAGATTACAGGTTTTGAATATCAGGTAAGAGCTTCCATCGAGGCTATCGAAAAAGGATGGAAAGAATCGCCTTATATGCCACACAAGGAAACTATAAGAATAATGCATCAGATGGATGCACTGCGAAAAGAATGGGGAGTGAAATACCCTTGTGATTAATATAAAAATGCCACAAACCGATTGTCAGTTTGTGGCATTTTCTGATTTTATCAGTCTGTGTATGATATTCTCAACTTATAACTGAAAGGCATAGGGGCAATTTTATAAGTATCCAAAGTAGTCGGTCCGCAACTTCCGTTTCCGAGACCTCTCACCTGTGCATCAAGATGAAGTACTATATACGGACGCTTCTGCAATTCCCACATATGTTTGGCATTCAAAAGATCGGCATCAGTATATCTTAAGGCTGAGAATGAAACTGAACCTTCAGTTTCTATGCATATTCCGCAACCGTCTTTTCCTGTCAGCTTCAATTCACGCAAAGACTCACGGTTACCCATACTCTGCGGTTTCACATATCGTTCCACCATTTCGTCAACAGTGGTAGAATAACGTCCTATCATACATCCATCCTTACGGTCAATATAATTTTCCCAAGGTCCGTAGGCATAGTAATCTACATTATCAAGGCCTGCATTTACGGCGCATACCAATCCGGCACGATAAAGTTCCTTAGTCTTAGGAGTAAGCTTGACATCCATATCAACTATACCATTAGGAAGGAATGTATATATGATTTCAGAATCACAAAGCGATCCGCCACGCATTGTAGTGACCACTACCCTTCCGTCAGACTCCTCTACCACGTTGCATGTTCCTGTCGGTTCAAGACCGTTGTCTGTAACAGAAGGACCACGATCGTTTTCTATGTAACGATGATTATCATACAGGAATCCTTGTTTTCCGTATATCACATCAAGACCGTTTATACGCAACTCTGTCATACGACCTGTAGAAGTGTCAAAAGCGGCAAAGACAAAAGCATTGCCCACTGTTATTTCCTTCTCATTCTTTTCAACATTCAGTTTTCCTACTTTGCTGTTCGATCTAAGAGCAGGAAGCATGCTTCTTGAAGAGAGTTCGAACTGTTTCTGCGCCACCAAATGTCCGGCATCCGACCATTCTGTCGGTCTGGTATTGCGAACATAAAGATTCAGCATGACTTCACTTCCATTCTTTTCTGCGTTACGCAAGTTTGTTCCCGAAAGTTTCAATGCGAAATCCTGAGACATATCTGGAGCAATAGCAGGCAGAAGCATACTGTCTTTTCCTACTATATTTCCATTCTCTACAGTTTCCCAAATCAGTTCATAACCGTTCAATGTAATGAAATCGTATGTATTGTTTATATTAACCGATACTGTGTTCTTCTTTACATTCTTTTCTGCAAGAGCAAACTTAACATACTGATAAATAGCCTTAACTTCCTTCAGCTTAGGCGACTCATGACGAGTGGCAGGAACTATACCGTTAGAACAGAAGTTACCCTGATGAGGGCCAGGGAAATCATATCCCGTATGGAGACGTCCTTCATAAGTGCCGTTCAATATGTCTTTAGGTTCATATATAGCCTGATCCACCCAGTCCCATATAGCTCCACCGATAGTGGAACTACTGCTTTCAATACTTTCCCAGTACTCTTTCAAGTTACCGATGGCATTACCCATAGCATGGGCATACTCGCAGATAAACATTGGTTTGTCAAACGAATTGACATACTGATCCATCCACTCCATACTAGGATACATCTTGGAATAAAGGTCGCTGAATCTGTTTCCACCGTATTCCTTACCGTCACGTGTACTTTCGTGATGTACAGGGCGTGGGTCAAGACGTTTTGCGGCATCATAACAAGCCTGGAAGTTATTACCGCCTCCACACTCATTGCCAAGACTCCAGAATATCACACTAGGATGATTACGGTCGCGCAATACCATACGGTCAATACGGTCAACGAAAGCAGGAATCCACGAAGGCATATCGCTTATCGACTGATTTGCATGGTCTTCAAGGTCAGCCTCATCCATAGTATAAAGTCCGTAATAATCGAACATGGCATACATCTTGGCAGCATTAGGATAATGCGATGTACGGATTGTATTGATATTGTTTCTCTTCATCAGCAGCACATCCTCAAGCATTGACTCTGTAGTAACAGCACGTCCGTACAACGGATGAGTGTCGTGTCTGTTCACTCCCTTGAAGAATACACGTTTTCCGTTGATATAAACCAAAGAGCCGCGTATTTCTATATCACGGAATCCATATTTGGTAGAAAATGCCATTTCATCCTTACCTCCGTTACGTTGTATGACAGACACTGTATAGAGATCAGGAGTCTCTGCAGTCCAAAGCAACAAATTCTTCAGATTAAAACTTACATTCAACTTATCAGTACGTTTCTTCCCTGTGAAACTTACAGAAATAGTCTCTTCTGCAACAGTTTTTCCTGAAGGATCAGAGAGTCTTACCACTATATCCTTCTCACCGGTCTTTCCGTCACGGTTGTCAAGAGTAAGCTCTACATTCATCTTTCCATTCTTATAACCTGATTCAGGAGTCAGTTCGGAAGTTATATAATGATCTCTCACACTTACCAAAGGAGTGGAATAAATGAATACATCTCTGAAAATACCGCTCATACGGAACATATCCTGACATTCCAGATAAGAACCGTCGCTCCAGCGGAACACCTGTACTGCAAGCTTATTGTCTTTCTCTCTAACAAACTTCGTGATATCAAATTCTGCAACATTATTAGCTCCTTGTGTGTATCCAACGTATTTACCGTTTAAATAAACCAATGCAGCACTGTATATACCTCCAAACTGAATAAAAGTACGTTTCCCGTTCCAGTTATCAGGCAAATCAAAATATCTCACATACGATCCGACCGGATTTATACCGTAATTCTTTCCACCGTCATTGAAACCTTTACGGGCATCAATATAAGGAGGAGTGTTAGAATGAGGATACTCTACATTACAATATATAGGTCTGTCATATCCGTGCATTTCCCAGTTTGACGGAACAGGGATAGTAGCCCAGCTTCTTACATCATAATCCTCTTTATAGAAATCAACAGGACGTTCCGAAGGCTGCGATACAAAATAAAAATACCAGTCACCGTTAAGCAATTCCACAGATTTACTCTTGGCATAGACCCATGGTGTAGCATAAAACTCCCTGTCAGCCACCATCTCTGCCTCGCTTTCATAAGGAGTATAAGTGGCATGACCTTTTTCCTTGTTTTCAGCAAACATGGTTTCGTCTTCCCAATATACTTTTTCACGTGCAGCAGTCTGGGCAGATGCTGGTGCTGCAACCTTTGTTTCGGTAATTATGAAAAGTGCTGCCTCATCATTTTTTGCTTTATCGGCATCCATCATAACTACACTGCCATCGTCCTTACATACAGCCATCCAATTAGCCTTGTTCGATGGAATCAAACGTACATATTTTCCTTCCGGCTGAATAAGCCAAAGCTGCATTTCGTCTGAGCCGTTTGTCTCTACAGCCTGGACAAAGCCGTTATCTCCTGCCTGTATCGCCAGATTGTCAAACGGATTGACCAATCTGTAACTGCCGGACAAGTCTGCAATAGACCAAAGTTGTGCCTTGTCTGCTTCATTGGCAGCAGAAAGCTTGATTTTAGGAGCTACTCCGGCGTAAGTCCAAACCTTACCCTTATACTTTACGGAGCTTACTGAATACAATTTCTTACTGTCGAAACGTTTCTGTGCATTAAGTCCTACAGACGTAAATGCAAAAACCAGAATAGCGAGAATAAATAATAAACGATGTTTCATGGCTTGTTAATATATTAAAGAAATGGCAAAGTTCCCACCGAACTTTGTCACTTCTTATTTTAATAATTAAATCTATTTATTTTCCTTTAATTTCTCTTCAATAGGGTCTTTATACTGAGCCTGAAGATTTCTGAGTTCTTTCATCATGTCTTCAGTAATCTGTTCATAACCTTCCTTACCGTAAAGATTATTCATTTCCTTTGGATCTTCCTGTAAATCATAAAGTTCCCAAGAATCAATATCATTATAAAAATGAATAAGCTTGTATCTCTCCGTACGAACACCATAATGACGTTTTACCATATGTTCAGCAGGGTACTCATAAAAATGATAGTAAAGAGACTTACGCCAGTCGGCTGGCTTCTCACCTTTTAATAAAGGAAGTAGCGATACACCTTGTATATCTTCCGGTATCTCAGCACCAGCCAAATCAAGGAATGTTGCGGCATGGTCTATATTCTGTACCAACTGAGGTATTTCTCCTTTTGCTTTAGTCTTGAAATCATCCGGGATACGCATTACAAGTGGGGTACGCATAGATTCTTCGTACATGAAACGTTTATCGAACCAACCATGCTCTCCCATATAGAATCCCTGGTCTGAAGTATAAACTATAAGAGTGTTCTTCATCAATCCTTTTTGTTCCAAATAATCAAGCAACTGTCCAACATTGTCATCGAAAGATTTCAGCACCTTTGCATAATCGCGCATATATCTCTGATATTTCCATTCTGCCAGCTCTTTTCCCTTTGGATTCTTTTTATAGAACTCATCAATGATAGGCTGATAGAAATCTTCATAAACCTTACGGTCGTCAGGATCAAGCCTGTTAATCATAGCCTCGTATGTTGACTTCAGACGGCTATCTTTATCGGCTCTATACATCTTTGTGTCATACATGATATCCATATCCTTAAGGATGCTCATTTCCTGAGTTTTTGCAGCTTCACGACCTTCATAATCGTCATAGAAATTATCAGGCATCTCAAAAGTCTTGTCTTCATATAGAGACAGATATTTCAATTCAGGCAACCAGTTGCGATGACAAGCCTTATGATGAACAAACAGACAGAAAGGTTTATTCTTATCTCTTTGATTTTCCAACCAATTAATACTCTTTTCGGTAATAATATTGGTCAGATAACCTTTCTCGACAATAGTATCGTTATTCATTTCTATAAAGCGAGGATTATAGTAGTCGCCTTGTCCAGGAAGTATTTCCCAATAGTCAAAGCCTGTTGGCAGACTTTCAAGGTGCCATTTACCTATGATTGCAGTTTGATAGCCCGCTTTTTGAAGCAATTTTGGCATCGTCTGCTGTGAACCGTCGAAAACGCATGTTGTATTATCATAAAATCCGTTAGCATGACTATGCTTTCCTGTAAACATACATGCACGGCTCGGTCCACTGAGTGAATTGGCAACAAAACTATTTGTAAACTTCACACCGTCTGCCGCAATACGGTCAAGATTGGGAGTTTCCACAAAACGATTGTCATAACAGCTCATCATCTGCGATGTATGATCGTCAGTCATTATATATACAATGTTATACTGTTGTTCCTTTTCTTTTTTTTCTTCGGAACATGAAGTTGCCGCTACTACAGCTGCTGTTCCTGCAATATAAACCGGCAATCTATTATACATGATTTTCATGATATTATTAATAATTAAAAATTAAGAATTATAAATTAGCTGTGAATTACAAAATCTCATCAGGGAATGGAATAATCTTTCCCGTAGTTTTCATTGACGGTCTCTGTGCGTCTCTCTCTCTAAGATAATCAGATAATTCTGCAGCAAGTTCTTTTACTTTATTTGGCATCTTTACAGCCAAATCATTCTGTTCACCTATATCATCTTTAATGTTAAACAGACGCAATACTCCTGTTTCCCATGTATATATAAGGTGATAATCACCTTTTAGAATAGCCGAGTATGCTCCATATCCTTCCTCTTTATTCTGAGTCTCCCCCCACAGGTTAGGGAAATGCCATACAACAATCTTATCTTTGTCCATAGCTTTTCCTTTCTTCAAAGACTTCACAAAACTCTTTCCGTCTATTCTCTGTATTGTTTCATACTTCCTTACTCCAGCCATTTCAAGAATCGTCGGAAAGAAATCCTCTATGATAACTTTCTGATCACATTCCGTATCCGGTTTCGTCACTCCAGGCCAATATACCATCATTGGTTCCCTGACTCCTCCCATAAAAGCAGAGCCCTTGCCTCCACGTGCTGGATAATTTTGGTCCCGATTGGCAATTCCTTGACGTACATTATTAAGTCCCTGCCCACCATTGTCAGACATAAATAGCAGAATTGTATTTGCAGCTACTTCTGGATTTTGTTCAAGATAATCCATAATATCACCAAGACTCTTATCCATACCTTCGACCAGTGCAGCATATCTGGACTCATTTTCATTCATCGCTGATTTCAGCTGTTCATCATATTTACCTCTGTACTTCCCGGTAAAACGTTTATCTTCGTCATACGGACTATGAACTGCATAATGTGACATATAAAGATAGAAAGGTTTATTCATCTTTACAGACTCTTTCATTTCTCTGATAGCCTCAATAGTTAGAGCTTCAGTCAAAAATATATCCTGTCCATTATATTTTTCAAGTCCATGAACAGCAAAACGAGTTCCTTCGCCAAAATTCTTAGTACCAAGATAACTTCCTGGTGCCCCATTAGCTCCTCCTGCAATATTTACTTCAAATCCCATATTAGAAGGATCAGCACCAGGAGTTGTTCGTGCTCCGAAGTGTGCTTTTCCACAATGTATTGTTCTATAGCCATTGTCTTTAAGAATCTGAGGTAAAGGTGTTATTGCTGTAGAATTATTTATTTTACCCTTTTCTGCTGCAGGCTGAATTCCGTTGAAGTTCCATTCCGGTAGTTCAATCACACTACTTTTCTGGTCTGTTTTCTGATTCAATTCCAATGTCCAGTTAGTTACACGATGTCGTGAAGCATTCATACCCGACATAAGGCTACATCTGGTTGGTGAGGAAATAGCACAAGCATAAGCCTGAGTGAATTTCACTCCCATCTTGGCCAACTTCTCCATGTTCGGGGTATTGAAACGCTTATTCAATGAGGTCTGCTCATTATTATGAAATGGAACAGATGTATCCTGCCATCCCATATCATCAACAAGGAACATTATAATATTAGGCTGCTTCTGACTTGCCATTAAATCAAAAGGCACAAACACTCCACATGATATTGCAGTAATAATAATCTTTTGCATTTTGTATTATATTAGATTCTACTTTTGAACATTTATACCAAATTCGTTGATATCAACCTTAGCAGGATTTCCATTTACAGAAACTGCCTCCAAACGAATAAACCTAATATTTTCAGCTCCATCAATAAATACAGTCTGAGGAATAGGGTTATTCATAATATTACTGAATTCACCGTCCTTCTTAATTGTTTTCCAATTCTTTCCATCTGTACTTACTGCAAACGAATACTTGAAAGCCATATCAGGCTTTGCTTCAGCCTTGGCAGGAGCATATGTAAATGCAGAAAGAGAGACCTTCTGACCGAGATCAAGTATCAATGGAGATTTTGAAATTACTTTCCATCCGTCACGTGACAGATTATTCCATTCCTGACTAGCAACGTCATCAGTAAGCGGTTCTGCATAATACGCAGACACATTACATATATTAGCCTTGTTTCTTGAAGCAGTAAGAGTGACACGTATTTTTTCAGCCTTCACTGCCGGGAATCTGAATATTCTCTTATATCCAACTGTAGTTCCTTGTGCAACAAGTTTCCACTGTCCGTCAGTAAGGGTTTCTACATCGAGTCCTTCAACTCTTTGTCCTTTAGATATATCTTCCTGAAGCATTATCACATTTATCTCAGAGTTATCTTTTATGGCATACTCTTTCTGTTCTCCCTGAGCTGCTTTCCACAACTTATTACCGTCAACAACTTTATTCTCAGCAAAAGCCTCATCAAGATAAGCTCTGAATTCTTTAAGTCTGTTTACGTCTGCTTCATTAATGAGCCCTCTGGTATCAGGAGGTATATTCAGAAGTAAAACTGAATTATAACCTACAGACTGAAAATAAATGTCAGTAAGATGTTTTAGAGATTTCACCTTACTATCCTGATCCTCATGATAGAACCATCCCGGACGAATTGATACATCCACCTCAGAAGGATACCAGAACAATTCTTTTGCTTTAGCAAGAACATCTCTTCCTCCAAGATCTTTTGCCTTGCCATATACACCAAGCGCCTTATTATTTTTTTCGGCACGGGCATATACTCCTGGAGTAAGTACTGTTGCACTCCATTCAGTTTCACGTCCTATACCTTTTTCATTACCAACCCAACGTACATCATCACCCATTATAGCAGTAACCGCCTTTGGTTGTAGAGTACGTATTGTTGAATAAAAAGCGTCCCAGTCATATACCTGTTTTTTACCGTTAGGACCTTCACCGTTTGCTCCATCAAACCATACTTCATGCACTTCACCATAATTAGTCAACAATTCGGTGAGTTGTTCTATAAAGAATTTATTATAAGCAGGAGAATCACCATAACAAGCAGCATTCCTATCCCATGGAGAAAGATATACACCGAACTTCATACCATATTTATCACAGGCATTACGAAGTTCCTTCACTACATCTCCCTTACCATCTTTCCAAGGCGAGGATTCTACAGAGTGCTTAGTAGTCTTCGTTGGCCATAAGCAAAAACCATCATGATGTTTTGCTGTAATTATAACCATTTTGAATCCGGCATCTTTAAGAGTACGGACCCATTGCTCTGCATCGAGTTCTGTTGGGTTAAATAAAGCGGGGTCCTCGTTTCCATCACCCCATTCACGTCCGGTGAAAGTATTTATTCCAAAATGAAGAAAAGCTGTCAGTTCCATTTTTTGCCACTCCAACTGCTGTGGTGTAGGAACCAAACGAGATGCCATATCAACTTTCTGCTCAATTGTTATACCTTCCGGAAATTCCAGATGTTTTGTGTAATATTCTTCACTTGTTGTACAAGAACAAAGAGACAAGATAGGACACAATGCCATTGTCCTAATAATTTTTTTACAGTTCATATTATATATAGTTTTGGAATTTCCAAAGGAGGCATCAGCAAATATCAGATAAAAAGATATATAATCAAATTAAAAATTTAAGGTTATTATTTGCCGTTATTTAATTCTACTCTGCAAATATATAAAACTAATCCAATAATAATGGCATTAATATAAAACAAACTGAATAAAAAAAACATTAGAAAACAAAATTCTACAAAATTACACAAGTTTGAAAGAAATATTACCTTTAATTACCATCAACTTGATGCTTTTTATATTGTGTAGGAGTAAGTCCGGTATATTGTTTAAACGATGTACTAAAATATCGTGCCGAAGCAAAACCTACCTTATCAGAAATTTCATTAAAATTCAAATCGCTCTCTTTTATTAATTTCATAGCTTGCTCAATTCTTATCTTGTTAATATAATCATTGGCTCCCATATCAGTTATAGCCTTTAATTTATTATACAATGAAGCACGACTCATCCCTATTTGTTTACATATATAAGGTATGTCAAGTTCAGTATTGTCAAGATTTTCTATTATTGTTTGATTTAGTTTCTCCATAAAGAGTGTATCCTTTCTGCTCAAATCACTATCCACCGTAACAGATAAATTATTTCCTATCTGCTGGTAATGCAATTTAGTCTGAATCCTATTATAAAGTTTATTTACAATCTTTGCCAGCAATTCTTCCATTTCAAAAGGTTTCTCTAAATAGCTGTCTGCGCCCATCATATAACCATACTGACGACTATCATCATCGTTTCTGGCAGTAAGGAGAATAAAAGGAATATGACTTACTGATATATTCTCTTTTACAGCCTTACATAATTCGTACCCATTCATTACAGGCATCATAACATCACTCACAATTATATCAGGAAACTCCTTACATGCTATTTTATAAGCCTGTTCTCCATCATAGGCCACCAATACACGCTTAAACTGTTCCTTCAAATCTTCAGCCAGATAGTCAACCAAAGTAGAGTTATCATCAACTATCAATATCACATAGTCCTTCAGATTTACACTGTTAATCTTATCTTTATCAGGCATTGCTATTTCAATAGACGATTGCGATGATAGCAACTCATTTAAATAATTATTATTTTGCGGTATCTCCCCAGAAATACTTTGGACTTTAGGCAATTCAAAATAAAATGTAGCTCCTTTATCAGGATTATTATATGCGCCTATTTTTCCTTTATGCAACTCTACAAGAATCTTAGAATAAGACAATCCGATTCCTGTTCCCTCATGTTCTGTATTTCCCTGATAAAAACGAACAAACAGCTTCTCTGTATCTACATTTTTGAGTCCAATACCCTGATCTGATACAGAAATTCTTATATTCTTTCCATCTTCCGTAAACTCTGTTCTTATAATTATTTTAGCATCTTCAGGGCTATGTTTAATAGCATTCATCAGAAGATTAGACAAAATAACCATACATTTTTCTTTATCAAAAGCTACTTTACCTATATTTTGATCAAGTTGAAGCTCTATTCTGCCAGTTCTACCATCACCATCTACAAAATTAGAACTAACGTCCTCAATCCAATTATTCAAATCATAGTTTTGAATATTAAGATGAGTCATAGTCATCTCCATTTTCCTGGCATCCAAAACCATACTAATAAGATCTTTCATTCTTTGTGCCTGATGGAATGCTATATTTAACTGTTTAAAATAACGGTCTGTAGGCTGTATCGAATCAATTATTTTCTTTAATGGTGCATAAATCAATGTCAACGGTGTTCTAAGTTCATGACTTATATTTATTAGAAATCTTACTTTCTCTTCATAAATCTTTTGTTCATGTTCTTTCAACATCCATTTAATACGACGGTCCTTTTTACGCAATGCTGCAACTATTACCAAGACAACAAGACACAAAAACAAAATAGACAAAATCATAATAAACCACCAAGATTTATACCAAGGCGGAAGTATTACAAGGGTCAATACATTTCTATTTTGTGCCCATCCTCCATCTTTTTTTGTGTAACTAACCATTATAGGATATTTTCCGGATGCAAGCGAAGGAATGCTCAACTCACTATTATAACTTGTAAAGGCGTTTTCTGAATGACTATCCAATATATAATGGAACTGACGTGGACGAAGTATATCATCCCCTTCAACTAAAAAACGTATCTTTATGTTACGCGAATTCCAAGGCAATGAAACTTCCCCATTTTTTATACTGTTCATCATATTTATCCCGCCAACTGAAAACTCCATAACTTCCACATTGGCTTCTTTCATTTCATCAGGCTTTAAATTAAAGGCCTCAGACTCAATACTCAACAAGCCATTTACTCCTCCCAAATAAATCCGTTCCGAATTAGATAAAAGTTTAGGTTTTTGCAAGTATTCGTTTTTAAGCAAGCCATCAGACTCACCATACAATATAAACTTCTGATCTGAAGGATAATAAGCGAAAAGTTCCTGTCCGGCACCAATCCAGACACGCCCTCTTTCATCACATAAAACAGACTTAGCCTCTTTAAAAAGTGAGCTTTTAATTTGTGATAATTCTCCATTTTTAAATGTATAAAGTCCTTTTTTACCTACAATCCACAGAACTCCATTACAATCTATTGATGCAGAATTAATAAAATAAGTAGTATCAGAGTGAAATACAGAATGAATATGTTTGCCATCTTTCTGTATTCTAAAAATAGTCTGAGTATTATAAAAATAAGAATATAGACTATCTCTACCTATATAACACATCATCCTAAGCGGTATTTTAGGATTAGCGTTTATTAATTCCTCAGATTTCCCTGTTGGAATATTATATCTTACCACTGGGTTTGTCAATAAAAGGATAGAGCTTTCTGTTTCATTATAAAGATTAGTCGAAAGCCTGCTGTACTTTATATAATCACTCAATTTATCCTGAGTTAACTTAAACGAGCGCTTTACTCCTGTCTCTTTGTTAAAGAAAAACAGGCCTTTAGAGAAAATCGATACTAATAATTCAGTAGATGAATACTTACAAATAGATACAATCTTATCTCCCCAAGTAGTAGGATAATGCTTAATGGTATTATTTTTTTCGTCTAACCTGTTTATACCACCACCATCTGTACCTATCCATATATAGTCAGAATCAGCTTCTTGAAACAATGTAAGTACAGTATTCTCACTTAAACCATTGTTATTGCCTAATGCAACGCTTGAATATGTTATCATATAACTCAATCGTGCATTAACCAATCCACCTCGAGTAGTAGCAAGCCATATATTATTACCATTTCCGCTACCGTGTATATTAAGAATTGTATTAACTGGCAGTGTATGTATATTACCTGATTCATGCTTTAAGACTTGAATATTTCCGTTTTTAGGATTTATAATATTCACTCCACCACCATCAGTTCCGACCCAAATTCTATCATTAATTAAAGTCATACACAATACCAACTCGCTACTTAAAGTGGAGTTTTGAGGCGTATATTCTGAAACCAGAGTTCCATCTTTAGCAATTTTCTTTACGCCGTTATTATAATCTGTAACCCACAGAAATCCTTCATTATCAACACATAAATCAGAATAATTATTCTTTTCCAAAGATGGATTTTTTATTATTTCGTTCTTTTTTATATCATATAATATAACTTTGTTATTACGATTTGAACAAACCAATGTATTATTATCCCAAAATATCATTCTTTTTATTGAAAAATCAGCTTTATTGCTTATTTCAGAGAAAAGTTCTAAAGATTTGGTTTTATAACTATATTTATACAACTTGTTATTTACGCCAAATAATAGTCCATCCTCTGTTTTACAGACTGCTCCAGCCACCATCGATTGTTTATTCTCGAAATAATATGGCAAAAAATCATCTTTTTGCTTTGAATAAAGCAATACTCCATTAGTAGTAAGAAACCAAAGCTGCCTTTCATTATCTTCTACAATTTGGAAAATTCTTTGATTTGATACTCCTGTCTCTAAAGAAGGGACAAAATAATGCTTTAGCTCAAGACCATCGTATCTAATAATTCCATTTGAGGTATCAAGCCAAACAACACCGTTACTTTCCTCAAAAACATAATTAACATAAGATGGCATTCCTTGCCTTAAGCCTATCTGAGTAAAGCTGTAACTATTTCTTCCACTTAATTTATTACAAATAGAGATACTTACTATAATAAGCAAAAGAATATTTTGTAATGTATTTTTCATATATTATTCCTTTATAAGACAAAGGTAAAAAAATATTGGAAGATTTTCAATAATAAAATTTTTAATTAAGCCCTGTTGATATAAAGATTTACAATAATAGATAAGGATATTCTAAAAATAGCTATATAATCAAATTTGGAAATAAAATAGTTATTTGTGAACATAAAGAAAAGACATAAAATCTAGATTTGCAGCGTGATTTAATGATTGAGCCTAATAATATCAATTGCAAAAAACACTATTTTCAATTTAATGTTTAACTAAAATTTAGTATTAATGAAAGGACAATTAAAGTATTTCTGCCTGTTTATGGTTTCAATGCTTATATTCTCTTTTGAAGCATTGGCCCAAGAACAAATCGTTACGGGTAAAGTATTGGACACTCAACTAAAAGAAGGAATGCCCGGAGTTAACGTTCAAGTCAAGGGTAGTACGGTGGGAACTATTACTGATTTCGACGGAAACTACTCAATCAAGGTAAATAGCCCGAAGTCTGTATTGGTATTTACTTTTATCGGTTTCTCTACTCAAGAAGTTACTGTTGGAAACAAGACTGTGATAAATGTAGAAATGAAAGAAGATGCACAGGCTCTTGAAGAAGTTGTTGTTGTAGGTTATGGTACAGCACGTAAAGGAGACCTTACAGGTGCTCTTACCACTATGCGTCCGGATGCGAACGATGCTTCCAAAGCAACATCACTGGATAATTTGTTGTCAGGTAAAGTTGCAGGACTTGTGGTTAGCTCAGCATCATCAGCAGTAGGAGCTGCTTCATCAATCACGATCCGTGGTGCAAGCTCATTGCGTGGTGACAACCAGCCACTCTATGTCATCGACAACGTACCTCAGGCTTCAGCTGGTGAATTTGCATCATCAGGTATCAGTGGAGACTTCCAGATCAATCAGGACCCTCTGGCAGCACTTAACCCTGCCGACATTGAAGATATCACTATCTTGAAAGATGCTTCTTCAACTGCTATTTACGGTTCTCGTGGTGCAAACGGTGTAATCCTTATTACTACAAAGAAAGGTAAACAAGGAAAAGCAAAAGTCAACGTAAGTGCAAACTTTACTATAGCAGACCCTACACGCCTTATGGAGATGACAAATCTGCAGGAACACGCAGCTTATATTAACTCACGCGTTTCTAACGGACAATATCCTTTCTATGTAGTAGGCGACGAAGTCAGATATGTATTCAATGACGCTCTAGCTAATTATGATCCTAACAATCCTGAAACATATAACCTTATTCAGTATCGCAACTGGCAGAAAGAAATCTACCGTTCAGCATTTTCTCAAACTTATTCAGTATCAGTAAATGGTGGTAGTGATAAGATGACTTATTATATTTCTGCCAATTTCAAGGATATCAATGGTACAGTAAAACAGACAGGTCTCAAACAAGGTGACTTACGTGCCAATCTTGGCATGGACCTTTCAAAAACAGTTCATCTTAACATGACTATGAGCGGTTCGCTCAGACAGAATAACATGATGGCAGGAGGTAGCACCTTGGGTGGATCAACTACAGCAATCTCTCGTACAGCTCTAGACTATGCTCCATTTGAAATGCCGGAAGGTGACCCTTCATTCCAAGCTGAGAACAAAACAACAATTTTCAGTTGGCTTAACGACTACGAAGACGTAGCAAACGATAAGACATTCAATATGAGTATGGATCTTTCATGGAAGATCGTGAAAGGATTACAATATAACCTCCGTGTAGGTGGTAACATGAATATCAACGATCGTAGCCGCTGGTATGGTCTGCAATTATATCAGGGTATGAACAATAACGGATATTTGGCTATATCTAATCTTAATAAGAGCAACTATTCTGTAGAAAATGTATTAAACTATAATACTAAATTCGGTGACATAGCAACATTGGATGCTACCGCCGGTGTTACATACGATGCATACAAATTCCTAAACCAGAATACTATCGGTTCGCAATTCACTATGTTCGATCTGCGTGAAAACGGTATTCACATGGCAGGTAACGTACAACACCAGGAACCTATACAGCGCGACTATCAGTTGCTGTCATACCTTGGACGTATCAATCTGTCATTCCTTGACAAATATCTTATCACAGCATCAATACGTGCCGATGGATCAAGTAAGTTTGCAAAGGGTAACCGTTGGGGTTATTTCCCGTCAGCTTCATTAGCTTGGCGTATGGAACAGGAAGAATTCCTGAAAGATGTGGAATGGATGAATCAGTTAAAGTTAAGAGTAAGCTACGGTGTAACAGGTAACCAGAGTATCAATCCTTACTCTACATTCTCTATGTACGGTGGTGGTACAAATCACTATGCAGACGGTTCTGGAAACCAGTTGGCTACACTGACTATTACTAACCTTCCTAACAATGGTTTGACGTGGGAAAAGACTTCTTCATGGAATGCCGGATTTGACTTCGGATTGTTCCGTTCAAGACTTAGCGGTACTTTGGATTTCTATGTAAAGAGAACAAATGACTTGCTTATATCTAGAAATCTTCCAGGATCAGCAGGTTTCTCTTCTACATACTATAATCAAGGATCATTAGATAACAAAGGTGTGGAACTTACATTGACAGCTCAAATTATTGACACTAAAGACTGGAAATGGAGTTTGACAGGTAACTTCGGAAAGAATAAGAGCAAAATCGTAAATCTGGGACTTATTCCTACAGAATTCGGATGCTTGGGCGAAAGAATAGGATATTATGGTAATTCACTTGGCGACCACTTCGGAGTTGGACATATATTCCTTCAGGGAGAAGAACCAGGATTGTTCTTAGGTTATGCAACTCAAGGTATAGTACAGGCTGAAGACATCACAGACCAAGGAGTAAGATATACAAAACCTGACGGTACTACAGGATATTATAATGACGTTTTAGGACAGAAACCTGTGGCTGGTGACGTGAAATTTGTAGATTTCGACGGCAACGGAAGCATTGATACTTCAGACCGTAATATCATTGGTAATCCTAATCCTGACTTCACATACGGATTCCAGACTTCACTTTCATGGAAAGGTTTAAGCCTGTCTGCTGCATTCAACGGTGTACACGGTCGTGACATCATAAATGTAAACAACCGTTATATCAACACTCCTGGATCAAAAGCTGGTACAGTATCAAAGAAAGCATTCGAAGGCATGTGGACTCCAGAAAACAAGTCTAACCTATATCCTTCATCTAACTTCATAGTACAAAACATGGTTATGGATCGCTATGTGGAAGACGGAAGCTATTTGCGCTGCTCAGACATCACTCTGAACTATGTTCTTCCTAAATCTTGGATGAACAAGATTGGTTTCCAGAATACTTCAATATTCGCATCTGTAAAGAACGCATTCATCATCACAGACTATAGCGGATACGATCCTGAAGTAAACAGCTTCGCATTCGACGGCTTACGTCCTGGAGTTGATATGAACTCTTATCCTACTCCACGCCAGTTCATATTCGGACTGAACGTGACATTCTAAATTAATAATATAACAATAACCTACAAAGAACATAAGTCATGAAAAATATTAAATATCTGATATTATCACTTTCTGCGGCATGCTGCATGTCGTCATGTCTGGACGAAAATCCGCTATATACGCAGAACAATAAAATCGTGTTCTCAAACAGCAGTAATGCAGAACTTGCATTGCTAGGATGTTATTCTTACATGAGTACAACTGCGGCATACGGCCAACACTGGCAGGAAATTCCAATAAGCGGTTCCGGCTTTGGATGGTCACAGAGAAGTGGTAGCGATGGAATAGTAAGCCTGCAGTCCCTATCAAGCGACGGTCTTATATCAACTACATGGAATGCCATGTACAAGGTTATTTCAGAGGTTAACGCTTATTTGGAAAATCTGAATAATAGCGGTCTTTCTGATGACATAAAGAAACAGTACAGCGGAGAAGCTAAATTCTTACGTGCTATGGCATACTATAATCTGGTATCTTTATTTGGTGACGTTCCTTTCAAGACTTCTGCATCAACTTCAGAAGGTATCACAATAGGACGTACACCTGCTGCTGAAGTTCTTGGACATGTAATAGACGATCTTAAAGATGCAGAAAGCATTGATCCAAAATCAAGCGTAGGTCGTGCAAATTCATGGGCAGTAAAAGCATTCATGGGTAAAGTATATTACCGTATGGCTGCTACAGGCATCAATCCTCAGGAAAACTGGACTAACGCTAAAACTAAGTTTGATGAAGTATATGACAACAGCATCTATGACCTTGAAAATAATTTTGCAGATTTGTTCGGCGATTGGGTTTCAAGTTCCAAAGAATCTATTTTCCAGATAAACTTCAGTGTTACTTCAACAAACTGTTTCAACCGTGCAAGTAACCGTTTCTCACCTACATCTTCTACTACAGGTGTAAACTGGAGTACTTACCGTGCTACAAAATCAGCATACGATATGCACCAAAGCATGTATCCGGGTGATCCACGTATCGACGCAACATTCCTTACTGTACACAGAAAAAGAACCGGAAACAACCAGGCTAATCCAAAACCTCAGGTAGGCGACAAACCATCTGCAAACGACAGCGTTTACTACTATCCTTATTTCACATATAAGATTCAGATTGGAGAAGATAATGATAAGAAGCCTATTTATGAAAAGATTCAGAAAGATGGAAAAGACGTGGAAGATAAAATCTATGTAGGAGTACTACCATATGACAAGTTTGAAAATCCTGCAAACCCAAGCTTGGAATATATGGAAGGACTACAAATTCCAGAAAATGCATCTCCTAGAGAAAAGGCTGAAATTCAAGCTTTGAAAGGTATTAGAAAAACTTTTGCAGAAAACGGAAATCAGAACGCATGGCCGGCACATGCAAAACTATACGACCAAAACCAGCAGGGTACAGCTTCACATAAGAATCTGATGGTGTACAGATATGCAGAAATGCTGTTATTAATGGCTGATGTATATAACGAACTCGATCAGAAAGACAAAGCTATTGAACTGGCAAATAAAGTATTAGCCCGTGCACGACGCTCAGCACAGACAGCAGCTCCTGCTACTGAACCTGCTGACTGGTCAAAAGATCTGACCAAAGATCAAGTACGTGAAAAACTTTATTTCGAACGTATAATCGAGCTGTTTGGCGAACCTGATATGTACGAAATGATGAGAATACGCGGTACAGAATTCCTTAAGAAGGCACTAGAATACCACAACAATCATGAAATAACAAAAGTTTCAGATGCTTACTATAAATCGTCATCACAAAAATGGACTGACCGTATTTACAACGAAGGTAACCTTACAGAAGAATTCTTGAAAAAGAATTTGTTACTTCCTATTCCTGATACAGAAAGAGACAACAATCCTGGTATTACCGACAATAACTTCGGTTATTAATGCCTAAGTACACAAAATGTGTAATTGATTGTCATATATAGAAAATGAGTCGGCGGACTTGGCTGCAGGTTCACCGGCTCATTTTCATTTAATACAAAGAAAATTTTTTTATGATAATGAAAAAGAATTTATTTTCCGGTGCACTAATAGCCTTGGCAATATGTTTAGCCGCAACAGGATGCAGGCAAGCCGAAGAACGGGTAATCATCCCCTCACCGGTAGAATCGGCTGTGACGGAAGGCAAAGGTTACTGCATTACTTCCCGAACTTCAATATATGCAACCGGGAATGATCAGAAAACTGTAGCTGAATATCTTTCTTCGCTTTTCGAATCCGCTGCAGGCTTCAAAATAAAAGTAACAGAAGATAAGAACGCAGCAATCCGCTTCATAGCAGACAGCACTGTAGTGAAAGAGTCGTACAGGATGAAAGTGGACGACAAGGGCATAATTATTTCGGCTTCAGACCGAAGCGGTTTCTTTTATGCTGTACAAACTCTTAGAATGGTACTTCCACCACAAATTGAAGCCTCTGAAGCAAGCTCAAGCCAGGAATGGTATGTACAGGCAATGGATATAAACGACGGACCCAGATTCGGTTACAGAGGGCTGATGATAGACGTTGCACGTTATTTTTTACCAAAAGATGATTTGGTAAAAACGATAGACTGTATGGCTATGCTGAAGCTAAACAAGCTTCATCTGCACCTGACAGACGATACAGGCTGGAGACTTGAAATAAAGAAATATCCACGTCTGACAGAAGTTGGAGCATGGCGTCCTGACAGAGGCGATACTCCTTTCTACGAAAGAAGAAACAGACAAGAGGGAGAGAGTTGTAATGTGGGTGGCTTCTACACTCAGGAGGATATGAAGGAAATTATCAGATATGCATCCGAAAGACAGATAGAAATAATTCCTGAGATTGACGTTCCTGCTCACTCATGTGCAGCATTGGCATCATATCCGGAATTGGCATGTCCTAATGTAAAAAAGGAAATAAATGTTCTGCCTGGCCTTGGTGGACGTGACACTGAAATAATATACTGTGCCGGCAATGAAAAAACTTTCGATTTTTTGAGCGATGTGATTAAAGAGGTAGCCGAACTGTTCCCTTCGGAATATATCCACATGGGTGGAGATGAAGCCAACAAGTTCTATTGGCAGACATGCCCACTATGTAAAAAAAGAATGAAACAGGAAGGAATTACCCACGTAGAAGACCTGCAGGGATACTTCATGCAGAGGATGAGCGATTACGTAAGAGCTAACGGGAAAAGAATGATGGGATGGGACGAGCTGACAAACAGCAGAGTACCAGACGGAACTGTGATATTCGGATGGCAGGGATACGGAAATGCCGCACTGAAAGCTGCCGCTGAGGGACACAAATTTATACTCACTCCAGCCAGATTACTTTATCTCATCAGATATCAGGGACCTCAATGGTTCGAGCCGGTAACTTATTTCGGGAACAACCTTATGAAAGATATCTATGCATACGAACCTGTGCAGGATAACTGGGAAAAAGGCTACGAAGATCTGTTGATGGGAGTACAAGCCTCAATGTGGACAGAGTTCTGTAACAGTGCAGAGGATGTAACTTATATGATTTTCCCTCGTCTGGCAGCCTTGGCTGACATGGCATGGAGAAAAAAGGGAACATCCGACTGGGAAAACTTTCAAAAAGGATTGGATAACTTCCTGACTCATCTTGATGTAAAAGGTGTCCGATATGCAAAGTCTATGTACAATATCCAGCATAAATGCACACCTGCCGATGGTTGTGTCAACGTCAATCTGCAATGCGAACGTACTGACGTAGAAAAAAGATATACCACAGACGGCAGTGAACCTAATGCAAAATCAAATTTAGTGTCATCAGATTTTCCTGTAAAAGAAAGTACTGTTATCAATGTAGCTTCTTTCAAGAACGGCAAACAGATGGGTGAGACTCTTTCTTTAAAGATTGATTTCAACAAGGCAACCGGAAAAACTGTAGAAAATGGAAATAAAGATATATTTTTGCTAACTAACGGTGTCAGAGGAAGTAAAAGACAATCGGACTTTGAATGGTGCACATGGGCAAACTCTGACGCAGTGTTTACCATATACCTTAAAGGTACAGAAGAAATAGAAAGTATCGGAATAGGATGCCTCACAAACTACGGCATGGGAGTGCATAAGCCTAAAAGTATCAAAGTAGAGATCTCTGATGATAACAAATCATTCAAACTGTACGGAGAAAGAGAATTTTCTGAACAAGAAATATTCCATGAAGGGAACTTCGTAGAAGATATAGTTTTCGAAGGAGAAAAAACCAGTGCTACATACGTCAAGATTACTGCCAAACATGCCGGACTGATACCTGAAGATCATTTCATGCGACCAGGTCAGATTTCAAAATTCTGTTTTGATGAGATAATTATAAAGTAAACAATAAATTTCACTAATACCATGATAAAGAAAACATTGATAATAGTTATAACGTGTCTTTTCGGCATCTCTTGCTTTGCTGGAAACGACATTCCAAAAGTAATTCCAGCTCTGCAAAGTTGGAAAAAACAAAACGGGAAATTTATTCCAAAACAAACCGGAACAATAGTCGTAAGTAAAAAAGACTCTGGAATGCTGATGCAGACGGCTCTTATACTAAAAGATGACTTGAAAGAGATGATGGGATACGAATATAGCGTTACTACTGGACTTAAAGCCGGTAAAGGTGACATTTCTTTATCAATAGGAAAAGAGAAAGACCGTTTGGGCTGCGAAGGTTATGAATGTTCAATAGGTGATAAGATAGAAATCGAAGCCAATACGGCAAAGGGCGTATTTTGGGGAACCAGAACGCTACTGCAGATGATATATAACCAGCCCGACGGTCTTCAAAAGGGAAAAGCAATAGACTTCCCGAAATACAGCAATCGCGGATTTATGATAGACGTAGCAAGAAAGTTCTTCTCTATGGATTTTCTTAAAAACTACGTGAAGATTCTTTCTTTCTACAAAATGAACGAATTACAGATTCACCTGAACGACAACGGATTTGTTGAATTTTCAGACAACGACTGGAACAAGACATATTCGGCTTTCCGTCTGGAAAGTGACAGATATCCAGGACTTACGGCAAAAGACGGATCATACACAAAGGAAGAGTTCCTCGAACTTCAGAAAATGGCAGCAGAATATGGTATAACCATTATCCCTGAAATCGATGTCCCTGCGCATTCTTTGGCTTTCACTCACTACGATCCACGACTTGCAGCCGACAATAAGGAATATGGAGCCGACCATCTTGATCTTTATAAAAAAGAAGTTTATGACTTTGTCGATTCACTTTTCGACGAATATCTTAGTGGAGAAAATCCTGTATTCATTGGTCCTGAAGTACATATCGGTACCGACGAATACAATTTAAAAGAAGCAGAACAGTTCAGGCATTTTACAAATCATTATGTAAAGCTGATAAAAAAATACGGTAAGACTCCGAGAGTTTGGGGCAGTTTGAAAATAATGAAAGGTGAAACAAAAGTAAACCTTGAAGACTGTGTAATCAGTGCATGGAACGCCAACTGGATGGATGTAAAGACTTCACTTGCTACAGGAGCAAAAGTAGTCAACCTTTGCGACTGGTTCTTGTATTTAGTTCCTGCAGTAAACTATTACCATGACTTTTTGGAATATGAATGGCTATACAATAACTGGCGTCCTGAAATGATGAGAAAAGACGAAACTATAGAAGAAGGTAACCCTAACTTCCTCGGAGCGATGCTGGCAGTATGGAACGACAGGGTTGGCAACGGTGTAAGCCAACAGGATGTACATTTCAGATGCTTCCCTGCAATACAGCTTGTTTCTGATAAGTTATGGAAAGGCGAGAATAGCAATAATGTTTCTTACAAGGAATTTGAGAAATTGTGCCAAACTACTCCGGAAGCCCCGGGAGTAAATTTGATGGCAAAAGTAGAGAAAGGCGGTAACCTTATAGAAAATAATAAAATTCTGTCAATAGACGGAAAGACTAAAGTTGCCACAAAAATAAATGAAATAGGTTATCCATACGCTGTAGAATTTGATATACGCACTGACAGTGTGCCTGCCATAGATGGAATACTTTTCAAGGGGCCTCACTCTGAATTTGTAACAAACTGGCAGAACACAGGCAAATTTGCTTTCAGACGCGATGGTTATGAGTTCGTATTCCACGATTATCGTCTGCCGGCCAGTGAATGGACGAAAATACGCATTGAAGGCGATGTGAAAGGTACTACACTCTTTGTTAATGGAAAAAAGATTGAAAGACTGGAAGGACGTACACGCGAGGTATATAACTTCAAGCATAACAGAAAAGACAAATTCTGGTATGTAGAGACACTGATATTCCCACTCGAAACCATTGGTGACGAATACATGGGTTTCAAAGGTGATATCAAGAATATTTCGTACAGACATACTGAAAATAAATAATACAGCAGAACTGAAAGATACATCTAAAAGGAAGCAAGAACTAACATGAATAAAATAAAAGGGTTATTGATTATATTTCTTTATCTTCTTTCTCTCCCCGTGACTTATGCCCGGGGAGGAAAGAATGATTATGAACTGATCTGGAAAGAAGATTTCAAAGGAAAATCTATCAATACCGGAAAATGGAGTAAAATCACAAGAGGGAAACCTGACTGGAGAAAATACATGTCGGACAATGAAACTTTGTATGAAGTAAAAAAAGGTAAACTCATACTTCACGGAGTTGAAAACAAAGGAATCGCACCAAACGACACTGCTCGATTTCTAACGGGTGGAATATCCACGAAAGGAAAATTCTCTATATGTTACGGAAAAGTTGAGGTTAAGGCAAAACTTGAAGCTGCACAGGGAGCATGGCCGGCTATATGGATGTTGCCTGAGAAAGGAGAATGGCCTAAAGGTGGAGAAATAGACATAATGGAAAGGCTTAATCACGATGATTTTGTCCATCAGACAATACATACGCACTATACTCATACATTGAATGAAAAACAAAACCCTCCACATACTGCTAAAGCCGCTATTGACAGCGATGGGTACAATGTATATGGCGTAGAGATACTACCAGACAAAATAGTTTTCTCCGTAAACGGAAAAACGACACATACCTATCCCAAAATTGAAACAGACAAGGAAGGACAATTCCCGTTTGGTACTCCTTACTATATACTAATAGACATGCAGATAGAAGGAGCATGGGTAGGCAAGGTAAATCCTGAAGAACTGCCCGTACGGATGATAACGGACTGGGTAAAGGTATATAAATTGATACAATAGAAAAAATCAGTTCTTATCTTGTTGGAAAACTGTTTTTGTCCTTATGATATCTATAAACCACAGTGTGATTTGTAAAAACCATAGTGTGGTTTGTAGAAACAACACTGTGATTTGCACAAACAGCACTGTGGTTTACAGTTTTTTCTTGAAAAAAACAATTTGTTTTACGCCTGTATTGAAGTTTTCAATAGCATTATTTCTTTTTCCTCCCGAATTACGGCACTTCACCGTTTTAATGGAAAATATTTCTACTAATACACCATTTGATTTACAATATAGGAACATCCACTATCTCACCATCTTCCCATCCCTGTATCTCCATTTCCACAGTAAAGCCTGTTGTCGTTTTCTTCAGGTTAAAGATACAATAGCTACCTGCCTGGAACTTTTTCAATGTCTCACTTGCTGCAATAGGAAGCTCTGTGATGAATTCACCTTTATCCGTAATAGCTCTTACTCTTAACTGTGATTTGGTGAAATCCCCTGAAGGAAGTACCGGCAGATATGCTTTCTTCATTTCCTGAGAAGCGACCTGCATACCATTATTATCAAAAGCCAAAGCTACCGATACATTAGGACTTCCTTTCACCACCGCTTCTGTCTGACTCTGCGGATTGAAGGTTGCAGACGAATAAAACACAGCATTTCCATCCGCTGTTGACATTTCTATTGAGTTAAGGTTGAATGCCTCATCTGTACTGTTTGTCACCTTAAAGATGACAAGTGATGTGAGATGTTTGAATACCACACCTGTCAGCACATTGCCACCTTCCTCATTGCGTACTGGTGGTGCATACATTGGTCTGAACTGTCCCAAATGTCGTGAATCATCTGCCGCAGCCTGACTTATAGTTCCGTCTATCGGCACATTCAATTGTACTTCACCATTTGTTCCTATTTCCATAGGTGGATATATACCGTAATAATAATTTGTCTCCACCCTGCTGCCAACATACTCAAAATTACCGGAACCTATCGAAGGGCCACCAACAAGGGTGAAATCACATGCTGTTACATCATCTGCAGCACTTCCTACCATCATGCGAACCTTATCCCCACTATCCCATCTTACCTGAAGCTGTTCATCCTTTGCCGGTAAATTTTCATCAATAGAAGCCCTGCTATATTTAGACGACTCCGTAACATTCATTGATATTTTAAAATTCGCAATATCTTCATCTTCTGTATTTCCTGCTCCAATATCGCCTCCCGTCGGATTATCCACTACTCCATTATCCGAAACATCAGTCTTTCCGCAAGAAAAAAAGCTAAACAGCAATGCTGTTAAAAGGAAAAATCTGCTTACTTTATTCATAATTTCATCAAAGATTACCATTCACCAACATATCTATCTCCCTCCGCTCCGAAAACTCCTGTAGATGAAATGTTACCATCTGTACTTGCACAAAGAATTCCTTCTGACAACATCTCAATACATTCGCAAACAGGTGCAACATACAATTCTTTTACCTCAACTTTTTTCAATTCTTGTTTCATAAACTATACCTATCAAATTATTTATCTAATGTTTCACAGATTACAAGACAATATTAAACATACATTTGTTCATCATATTGTTCAAACCTATGCTTTTATTGATTTAAGTCAATAACAAAACGATAGAAAAAAAGTTCAAGACCTTAACTATAATCGTTATTTTAGTTACACATTAAAACAAAAAAAATCCCACAAACTTCTTGATATTGAAGCCTGTGGGACAAAATCTATATCTTATTATCTATATCAGAACATATATGCCAGAGAAACCTGCCATGAATTTTTTCTAATGCTGGAACGCAAGTTACCGTCAGAAGATTCAACAATCATGTCTCCAAGTTTACTTGCTCCGATATTATAGTTAACTCCAACCTGAAGGTGACGAAGCAATTTTAAACCGGCTCCTACATTGACACTGACAAAACTTTTGTTTGACTCTTCCATTAACTGCTTCCATCCGTCATTTATGCTGAAACCGAATTGTGGACCGGCTGCAACATATACTCCAAGTGTGCTTCCAAGTCCTAATGTCCATTTAAGGTTTACCGGAATTTCTACAGATTTCAGCTTCTCGGAATTCTTATTATTAACATCCAAACCTGATTGTGAATAAAGAGCTGCCACATCTATTCCTAAACCGATAATAGGCAGAGTAACATCAACCATAGGACCTACAAAGAAACCGGTTGTATTATCTCCTACTTTATTATCTAACTTAGAAACATCCAAACCACCCTTCAGACCGAATTTTACTTGAGCCTGTGCAGGAACAGCCAGCAACAGACACGCCATAATGACTAAAGTTGAAAAAATCTTCTTCATAATTGTTCTATTTTTAAAATTTACAATGGCAAAAATAATAGTTTAATATTAAAAAACAAGCTTTTTCTTAAGATTTTATATTTGCAAATAAAACAAATACACTTCAATCCCGAATTATCAAATATAAAACAAACGTCTGCCCAATAATGTTTAAACACCATTTAAATTGTATTTAAACTATATTCAGCAGACGTTCTAATAAATATACTATTTTAAATTACTTATTCAGTTTCCACGTAAATCCATCCTTGGTATCTTTTACTTCAAATCCCAAAGCTGCAAGATTGTCACGAATCTTATCGCTTGTAGCCCAATCCTTGTTGGCCTTAGCCACCATACGCTGTTCCAAAAGCATATCAACAACCTTACCGTATGCTTCCTCACGTGCAGCATTATTTTCAGAATCTGCTTTAAGACCAAGAATATCGAATACAAACATATTGAATACCTGTTTCAACTCTTCAAGATCAGCCTCGCTGATAGTAGCCTTCTTGTCGATTACAGTATTTATCATACGTGTAGCATCGAAAAGGTGTGATATAACGATTGGAGTGTTAAGGTCATCGTTCATCGCATCGTAGCATTTCTCACGGAGTCCTGCCGGTTCAATACCGCTTGTAGTCTTAGAAGGAGTGATACGTTCAAGGTTCTTTACACCTTCCATCAGACGTTCAAGCCCCTTTTCAGCAGCCTGAAGAGCTTCGTTACTGAAGTCAACAGTACTACGGTAATGTGCCTGAAGGATGAAGAAACGTATTGTCATTGGCGAATATGCCTGTGCCAGCAACTTATTGCTGCCTGTGAAGAACTCGTCAAGAGTAATGAAATTACCCAAAGACTTACCCATCTTCTGACCGTTGATGGTAATCATATTATTGTGCATCCAATAACGTACCATGTCATGTCCCTGCGAAGCCACACTCTGTGCTATCTCACACTCATGGTGAGGGAACACAAGATCCATACCTCCGCCGTGGATATCGAATGTCTCACCAAGATATTTTTTACCCATGGCAGTACATTCGCAGTGCCATCCTGGGAAACCGTCACTCCATGGTGAAGGCCAACGCATGATATGTTCAGGTTGTGCACACTTCCAAAGAGCGAAATCTGCCGGATTATGCTTTTCCTGCTGGCCGTCAAGTTCACGTGTAGTGTTGATTACATCATCAAGGTTTCTTCCTGACAATTTTCCGTAATGATGGTCTTTGTTATATTTGGCTACATCAAAATATACAGATCCCTGACTCTCATATGCATATCCGTTCTTTAGGATTTCTTCTACCAGCTGTATCTGTTCGATGATATGTCCCGAAGCATGAGGTTCTATGCTTGGCGGAAGAACGTTAAGTGCTTCCATTGCCTTGTGGTAACGGTTCAGATAATACTGCACTACCTCCATCGGTTCAAGCTGTTCAAGACGTGCTTTCTTTGCAATCTTGTCCTCACCGTCATCGGCATCATGTTCAAGATGACCAACATCAGTGATATTGCGTACATAGCGTACCTTATATCCCAAATGAGTGAGATAACGGAAAAGAATATCGAAAGTGATTGCCGGACGTGCATGTCCCAGATGAGCATCGCCATACACGGTAGGTCCGCACACATACATACCCACATGAGGTGCGTGAGCCGGTTTGAAAAGCTCTTTCGTGCGGCTCAGTGTATTGTAGATTAAGAGTTTATTTTCCATAATGCATAAAACTATGTTAGACTGCAAAGTTATAAATAAATTCCATGACAGACATAAACTACCGGTAATTTTCTTTCAATACATCAATATAATACACTGTATTACTTCACAATAACCACTCCGCCTTCAGGCTGCAACACTACTGAAACCGACGATGATTTCTTTATCTTTAGTGTTTCTTTCTGAGGTTCACGCTTTTTGTTGTCATAATAATATGTACATTCGTCACCATCAGACAGCATAGGAAGGTTCAGCTCAAGTTTTAAAGGTTCTTTCAGCGCACTTACTCCGGCAATATACCAGTGTCCGTTATGTCGGCGCGCCAAGACGCAATACTTTCCGGGATAGCCGTCAATAAACCTTGTCTCGTCCCATGTAGTAGGAACTTCTTTCATAAACTCTATCATTGACGACGGAGCATCGTAAAGATTATTCGGAGTTATGGCAAAATTCTGTATCGGATTCTGGAAGAGTACTGCTGTGGCAATCTGGAACACATCAGTAGTACGTCGTATCATTCCTCCATCATTTGTCCTGTTAAGTCTCTTATTCAGAATTGTACCTCCAAACTCCATGCTTCCCACGGTGTTACGGATGAACGGATGAAGAGTTGCATTAAATGCCTCCATATCATCGGCATGCTGACTGAAAATCAGATTCTCTGAAGCAAGTACGGCCTCACTTCCCACATAGTTAGGATACATACGTTCCCATCCGCGAGGAATTGTACATCCATGGAATATTATCATAAGACCATGATCGTTGGCATCACTCAGAATATCCTCGTAAAGTCCCAACATCTGTTGCTTGTCACTACCGAAAAAATCCACCTTCAAACCTTTCACTCCACATTCCTGAAGCCATTTCATCTCACGCTTACGGTCAATCGAATTACTCATGCACTGCTTTGCACACTGAGGAGCATCATTCCAATATCCGTTGGAGTTATACCATACAAACACTCCCACACCTTTACTCTTGGCATATTTGAAAAGTTCCTCCATACGCTCACGGCCAATGTTAGTTTCCCATCCGCCGTCTATCAATGTAAATTCATATCCCATTTCAGCAGCCAAATCAATGTATTTTATCTGATCCTCATAATTGATACTTGGGTCCTGCCATACTATCCAGCTCCATGTGGAACGTCCGAATTTATATTCTTGTGATGGTTCATACAACGGTTCGACAACATCAAAAGGTACTGTAGTTTCAACTATAGGCTTCAGATTGTCACCAACAGTAATTGTACGCCATGGAGTTTCACCAGGCAAAGCCAAACCTGGAGTGGAAGATCCCAATCCGTTAAGTTCACCCTCATTTGGAAAAGCAATAGTATATAATCCATCCTCAGTAGCTTCACTGATATGCGAAGCACAATACTTACTTCTTACACCAGTTTCAGAAATCAATGCCCAACTGTCTCCAATATGGAAAAGACACGGGAAAGTATATCCTTCGCCATACTGTGAAGTTGTAGAAATAGGAGCATCTGCCTTATATTCCTCTTCATAACTAGGCTTGGTTCTCTTCCAACCTACCATTGGATCGCTCTGAGGACAAATAAATGTCGTTGTATTCTCCGGAAAATCGAAACCTGTAGCCTCCGACTTCATCACAATGGAAGCTGTTTCGCCGTACTGCGGTATCTCATAACGGAAAGCAATATCATTGTTGCTCACTCTGAATAATACATCAAAAGGCTTCTTGTCAACATTAGAGAATTTCACTTTTAGTTCATTAGCATTATAATTTATGACTGAACTCTTAATTCTATCTTGGGTATATGTCTTTTTTATTGTAGACAATGTATGTTCCACGTAAGAGATATCAGTACTAAAATTACCGATATTAGTAACAAAGCCCAAAGGAGAATCCTCTAAAATAGTCATATCTTTATAAGTTACAGAATAAACAGGCTTACCCTTTTTTACGGATATTTCAACTTTAAGATTACCATCAGGTCCTTTCACTGTAGCCTGCTGAGCTGATAAGATAGAAAAAGTAAGTGCAAACGCACAAAATAAAAGATGTTTGTTCATAAGTATTTAAATAGTTATTAATATCAGTACAAAGATAAAAATAGCAATAATAAATTGTACTAATCACACTTATTGAAATAATACATTTTAATCTTTTATTATGTAAATTAATTTTTTATTGTATTTAATGGGAATGTTATATAACCCGAAAACATAAACAATCTATATCCATTGATCTTCTGTATAAATAAGAAACAATTACCTTACAAACACATTTATTAAACACCTATTGAACCTTTTTACCCCAATAAGTCTTATTATTACCATATCCGGCATATACTATGGTATGTGTTCGCGGCGATGCCTCCCAATCTGTTTCACGCTGCAAATAAAGTTTTATACCATTGTCGAGCTCAAGGATATTATTATCACTGTTGAACTTCCATGCTACTCCTTTCCAACTTCCTGAAGACACTTTATGATCGGCAGAAAGGGTAATTATTGAAGAAGTCCTTTGATTTCCATACGAATATGACAAATCGATGTGCTCCCAGTTTCCTACAAGCTCACTCTCGTTAATCGCAACCTGCGGTACGGCTCCATATCGTTCAGGCATAACCAAAGGCCATCCATCTTCGGTCCATCTGATGCTTCTTACATGTCCCATCATGATGGCATTGCTGTACGCATTGCCTCCTACATTTGCCGGGAAACGGCCTTGTGAAGCAAAATACCAGTTGTCGTTTCCATCGTCAAAAACACAACAGTGGGAAATACCAACCCAGCCATAACTTCCATTAAACTTATAAGGATGAGTTACAACAGGAAGAATATCACCACCGGCATTAGTAATATCAGTACCATCTATTCCCAAATAAGGTCCCTCAATATCGGCAGCCCTGGCTACACGGGTATTGTACGGCACATCCAATGCGTCGTAAGCCATGAATAAATAATAATATCCGTCATGATAAACTATCTCCGGACCCTCTGAAGCCTGCCAACGGTTACCCATCTGACGTGTGGCAATAAGCTTACCATAAGCTGCTATATCATCATTTGTTCCCCAAGGTTTCGGCAGCTCTGCTTTTACTTTTCCTGTCTCTCCATCAAGTTCCACCAATGCAATACCGCTATGCCAAGAGCCATAAATCAGATAATGTTTTCCATCATTATCAATAATATAACTAGGATCAATAGCATTCCACTTGTAATAACAATTACCCCAATCGTTAGCCGGAACTTTGAAGTTCAACCCTTTATCAGAAGCGTTCGTGATGACATAACCTTTATCTACCCATCCGTCGTTATTTGCAGGATTCTCATTTTCCATCAAACCGATGAAAGCCCGTTCGCTCCATGTTCCGGCACCATCAATGTATCCGGGACATACTATGGAATAATACATACGATATAATCCATCTCTCACTTTTCTGACGCAAGGTGCCCAGTAACCAAAATCAGAGACTGCCGGTGTTACTTCGCTCAGTCCCATTTCAGCACGTATCTCATTAAGCTTTGGAATAACCCAGTCCGGCAGGTTCTGCATTGTGCCGCCAAGATACTCCCAGTCCACCAGATTCTTTGAACGGCGTCCATGGAAATGTCCTCCGGCTGTATGTGCATTACCATACGAGGCATCGGTCTGGTACATATAATAATACCCATCTTCGGCAAGTACTACAGTGGGGTCGTGCACATTACTCAAATTCCACTGACCACGTTTTGACCAATCTGCAATACTGACATAATTGTCTTCATAAGATGGTGCTATATAATTGTCCAGCTGTTCGTCAATACTTTGTTTTTCTGTAGTTACAGCAAGTACATCAGAATATGTGTAACGGCTATCAGCATAAATATAGGCACAAACATAATATGTAGTATTACCTATTAAACCGGAAACAGTAGCACTAAAGCTATCATCAGCATCTACCACGTTATCATTAATGTTTGGAGTCTGATTATTAACACTATAACAAAAGCCTTTCTTAACGACCGCATCCGAATTGCCGGAGACAGAAGATGATACAGTGAATGATGTTCCTGAAACTGACAGGACTTCAGGCTTAGTCACTATAATATCACTGCCGCTATCGTACTCTATGTCATTTTTATCACTACAAGCGGTCAGAACGAATAGAAACCCTATAAATGTCCAAATAAATGATATTTTTTTCATTCAGTTATTTTTTTAATCCATGCCTTGCCATATTAATTAAAAAATGGGAAGACATGGATTGGAATTAAATCAAAGTTAATCTACATCAAAAACAAGATGACTGCCGTCTACCGTCAATGCAAAATTCAAATCACTTGGATCGACTGTATTTATTCCCAAATAATATTGGGTAGAAGTTGTTCCTGTTGTTCCCTGCATAATAGCCTGTACATCGGCAGTGCCATTACCACAGTTGGTTACATAGACTGTTACTTCCGCTCCGTCCATACCGGCAAGCCAAGTAGCCCAATCACCTTGAGTACCGGCTGCACGGCAAGCCGCATAACCATTGCCCCATCCGTAGTTATCGGCACGAACCACTCCATATTCATTCAATGCCGCTCCGCGAAGTACGACAACAAAGTTATTCCAGTTGCCTGCCATGCTGCTATAGTTTGTAAATGAGATTGACTTGGTTTCACCTACAGGGACATTGAACTCATCGGAGAAAGCGCCCCAGAATGCAGTTGAATTGTCTTCAGCTCCAACTATGGCTATGCTATTGTTCACTTCAGACACTGCTGATTCGGCAACAGTAACATTTACTTGAGCTGTCACTCCATCCTCGGCAGATATTGTAACAGTTTGTGTGCCTTCTATGGCAGGAACAGTAGAGAAACTAAGTATAGAATTATCAACAGGTTTTGATGTTCCATTAACATAAGTAGCAGTGACAACCATACCTGTCGGGTCAAAAGCCAATGTTCTGTCTGTCAGTGCTTCTGTGGCAGCAGAAGTATAAACGTAATATGTATTACGTGTAGGCTGTGTTGTAACTTCTATAGAAACTATTTTCTCTACAACTTCGAATGTGGCATTTGCCATTACCGGCTGATTACAGTTCTCTCCCTTAAAAGTCTTGTTGTAAACAGCTACAAGTATTTTTTCGCCTGGAGTATCCATATCCGGAATGGCTGAAAAGCTCAAATCGGCAGCAGTAACAGTCTTGGTCACACCTTCTTCGAAAGAAACTATTGCAGTAACATCTGCCATAGCATCTTCAAGAGTGGTTCCTACATTGACCCTTTCAGGTACATTCTGCAGTTCCATAGATATAGGATTCTTATCTTCCGCAGAAGTATATCCGCCAATAGGTTCAATATTAGACTGCAGGAAATCGATATAAGAACCTTCAGGAACAAGGAAGCAACGTATGTTGGTATTACTTGGATCTGCATTCAGGTTTTCAAGTGCATAAGGCTGTTTATATGACTTGGTAACCACTCCGTTTGTCATCGTAACAGTGAATGCCTCGGCATTGGTTCTATCGACTGTCAATGTAACCTTTCCACCTAATTTATCGACACCGGCATCAGTATCTGTCTCAAAAGTAAGTGTACTTTCTACGTATGAACGGTCAATATAATCGCCCCACTCTGAATTGCCCGAAGGCTGATTATCGAAACGTATTGCCCCGTACTCCTTATAATCCTCAGCACCACGGTCGGCATCGGAGCATATTATCAAAGCAAAATTCTTATATGTGTTAGTAGCACTAGGATTAATATGCAGATTGAAAACCCCATTCCATTTCTCACCATCCGGAACTACATAGTATTTTGAAAATGCTACCCACCATCCACTGGAAAAATCAGCATTCCCAATTGTATAAACATCTTCTTCCATACCTTCAAGAACCTCTTCTGTTCCCTTATTGGCATTTGCTATAGAATCGACTTTCTCTGAAACCCAATCTGGTGCGTTAACTTCGTATATTTCACCACCTTCGCAACCGGTCAATGCAAGAAAGCCCAAAGCCATTGAACCGCATACGGATAATATTTTATTGAAATGTCTCATTTTATTTAATATAAAAAAAGTAATTAACTAAAGCCTTCCTATTCTTAAACTACTTGCTTAAATCCACTACCGGACGTACAGTCCATCCTTTTTCCTGGAAATAAACAGAGTTATCTGAACTTAAGTTTGCAGAGTTTCCTTCCAAGTTAGGGTTCTTATTCATAAGACTCTGTACAATAGGCAAGAATTCGTGTCCCGGCAAATAGGTATCGAATGAACACTTCAACTCTGAATCGCTTGAAATATCACTGTAGCTGACCGGATCTTTAACATTCACTGTAGAACGACGGAATGTGCCGTGTTCTTTAAGCTGGTTCAGACGACCTTCGTCATAGAAGAATCCCCAACGAATCAAATCAAACCCACGGCCGAACTCACAACCGAATTCTTTTGGACGCTCTACATTTGCTATCTGTTCGAACAGCTTGTCGGCTGTATTGAAATCCGAAAGTTTCAAGTCAGGTAAATCCGCACGATTACGTACCTCGTTTATCCAGTCTATTGCCTGCTGAGTAGGACCGTTTACTTCATTCTCACATTCGGCTGCACGCAACAGTACATCAGAATAACGCATCAGACGCAAATTGATACCACATTTCAATCCTGTGATAACAGAATTATACAGTCCGGTACGAAGATTGGTATTCTTGGCTATAGGCAGACCGCCATAATTGTTATTAGTCACAATATTATCTGTAGGTGAGAGTACATTTGTATAAGCGACATTTCCATATTCAAATCCCTCCCAATCCGATTCGTAAGTTCCAATTGTCCAATATAGACGAGGGTCTAAAGTACCATTTTTAGTACGTTCGCTTTTAAACAAGTTATATAGCCATGGTGAAGCCGAGATATCTGCCCAACCACCATACATGCCAGGACCAAAGTTACTTTCAATGGCATGACCTTGTGTAGCGTTAGGACTGGTATTTACAGGTGTCCATTCATCATCTGTACCCTGCGAACCAAAATCAAGGAACTGAACCTCGAAAAGACTCTCATCATTATTTTCATAGGCTGAACCTTCACGGAAGTTATCGCCATAATTGTCCATCAGTCTGTAAGTACCGTACTTCTTGCCGATAATATCTTTAAGTACAGTCAAAGCTTCGCTGAACTTATGGCGTACCATAAGAGTACGTGCATAGTATCCTGCAGCCGCACCGCAAGTGGCACGTCCTCCTGCCCATTCGCCACCTTCATCGCGCGAAGGCAATAGTTCCATTGCTTCTTTGAAATCTTTCTCTACATGGTCAAGCACAGCGTCATAAGTACTGTTGGCTCCATAAAGTCCATCCAAAGAAGAATAGCTGTCGTAATCTGTGATAAGTGGCGGATTCTGGTAATAGCCTACAAGATTATAATATGACAAGCCACGCAAGAAAAGAACCTGTCCCTTGATACGTCTCATTTTTTCCGAGAGCTGACTATTATCATCACCACAGCGCGAAATGGCGAAATTGCATACATTAATAGTATAATACCATTCTCTCCAAGGCCACCAGGTAATGTCGGAAGTAACTTCAGCATTCAAATCGTCAAACGGCAAATACCAAACCTGAGATGAATTCCAGGCCTCATCTCCACGGCACACATCTATAGTATAACCAACACGGGCATAAGAGCCTTCCATACGTATATGGTTGTAAGCAGCGATAACACTCTCTTCCAAATCATCGGCATTAAATCCGAAAGTACTTGATGTCTGTTGGTTAGGATTTACCAAATCCAATCTGTCGATACAAGAAGACAGAGTTCCTAATCCTAGAATGAGAGCAAGTGAATATTTATATAGTTTCATACGATATTTTTTTAGTATTTATATACTTAATTTCTATTAGAATGTGAAATGAACACCACACATAAATGTACGTGCAGTAGGGAAAGAACAGAAATTATAACCCGGAGTAAATGTACCACCAGCATAATCCACATTATATCCTTTATAGCCTGTGAATGTATAAAGATTCTGTCCTGAAACATACAAACGTACATCAGATATATACTTACCAAACCACCTATCAGGGAAATTGTAACCAAGCTCAACATTGGCTATCTTCCAATAAGCCGCATTCTGGATTTTACGTGAGCTGAACAAATCATTCCAAGCCAAGCTAGCACTATTTGTAACATACGTGCGAGGGACATCTGAAAGATATGTAGAACCATCTTCGCTGAAACGATTGGCATCAAGCATAGTAACATCCTTATTACCCCATCCGTAGCAAGAGTTCAATGAATTGTAAATATCATCACTGACATGATAATTAAGCGCACCGAAAGTGGCGATGCTCAAATCAAATCCTTTATACTCGAAACGTGCATTAAGACCAAAATTAACTTTAGGCAAACCACTGCCAAGCACTGTCTGGTCGTATGAGTCAACTTTACCGTCAGGTGTACCGTCCGGACCACTGATATCCTTATATAAACAATCACCTATCTGAGCTCCTTCCTGAACCGCATGATTGTCAAGATCTGCTTGTGTACGTGCTATTCCTTCATAAACCCAACCATAGAACTGACCGATTTCCTCGCCTACATTAGTGATATAAGAACCTGTGATATAGGAATCTGTTCCAAATCCCAATGAAGTTACGCGGTTTTTCAGTGTACTGAGATTGGCAGACACTTCATATTTGAAAGGGTTATCATGATTACGATAAGTAGCAGAGAACTCAAAACCAGAGTTTTCCATTGACGCCGCATTCATTGTTACTGTAGTATTTGAAACACCTGCCTGTTCAGGAACAGGAACTGCATAAAGCAAATCTTCACTGGTATTCTTATACCATTCAGCAGTAAATTCCAAACGATTGCGGAAGAATGCAAGGTCAACACCAACATTATAAGTTTTTTTCTTCTCCCAAGCCAAATTATTATCAACAAAAGTAGAGATAGCAGAACCGGTTATTGGAGAATTATTAAAGTTATATGTCATATTATTCCGTGACATTACCGCCTGATACATGTACTCACCGATATTTTCGTTACCAAGCTCTCCATAGCTACCACGAACTTTAAACATGTTTACTACATCTTCATTGAACGGAAAGAAGTTTTCCTTATCAAAACGCCAACCCAAAGATACAGAAGGGAATGTTCCCCAACGAATATTCTTTGACAAACGAGAGCTGGCATCTCTACGTACTGTAGCAGAGAACAAATATCTGTCGTCATAGTTGTAATTGACACGACCTATATAAGACAAGATTGCATGCTTATATTCAAAACTCTCAGAATAAGTATCTGCTGCATTCTGGAGTTGCAGGAAATATGGTTCAGTAAAGTTAATACCCCAACCTGTAAGCAAGTCTGTATTTTCCTCCTGATATGTCTGACCTGCCACTATATTAATATGATGTTTACCTATTGTTCCGTCGTAAGTAAGAATGTTTTCAATAAGAGCATCCGAATAATCGCGTGACCCCTTAGTCAAACGTTCATTACTCTTGGCAAGATAAACACGATTACTCTGCACCCATGCAGGAATCCATGTAAAATCTTTACAATGAGTCTTACTGTATGACAGATTTATCTTATAATTCAATTTATGGTTTTTACTTTCAACACCAATCATCTTAAGCAAATCCACATCTGCTGATCCTGTACCTACAAAACGGTCAACCCGAGTATTACGCTTCAACAAATTATTGATCAACAAAGGATTTGATGCTGATATATCTCCATGAACTGTATCATAATAAACTCCATAACCATAAGCGTCATAATTGAAACCATTTGCTATTCCCACAACATCATCAAGTACCCATGTCGATTCGTCGTATGCTTTTATAGTAGGCTGCATTAATAAAGTTCCACGCAAAACGTTAGTAACATCGCCATACAATCCCTGAACATATTCAGATGCATTAGACAAGCCCATATTATCCTGATCAGAATGAGAATAAACAAAACTGGTCTGGAACTTTACGAATTTAGTATCCATAGAATTATTTACACGTGCCGTAAAACGCTCATAATTAGGGCCTGCTCCTTCAAGCGTTCCTTGCTGGCTAAAATAGTCCAATGAAACATTATAGGTACTGCGTGAACTACCTCCTGAAAGGTTTACATTATGATTCTGACGAATACCGGTTTTGAAGACTTCATCAAACCAGTCTGTATTTGTATCATCCTGGAAACGGTATTTACCTGTGGTGCTATCAAGATTATATCCTCCAGGCAAAGGAGTATTTGAATTCAAACAAGCCTGACCAAGGTATTGACTGTATTGGTCAGCATTCATCACATCATAAACACCTTTTGATATATTATCAACACCAAAATATCCATTATAATCAACTTTCAACGGCTGATCTTTCTGACCACGTTTGGTAGTAATAATAACTACACCATTAGCTGCACGTGATCCGTATATGGCTGCAGCCGAAGCATCTTTCAGCACCTGGATAGTCTCAATATCATTTGAAGAAAAATCACGGATAGAAGTTCCCATAGGAACACCGTCTATCACATAAAGAGGCGCAGTACTTCCAAATGATCCAATACCACGGATACGTACTGTAGGGTCGGCACCAGGCTGTCCGTCGGAAGTAATCTGTACGCCCGGGACCTTACCTTCTAGCATGGAAGATATATTAGAATGTGACACCTGCTTCAGAGCTTCTGCATCAACTACAGCAACAGAACCGGTCAAATCAGACTTCTTCTGTGTACCATAACCGACTACAACCACTTGCTCCAAAACCAAATCACTCATCTGTAATTGGATTGGTTCAATAATAGCACGATTACGGACTGCAACTTCACGTTCATTATAACCAACATAACTTACAACAAGGACTGCATTACCGGAAACTTCCAATTCAAAGTTTCCATCTAAATCAGTGGTAGTTCCACCTTGACCATCTTTAATTCTGATAGTAGCGCCTAACAAAGGTTCACCCTGATCATCAATTACCTGACCACGAACTTTGATAGTTGGTGATTGTGCAACTGCAGCCATAGCTGAATGAGGATACATAGCTGTACCACCAAATGCACATAAGCCAAGCATTGCGGAAATAATAAATTGTTTTTTCATTTTTTAAGTATTAAATTTTATTATATATAAATTAGATTATAATAATCCAAAAGCAGAATATATTTTCAGTGTCTCATGTATAGAAATCAAAAGTATATCAAACCACCTCAAAGATATATATACATATAATCATCAAGGTGGACAAACGAACATTATAGGTGGAATAAATTATATTTCAGGCCAGCCATCAGAAGTCCACTTCATTTCACGTAAAAACAACTTGGGCGTACCATTTTCTTTTATTGAATAAGCATGCGAAACAAAATAATATTTGTCTTTAAATTTATATACTGCACAATGACCTATACCAGCATATTTATCATCGCCTTTTACTACTAATGTACCTCCTCCCTGTTCCATTAATCTACCATCACAATCAAGATAAGGTCCATAGACTTCTTTAGAACGTCCTACAACTACCTTATAATTACTGTCCAATCCGCGACAGCAATAATCGAACGACACAAAAAGGTAATAGAAGTCATTATGTTTTATAATAAATGGCGCCTCAACAGCATTATCACCAGCCTCTTCTCCACTGGCTTCCATAGGATTTTTCCGGCGAGAAAGCGAATGCCATTCCTGAGGTTCGTAGACAGTGTTCATGTCATCGGACAAACGCACCATCTTTATTCCATCCCAGAACGAGCCGAAAGCCATCCATGGAGTACCACTATCATCAATTATCAGATTGGGGTCGATTGCATTCCATGCATCACGATTAGGAACAGACTGTATAACAGGACCGTGGTCAACCCATTTGAAATCAGGACTATCCGGATTCAACGTCTTGTTGGTTGCATGTCCTATCGCTGATGTATTTTTCCCAAACGCGGAACAAGAATAAAATAGATGATATAAGCCGTTGTGATAAATTATATCGGGAGCCCATGTATGACCTTTATAACCATCAATCATGTCGACTGCCCATTGTGGAGGATTATCAAAGACTGGCTTTTCAAATTGCCAATCAAGCATTTCCCTGGACGACATTACAGATATTCCATTACCGGTAGAAAAAAGATAATATTTACCATCTTCTACTATCATTACCGGATCATGCGTCATTACATCCTCTACTGGAACCGAGGAATCCTGTCCATACATAAAAGCAGGAATAACAAACGCAGAAAAAGATACAAACAGATTTAATAATTGTGTTTTCATTTTTTATTTCAGGTTTATTTTTTATTCTGTCTGTCATTCTGACATCTCTTAACTCTGCAAATATAGACTAAAGCATAATTCCAATAGTGGACAAACGATGTTTTAAAGAGGACATATGGCTATACACTACATTTTAACGCAAATCTTCTTGCTTGTCATCCATTATACTGCTAGGTGTAACATTGAAATGTTTTGTAAAACAACGAGTAAAATACTTTGGATCGTTAAACCCTACTTCGTATGCTATCTCGGATATATTCATATTGTGTGTCGCCCTATTCTTTATTAATAATTCACGCGCAAGATTCAGCCTGTAGTTTCGCACAAACTGATTAGTAGACTGTCCTGTCAGATTTTGCATTTTTTTATTCAAGAGGCTTTTACTTACCCCCATTGCATCTACAAAATCTGCAACATCAAAATTAGGATTCATATAATTCTCTTTAACCACTTTAATGGCCTTGTCCAAAAACTTTTTATCACCTGATTCCTCATCTATTCCTAATGAATCTACATCCATAGTTAAATAGAACTTCTGCTGAAAGCGTTTTCTGTTCTCAAGAATACTTGAGATACGGGCCAACAACAAATTCTCGTCAAAAGGTTTCAGGAGATAAGAATCAACTCCAGTCTTATACCCTTCGAGTCTGGCTTCATCAGATGTTTTGGCTGTAAGCATAAGTATTGGCAAATGAGATATTGAAAAATCATTTCGTATCCTACGAGAGAGTTCCATACCATCCATTACCGGCATCATCAAATCACTTACAACAAAATCAACATTAAGAGTTTTCAAAATATGCAAAGCCTCTTCTCCATTCGAAGCTTCCATCACATTATAATATTCTGCCAGAATAGATCCTATATAATCCCGCATATCTTTATTATCCTCGACTACCAGAATATTAAGCTTACCATTTTTCTCTATTGACTGTACTGTTTCTTCTTCATGTTCATCTTCATCAAAAGTTTCATCACCAACAGCATTAGTATCGTCTCTGCTTACTGGTAGCAAAACCCTGAACGAGGCTCCTCCTGTTATGTTATTTCTAGCCACAACTCTACCACCCAAAAAAGAAATAAGCTTTTTACATAAGTATAAACCTATACCAGTTCCACTCTGACCACTGACAGAAGTATAATTTTGATTGTCTGCCTGATAAAAACGGTTAAAGATCTTATCAATATCATTTTCCGGAATACCTCTACCAGTGTCACGAACACTTATATATAACTGTTCTTGCCCCGCACTGTCTTTTATAATGGCAGCAAAAACACATACATATCCACCTTTATCAGTAAATTTAATGGCATTACTGATAAAATTGGTTATAACCTTACGCATAATGTCTTCATCAAACATTAAATATGGGTTACTCAAATGAAGATACACCTTAAGAATTATTCCATGGTCATTGGCAAATGCCGCAAATGGTCTTAAAAGATCGTCAAGAAATGTATTAATGTTACCATGATGACAAATTATCTTCATTCTTCCATCTTCAATTTTCCTAAAGTCTAAAAGCTGATTGATAAGCGAAAGCAAATATTTACTGTTCTTTTCTACCAAATTCAGCTGTTCTATTACCTGAGGATTGTAACTCAGCTTCAAAGCCCTCTCAATAGGACCCACAATAAGAGTTAGCGGAGTTCTGAATTCATGAGTGATATTTGTAAAAAAAGTGAGTTTATCCAAAGTTAGTTCCTCAACCTTACGTGACATTTCAAGAATCTTATTCTTTTGTTCCGTAATTTTGATATTCTGCTCTTTTAACAGTTCATTTTGGTTTGACAGTTCCATTGTTTGTCTGTACAGGATTCTCTGCTGCTCCTGCAATTCCTTAGTCCTTTCTTCCACTTTCTCATGAAGTATAACCTGCTGCTTTCGCATGGCATTGAATCTCCAGACAACAATTCTGTAACCCAACAACACTATGCATAGAACCACGGAGATAATAAACCATGATGTCTTATAAAAATAAGGCTCTACATCTATAATTAAATCATCAACAGATGATATCCAGTTTTTTCCATCAGATGTATATTTCAATTGGAACTTATATTTACCAGACCTAAGATTTGTATATTTTATTGTTCGTTTGTCAGTACTAGTGTTTATCCATCTATCATCAAATCCCAATAATCTATATGAATATGCAGCAAGTGTAGAAGGATTATAGTCTAATGCGGCAAATTCAAAAGACAGAGAACGGTCTCTTTCGTGAATCTTTAACATATTCTTTTCAGGATAAACAATATTGTCAAAAACACTTATTCTATTTATAACTACGGGATAATCATATACTTTCTCCTTTTCTATCATAGGATGAATTTCAGACAATCCTCCTGTACTGCCAATATATATCTTTTCACCATTGCCAGATACCGCAGCAGCATTCCAATAAAACTGGTCAGACACCAGCCCGTCATTGGAAGTATAGTTGACAAACATGTTTTCCTTTCGATCATATCTGGACAAACCATTTATAGTGGTAATCCAAATATCACCATACCAGTCTTCTAGGACCCCCCTGACATTATTATTAATGAGTCCGTCGGCCATAGTATAAGACGTGAACACGTATTCACCATTACCATTTCTTACTGCCCTGTATACTCCCGAACCATTACTCCCAATCCATAATTCTCCATCTTTAGTTTTTGTAATAAACGCAACACGTTCACAAGACATTCTCCCTGATGCATCAACTCCAGTCAGGTATTTCTTATAATTCAATTCTCCCTTAGAATATGAGATGAGATTTATCCTCAACAGACCAAATGCTGACGAAATCCACAAATCGCCATCATCTGTAATACATCCTCCCAAAGTATTACTGACAATTGGGTTTTCTTTACCGTGAAAAGGCTCTCTGACACTGTTATTCTTAGGATCATACACATAAACATTATTCGACGTGCAAATCCACAACAAGCCATTTATATTATCATAGACGAGTGTTGATATAAACACATCGGGAGTTTCTATCTTATTAAAAAGCTTACTTGCACCTTTTTTCCTGTTAATCCATCCAACTCCTCCCCCCCAGGTTCCTACATAAAGTCTGTCGCCGCCATCCAGTTCCAAAGCACTTACTGTATTATGTCCCAAAAAAGAAGATGCCCCCGTATCATAATGAAGAAAAGTATTGGTTCCCGAAAGTCTGCAATTCAATCCACCTTCGACAACTCCCACCCAAAGATTTCCATCACTATCTTCCTTAATGGAATTTACAAGGTTTCTAGACAGACTGGTATTCTGGTTTTGCAAGTGAATATAATTATTAATAGATATGCGGGAAGAATACATCTTGGTAAGTCCACCGGATTCTGTTCCAATCCAGATCATATTATTCTCAGCGTCATAATATATGTCATTTATAAAATTAGATTTCAACTGAAAATCGGAATTTATATCATCATTATACATTATGTGCTCGAAATCATCAGAAGACTGATTATAGACATTTATGCCCATTAATGTTCCAATAATGACATTGCCATCTTCTGTAGCAACTATATCAGTAACATAATTTTGGGATAGTGAAGACGGATTATTCTGATTGTAGACATATCTATAGACAGAATCTGTCAATAAATTATATTTCAAGACACCAAAATCTGTTGCAATCCATACCTCATTATGGTTATTGAATATACCAAAGACATGTTGACCGTTCAAAGAAGCAAGAGACAATGAAACAGATTGCGGCGCTTGCAGTGAGTTTGCTGTTTCTGACACCCTGCATATTCTATCATCCCAATGGAACCATATATATCCGTCAATCTCACACATGGCAGAACCCCTTTCGTTAACATTTATCTCTGAAATCTGGGCTATTGAAGATATATTACCATTATTGTCGAAGGATATTTTATATAAGAATCCGTCACTGCAGATCCAAATGTTACCGGATTTACTTATTATCATACCATCAACAGACGATTCAAACAATTCCTTACCTTCACCATTCTGAAGAACAGAGATAAGATTTAAATATTTTATCGAGACTATGTCAATACCATTTTCACCGGCAATCCACATCCTACCAAATTTATCTTCACACAAATGACTTACAAAATTAGACTTCAACTTACAATTATGTGTATTTGTACTAAAAGTTACAAACTCTTTTCCGTCATATCTAGAAACTCCACCTCCAGATGTAGAAATCCAAAGATAACCTCTGCTATCCTTTATAATATCATCGACAAAAATATGAGGAAGACCATCACGCATAGTTATACTGGACAATGAATATCTGTTTATCTGGCTAACCTCAGCCTGTAAGTATTCAACAAACGATAAAATTATAATTATGAAAATATTAAATCTGAATACATGAGAAAAATTATTATTCATATCCATTCTTTTTAGTTAATATACAAATTTAAAACATATTTTCATATATATAATAATCTAAAACATGCGTTTTCGTTATATTCTCTATTTATCCACCAAACTTAATTTTTTGTCCACCTCAAGACTTATATTATATAGTATTTTTGTTATGAATTTAATACTACAAACTTAATATCAATATGAAAAACCTAATTCTTTTTATTATCCTTGTAACTGCGACTATTGTCTCGTCTTTTGCAGGAAACAAAGACACTACATTCGTTGCTAAAGGTAATCCTATCATTACCCATAAATATCTTGGCGACCCGGCTGCTTTGGTACACAACGGTACAGTATATATCTATGCCGGACACGACGAATGTCCCGAACCACATCAGTATTATCTGATGAACGAATGGTGCATTTTCTCTACCAAGGACATGAAAACATTCACCGAACATTCTTACACTCTTAAAGCAAAGGATTTCAAATGGGCAAAGGGTGAGGCCTGGGCTAGTCAGGTAATAGAAAGAAACGGTAAATTCTACTGGTATGTAACAGTAGAGCATGCTACAATACCAGGAAAATCAATCGGTGTGGCAGTGGCTGATTCTCCTACAGGGCCTTTCAAGGATGCAAGAGGCAGTGCATTAATCACTAATGATATGACTACAGAATATACTTCTATAGCATGGGACGACATTGACCCGACCGTAATAATAGATGACGACGGACAGGCATATCTGTTCTGGGGCAACACTCAGTGCTATTATGCAAAACTGAAAGAAAACATGACAGAACTTGACGGTCCTATCATTCCGATAAATCTTCCACGATTCACTGAAGCTCCATGGATACACAAACATGGCGACTGGTATTATCTGTCGTTCGCATCAGAATTTCCGGAGAAAATTTGCTATGCCATGAGCAAAAGCATAAACGGACCATGGGAGTATAAAGGAATACTGAATGAACTGGCGGGAAATTCCAATACAAACCACCAGTCAATAATAGACTTCAACGGTAAATCGTTTTTCATCTACCATAACGGCGGAATAAATACCAATGGAGGCAGTTTCAGGCGCTCTATATGCATAGACCGTTTATATTATAATGCCGACGGTACAATAAAAAGAATACAAATGACCAGTGAAGGTGTCACCAATGAATAAATGCGTTATAAATAAAAAGAACTATTTTTGTATCATAAAACAATAATTAATAATTTTTCCATGAAAAAACACTTCACATTATTAAGTGCCTTAGCCCTTACAACATGCATGGGCATCAACGCACAAGAGGTAAACAACATGGTTGTCCAGACCAACAAAATCGGTGCTGAAATACAGCCTACAATGTACGGACATTTCTTCGAAGACATCAACTATGGTGCCGACGGAGGACTATATGCAGAACTTATAAAGAACCGTTCGTTCGAGTTTCCACAGAACTTTATGGGATGGAATATCTTCGGTAATGTAACTTTGCTGGATGACGGTCCGTTCGACAAAAATCCACACTATGTAAGATTGGGTGACCCGGGACATGCGCACAAGCGTACAGGAATCGAGAACGAAGGTTTCTTCGAAATAGGTATCAAGGCTGGTGAAAGCTACCGTTTCAGCGTATGGGCGAGAGGTGAAAACCAGAAAATCACTGTGGAACTCATTGACAATGCCTCTATGGGAGAAACACAGGTTATAACCTCACAGACATTGGATATCAACTCAAAGGACTGGAAGAAATATGAGATAAAACTTACTCCGGAACAGACATTCGCCAAGGCTCACTTACGTATCTTCCTTGCATCTGCAGGAACTGTTGACCTGGAGCATGTATCATTATTCCCTACCGACACATGGAAAGGCCGTGAAAACGGATTGCGCAAAGACCTTGTACAGGCTCTTGCTGATACCAAGCCTGGAGTGTTCCGTTTCCCGGGAGGATGTATCGTGGAAGGAACAGACCTTGCTTCGCGCTATAACTGGAAAAACTCTGTAGGCCCTGTCGAGAACCGTCCTCTGAACGAAAACCGCTGGCACTACACTTTCCCTCACCGCTTCTTCCCTGACTATTTCCAGACATACGGAATGGGATTCTATGAACTATTCCTGTTGGCAGAAGATATGGGTGCAGAACCATTGCCTGTACTTAGCTGCGGTCTTGCATGCCAGTTCCAGAATGAAAACGAAGAAGCACACGTGAAAGTTTGCGACCTTCAGCCATACATACAGGATGCTCTCGACCTTATCGAGTTTGCAAACGGAGCTACAGACACCAAATGGGGAGGTCTTCGTGCCGAGATGGGACATCCGGAACCGTTCAACCTCAAGTTCATCGGAATTGGTAACGAACAGTGGGGTCCTGAATACCCTGAACACCTGAAACCATTCGTTGAAGCAATCCGTAAGGCATATCCGGATATAAAAATTATAGGTTCGTCAGGTCCTAACTCTGAAGGTAAGGACTTTGAGTACCTCTGGCCGGAAATGAAGAAACTGAAAGTTGATTTGGTGGACGAACATTTCTACCGTCCTGAAGACTGGTTCCTAAACTCAGGAAGCAGATATGACAACTACGACCGTAAAGGTCCGAAAGTATTTGCAGGCGAATATGCATGCCACGGCAAGGGCAAGAAATGGAATCATTTCCATGCGTCACTACTTGAAGCTGCTTTCCTGACAGGCGTAGAGCGCAATGCCGACATCGTACACATGGCTACATATGCTCCGCTGCTTGCACACGTAGAAGGATGGCAGTGGCGTCCGGACCTGATATGGTTCGACAATCTCCGCTCTGTACGTACATGCAGCTGGTATGTTCAGAACCTGTACGGACACAACAAGGGAACAAACGTAATCCCTCTCACTATGGATAAAAAGGCAGTAAGCGGTCAGGAAGGACAGAACGGTCTCTTTGCAAGTGCCGTATTGGACAAGAACAACAACACATACATACTAAAGGTAGTAAACACATCGGACAAGAGTCAGAAACTGAACATCGAATTCAAGGGACTTAAGAAGTCTGCATCACTCGTTAACGGCAAGTGTATCACACTACACTCTGACAACTCTGACGCAGAAAACACTCTTGACGAACCAAACAAGATTGTTCCGGTTGAGAAAGATATCAATATAGAAAACAATATTCTCAATACCGAAATAGGAGAAATGACATTTGCTATCTACAAATTCGAAATATCTAAAAAATAATTTATGAAAAACATCTTTTTATCAATTGCCATAATGGCAAGTGTCTCAGCATTTGCACAGCAGAAAGCTACGATAGAGATATATACTGAAAAAGGGAACCAGATTATACCGAAAGAGATATACGGACAGTTTGCCGAACATCTTGGTACATGCATATACGGCGGACTTTGGGTTGGTGAAGATTCAAAAATTCCAAACGTGAAAGGTTACAGAACAGACGTGTTCGAGGCATTGAAGAAACTGAAGGTGCCTGTATTGAGATGGCCGGGAGGATGTTTTGCCGACGAATATCACTGGATGGATGGTATCGGTCCTAAGGAAAACCGCCCGCGCATGGTAAACAATAACTGGGGTGGCACGGTAGAGGACAACAGCTTCGGAACTCATGAATTCCTCAACCTCTGCGAAATGCTTGGTTGCGAACCTTACATCAGCGGTAATGTTGGTAGCGGCTCGGTAGAAGAAATGGCAAAATGGGTGGAATACATGACTGCCGAACAGGGAAGCCCTATGGCTAAGCTACGCAAGGAAAACGGACGCGAAAAGCCTTGGAAAGTGAAATATTTCGGAGTAGGAAACGAAAGCTGGGGATGCGGTGGAAGCATGCGCCCAGAATACTATGCCGACCTATACCGCCGTTATTCCACATACTGCAGAAACTATAACGGAAACAGACTGTTCAAGATTGCAAGTGGTGCAAGCGATTACGACTACAACTGGACTGAGGTACTTATGAAGAACGTAGGTCACAGAATGGACGGAGTATCTCTCCACTACTATACTGTGGCAGGTTGGACTGGAAGCAAAGGTTCGGCAACAAAGTTCTCAAATGAAGATTATTACTGGACAATGGGCAAGTGTCTTGAAATAGAAGATGTACTGAAACGCCACATAGCCATTATGGACCAATATGACCCTAAAAAGCAGATTGCCCTGATGGTAGACGAATGGGGTACATGGTGGGATGAAGAACCTGGAACTGTTCCCGGACACCTTTACCAACAGAATACACTGCGCGATGCCTTTGTGGCTTCACTCACTCTCGACGTGTTCCATAAATATACAGACCGCGTAAAGATGACAAACATCGCACAGATAGCAAACGTTCTTCAGTCTATGATTCTTACAAAAGACGACAAGATGGTATTGACTCCTACATACCACGTGTTCGAAATGTATAACGTACATCAGGATGCCACTTATCTACCATTGAATCTTGAATGTAATTACAAGGTGGTAAGAGACAACAGAGAAGTACCGATGGTAAGCGCGACAGCGTCACGCAAGGACGGACTGACACACATTTCTCTGTCAAACGTAGATTTGAATGAAGAACAGGAAATCACAATCAAACTTGACGGAATGAACGTAAAGAGTGTTTCAGGAAGAATCCTTACATCTGACAAGATTGACGATTACAACTCATTTGAAAATCCTGACGTGGTATGTCCTAAGGAATTCAAAGACGCTAAGATCAGCAAGAACACACTGAAAGTGAAACTGCCGGCAAAATCTATCGTCACACTTGAACTGAAATAATGTTTCCAATAAGTTTAGAAGATATATCCTAAACCTATAAAAAAAAACTCATTGTCAATCCTAGCGGATGACAATGAGTTTTTTTAACGTCCAAACGTTTTCCTGCTGATTAAAAATTAAATTTCCCAAGTATCGTTAGTATCAAGAAGCTCCGCAAAATTGTGGTATTTCTTCCTTTCTGAAACTTCTTTTATCTGGTCTTCTACAGCCTGTTCGTATGTAGGAGCCTCAACGTCGCGAATAACTCCAAGAGCAATCGGGAAGTCAGGACCTTCCATCAGAGCCAGTTTCAACTGTAATGTATTGTCCATACAGTGTGCATCATGCACCAGAATATCTTTCTCTGTTATCCCGTTCTCACCCAGTTTTACGACTTTAAGTCCGAAACCTTCCTGCATCAGTCCGAATTCCTTGTTAGGACCGAACAACATTGGTTTTCCGTGTTCCAGATAGATGGCATTGCGTTCGCGGTCTTCTTTCTTGGCGATTGAGTTATGAGTTCCATCGTTGAAGATTACGCAATTCTGAAGCACTTCCACTACAGATGTTCCTTTGTGCTTTTCTGCGGCTTTAAGAACCTCCACAGACGGATTTCCGTCAACAGCCGCACAACGTGCGAAGAAGCGTCCGCGCGCACCGAAACAGAGTTCTGCAGGACGGAACGGGTCTTCCACAGTTCCGTATGGAGATGACTTGCTGACAAAACCTCTATCAGAAGTAGGCGAATACTGTCCTTTAGTCAATCCGTAGATACGGTTGTTCAGAAGAATGATGTTGATGTCAACATTACGGCGGATAGCGTGTATGAAATGATTACCACCGATGGCAAGACCGTCGCCATCGCCGGAGATCTGCCATACAGTGAGTTGTGGATTAGCTACTTTCACTCCTGTAGCAATTGCTGCTGCACGTCCGTGAATAGTATGCATACCATATGTGTTCATATAATAAGGCAGACGTGAAGAACAGCCAATACCAGATATAACGGCTATATCCTTAGGTGCTGTACCTATTTCTGCCAATGCCTTGTGGAATGAATTCAGAAAAGCATGGTCTCCACATCCCGGACACCAGCGAGGCTGTCCTGCTTTATAATCGGCTGCTGTATATTTTGATTCGCTCATAGATTATTCCTCCATTATTTTTGTGAAAGCATCAACCAGTTCCTGTACTACGAACGGCTGACCTTTAACCTGATTAAACTGATGTAAATGCAATCCTTCTATCTTCATGCGCAGATAGCCTGCAAACTGTCCCATGTTCTGTTCCGCAACGACAATCTTCTTGTACTTGCGAAGAACTTCTTCTGTATTCTTAGGAAGAGGGTTGATGAAACGGAAATGTGCAAGAGCAGCTTTCTTTCCATTGGCATTAAGTGTATCCATGGCAGAATGAAGATGTCCGTATGTACCTCCGAAGCCAACAATCAACAAATCAGCATCTTCTGCTCCTTCCACTTCAAGCAACGGAAGCGTGTCGGCAATTTTTGCCACTTTCTCTGCACGGAGCTGAGTCATGAGATGATGGTTCTCAGGTTCGGTTGAGATAGCTCCTGTCTCACTGCTCTTCTCAAGACCACCGATACGGTGCATAAATCCTTCAGTACCCGGTTTTGCCCAATAGCGAACTCCTGTTTCATAGTTACGTAGGAACGGAGTCCAGTATGAAGCCATTTCCGGAGTAACGTACGGAGGATTGATTGACGGATATTCATTCAAATCTGGAAGTTTCCATGCGGCAGAACCATTTGCTATATAAGCGTCAGTAAGAAGCACTACCGGAGTCATATGTTCCAAAGCAATCTTACATGCTGTAAATGCGGCATCAAAACAGTCGGTCGGTGAAGATGCTGCGATAACAGGCATAGGACTCTCACCATTACGTCCGTAAAGTGCCTGAAGCAGGTCTGTCTGTTCAGATTTTGTCGGCAAACCTGTAGAAGGGCCACCACGCTGTACATCGACAATAACCAGAGGCAACTCTGTTATCACAGCCAGATTCATAGCTTCACTTTTAAGACAGATACCAGGTCCTGAAGTAGTTGTAACAGCCAAAGCTCCGGCAAATGCAGCACCTACGGCAGAAGCACATCCGGCAATTTCATCTTCACACTGCACAGTCTTAACACCCAATGATTTGTGTTTTGCCAGTTCGTGAAGAATATCAGTGGCAGGAGTGATAGGATATGAACCCAAATAGAGCTGTAGTCCGGCCTTCTCGGCAGCAGCAATAAGACCATATGAAGTAGCCTTGTTACCGTTGATATCCATATAGCGTCCGTGAGCTTTCTGATTCTTCGAAGGAACTCTGTAGCTCATGGAAACAGAAGCATGGGTATTCGCACCGAACTGATAACCGGCATACAACACCTGTACGTTTGCTTCAGCTATTTCCGGCTTCTTGGCAAATTTCTCACGCAAGATCTTTTCGCCAACTTTCACATCGCGCTGGAACAGCCAACAAACAAGTCCGAGAGCGAACATATTCTTAGTACGCAGAATAGATTTATTGTCCAGGCCACTGTCTTTCAGACACTCTTTACACATTGTGGTAATAGATGCCTCTACCACTTCATTCTTTATACCAAGTTCAGAGAAAGGATTTTCCAACTGGAACTGTGCCTTCTCAAGATCACGTTTGGTAAACGAGTCTGTATCAATAATTATTACAGACTGTGGCTTACAGAATTTATATTGTGTTTTCAAAGCTGCAGGATTCATCGCAACAAGCACATCACACTTGTCGCCCGGAGTATAGACCTTTCCTGAGCCGATATGTACCTGAAATCCTGACACACCGGTAAGCGAACCTTGCGGGGCACGTATATCTGCAGGATAATCTGGGAATGTACTGATGTCATTTCCCTCTGTTGCTGATATATTGGAAAACATATTTCCGGCCAATTGCATACCATCGCCAGAGTCACCTGAGAAGCGTACTACCACTTCATCAATCTCCTTGACTGTTATTTCTTCTGCCATAATGTTGTTATTTTAAATTTTCAAAAATATTAATGTCTGCAAAAATGAAAAACTTCTTTCAAAAAAACAATAAAACAGGGCTATTTTTTACAAAAAGGATATAAAGGAGTTTTTTTTGATATAAATTATTGCAAAATCAGTAAAAAGATGTATTTTTGCAAAGCATTAAAAAATGCATGAGTTCAAACTGCCCTTGTAGTTCAACGGATAGAATAGAAGTTTCCTAAACTTTAGATAGGGGTTCGATTCCCCTCGAGGGTACAAAGAAAGTCCAATAAATGAATGCATTATATGCATAAAAAAAGAAGCACATCTAATACATTGAGAAATGCATTATGTTGTGCTTCTTTTTTATGTCACCTATTTGATGACTCCCAATTCTTTTCCTACTTTTATAAATGCAGAGATAGCCTTGTCAAGATGAGCACGCTCATGACCTGCCGACAATTGTACACGTATGCGTGCCTGTCCTTTAGGAACTACCGGATAGTAGAATCCTGTGACATATATACCTTCTTCCTGCATGCGTGCAGCAAAATCCTGAGACAATTTGGCATCGTAAAGCATAACAGCGCAAATGGCACTCTGTGTAGGCTTGATATCAAATCCCGCAGCAAGCATATTATCACGGAAGTAATTTACATTTTCCATCAATTTATCATGCAAGGCATCGCTTTCCTTCAGCATCTTGAACATTTCAAGGCTTGCTCCGATAATAGCAGGAGCCACTGAATTAGAGAACAGATAAGGACGTGAGCGCTGACGAAGCATATCAATAATTTCTTTGCGACCAGTAGTGAAGCCACCCATCGCACCTCCGAATGCCTTGCCAAGTGTGCCTGTAAATATATCTACACGACCGTAAACGCCGAACTGTTCAGCCACACCATGTCCTGTAGGGCCTACAACACCAGCCGAATGAGACTCATCCACCATTACCAATGCATCGTATTTCTCTGCCAAATCACAGATCTTATCCATAGGTGCCACATTTCCGTCCATTGAGAACACACCATCAGTAGCTATAATACGGAATCTTTGTACCTGTGCTTCCTGCAGACAGCGTTCCAGGTCTGCCATATCCGCATTGGCATATCTATATCGTTTTGCCTTACACAAACGTACTCCGTCAATAATTGACGCATGATTCAAGGCATCTGATATAATGGCATCTTCTTCAGTCAGAAGAGGTTCGAACAATCCGCCATTGGCATCAAAACATGCCGCATATAGAATAGTGTCTTCAGTCTTGAAATAATCTGAGATGGCAGCTTCCAACTGCTTATGCAAATCCTGAGTTCCACAAATGAAACGTACGGAAGACATTCCGTATCCATGTGTATCCATAGCAGACTTGGCAGCCTCAATCAAACGTTTGTTGTCGGACAATCCCAAATAATTGTTTGCGCAGAAATTAAGTACATCCTCTCCTGCATTTACCTTTATGTCAGCACGTTGGGGTGTTGTGATAATTCTTTCTTTTTTGTATAGACCGGCAGCCTCGATATTCGAAAGTTCTTCTGCCAAGAAATCTTTAAATTTTCCGTACATAATATCTATTTATAAGGTTAATAATAACTTTATTCGGCATACTCCGATAAAACCACCATTAGAGTATGAGTCCAAAGTTGCGATTTTTTTTTCAATTATCGTATTTATTTCGAATATTTTTTCATTAAATACTTAGACAAATCCCTATCTTTGTAGGGAATAAATGATTAACCAAATATATATTTATGAAAAATATTCTCATTATCGGTTCTACGGGTCAAATCGGCTCAGAACTTACCATGAAACTTAGAGGGATGTATAACGGTAATATCGTTGCAGGCTACATTCCAGGTGCAGAGCCAAACGAAACACTCAGAGAATCAGGCCCGTGTGCAATTGTTGACATAACGAACGAACAACAAATAGCAGAAACTGTATCAAAATATAAGATTGATACCATTTACAATCTGGCAGCCTTACTGTCTGCAGTAGCAGAAGCCAAGCCACAGCTTGCATGGAAAATAGGAATGGGCGGACTTTTCAATGTTCTGGAAGTGGCACGAACAATGAATTGTGCTGTATTTACTCCAAGTTCAATCGGTGTATTCGGCAACAACACTCCTAAAGACAATACTCCGCAAGACACTATACGAAATCCGAGAACAATGTACGGTGTAACAAAAGTTTCCGGCGAACTCCTAAGTGATTATTATTACATAAGATTCGGTGTTGACACCCGCTCTGTAAGATTTCCGGGACTTATTTCATATGTCACTCCTCCGGGAGGCGGTACAACAGACTATGCTGTTGACATCTATTATTCTGCCGCCAAAGGTGAGACATTCGAATGCCCTATAGCCAAAGGAACATTTATGGATATGATGTATATGCCGGATGCCTTGCGTGCTGCAATAGAAATTATGGAAGCAGACCCAAGCAAATTTATACACCGCAATTCATTCAATATAGCATCTATGAGTTTCGATCCTGAAATCATATACAACAAAATAAAAGAATACGAGCCTGATTTCAAGATGGTTTACAAAGTTGACCCGTTAAGACAAGCCATTGCTGATTCATGGCCTAATTCTCTAGATGATACTTGTGCACGCGAGGAATGGGGATGGAAACCTGAATATAACCTTGATGCGATGACACGCGATATGCTTGCCAAGTTGAAAGAGAAGTTTGGGAAGTAGTTGTGTTAGTTTTTAGTTGTTAGTAGATAAATTATACCAGAAATAAAAAATCCCGGCCGTTATTAAGCGGTCGGGATTTTTACTTTTATATCAATCTATGATTAGTCTTTCTTTTCACCTTCAGGCATCTTGTTACCCATAGTAAGATAAGCAACAGGAGAAGCCACAAACAATGAAGAAAGTGTACCGATTACAACACCGAGGATCATTGCAAACGCGAAGCTGCGGATGCTGTCACCACCAAGAATCAGGATACTCAACAATACGATAAGTGTACTGAGTGAAGTATTGATTGTACGGGTAAGTGTTGTATTCAGAGAATCATTGAACAACTGCATACGGTTGCGCTGTGGATACAATCCGAAGAACTCACGCACACGGTCGAAGATAACCACCTTATCGTTGATAGAGTAACCGATAGCTGTCAGGATTGCTCCGATGAATGTCTGGTCAATTTCAAGTGAGAATGGCAGGATTCCATGGAACAATGAGTAAGCACCGATAATGAGCAATGTATCTATTGTCAATGCCACAGTAGCACCGATACTGAATGCGATATTGTTGAATCGGATAAGGATGTAAAGACCGATTGCTATAAGAGCCAATACTACTGACCAGATAGCTGAAGTCTTGATATCGTCAGCCACACTAGGACCTACCTTCTGAGAACTGATGATAGAACCACCTGTACGATTATCGCGGTCGATGAATATTTCAAGAGTTGTACCTTCGCCAAGCAAATTGCCTTCTTTCAAAGATTCGTAAAGGAATGCTTCGATTTCAGCATCGATAGTTGGAGAATCTTCTTCAATACGGTAGTTGGTAGTTACACGGATAGTCTTACCGTCTGTACCAAGAGCGATAGCCTGTACGTTTGCATCACCAACCTTAGACTGGAGCAAGCTGCGTACTGTTTCAGGCTGAACCACCTGTTCAAACTGAACTACGAAGTTACGTCCACCAGTGAAGTCAATACTCTGTGCAAGACCGCGAACAAAGAATGAAACTACACAAACAGCTATTACAATACCCCAGATAGTAAATGATCTCTTGGTGATACCCATAAAGTTATAGTGTACATTCTGCATCAGGTTCTTAGAGATACCTGTTGTGAATGTAAGGTTCAACCACTTATCCTTATTCATATAGTGTTCGTAAACAATACGAGTCAGGAACACAGCAGTGAAGAATGAGCAGAGGATACCGATAATCAATGTAGTGGCAAAACCACGGATAGGACCTGTACCGAAGTTGAACAGGATGATACCAGTGATGATTGAAGTCAAGTTAGAGTCGAAGATAGCCGAGAACGCATTTGAGTAACCTTCAGACAATGCCTGACGAGTACCCTTACCAGCGCGAAGCTCTTCTTTAGTACGTTCATAGATAAGCACGTTAGCATCCACAGCCATACCGAGTGACAATACCATACCGGCGATACCAGACATAGTAAGCGCAGCGTGGAATGAAGTAAGGATACCAAGTGTGAAGAAGAAGTTTACGAACAATGCAAGGTTGGCAATCATACCTGGAATGAAACCGTACATTGCACACATGTAAACCATAAGAACAATCAAGGCAACGATGAATGACATGATACCCTGGTTGATAGATTCCTGTCCAAGAGACGGACCTACGATATCTTCCTGTACGATACGTGCAGGAGCAGGCATCTTACCTGACTTCAATACGTTAGCCAAGTCTTTTGTTACTTCAGGAGTGAAGTTACCTGTAATCTGTGAGTTACCGCCAGTAATTTCACCGTTTACGCGTGGAGCACTGTAAACATATCCGTCAAGTACGATAGCGATTTCACGACCTACGTTCTGCTTAGTAAGAACCGCCCAACGGCGAGAACCTTCAGTGTTCATAGACATGCTTACACATGGCTTGTTGAACTGGTCGAACTCATCGCGTGCATTTACGATAACGTCACCTTCAAGTGGAGCACGTCCGTTACGCTGAGTAGATTTGATGGCATAAAGTTCGAAGATACGGCCTGTCTTGTCCATATCCGAAGCTTTTACACCCCACATAAGTTTCAGGTCGCGAGGAAGGATATTCTTCACTTCCTTCATATTCAAGACCTTATTAATCTGTATTGTGTCGTTATAGTCTGCATAACCTACGATACAACCTACACCGCTCTGGTTCAACTGAAGAACAGACAACAAAGGATGTTCCTTCTTCAACTGTTCCATATCAACTTTTGCATCAGCAGTCTCACCTTTCAATGCAGCTGTAAGACTGTCTTTTGCAGATACAGCAGCTGTTGCTTCTTCCTTAACCTCTACTGAGTCTGCAGATTCTGAAACAGAAAGGATATCGCGTGCACGGCTATCGGCAGAAGCCAATACAGGAACGATGTCCTTAGCTTCGTATGTTTCCCAGAACTCAAGATTAGCAGAACCCTGAAGAAGTTTTCTCACACGTTCAGGTTCCTTGATACCAGGAAGTTCGACCATGATACGTCCCATCTTTCCTTCAAGAGTCTGGATGTTTGGCTGAACTACACCGAAACGGTCGATACGTGTACGCAACACGTTATATGAATTTTCTACTGCAGCCTTAACCTCTTCGCGAAGAACAGCTTCTACTTCAGCGTCAGTACTGCGAGTGTTTACTTTATCTTTCAATTGCTGAGTTGCGAAGATTTCAGCAAGCTTGCCTTCAGGAGCTTGTTTCTTGTACTCTCTTACGAACAATGTGATAAAGTCCTCCTGGCTTGTAATCTGCTGTTTTGCAGCTTCTGCCACAGCAGCATTGAAAGCTTCGTCCGGCTTGTTATCAGCAAGTGTTTTTACTACGTCAGGAACAGACACTTCAAGAATGACGTTCATACCACCCTTCAGGTCAAGACCCAAACCAATCTCCATCTCACGGCAGTCTTTCAGCGAATAAACTCCCATCCATACCTTTTCATTCTGCATAGAATCAAGGTAATGTGCCACACCCTTCGGGTCCTGTTCCGCAAGTTTCATGTGATGACGAGTCACGAACGAGAACGAAAGATAAAAGGCACATGCAAGGGTCAATAATACCGCAAAGACTTTTACAAATCCTTTGTTTTGCATGTTAGTTTAATTTATTTTATTTTACTTTTTGATTAGATACGTTTTTTCAAGGTTGCAAATATAGCTTTTTTTTCTGTTTATAGCTGAAAGAACGGTGATATTTTGATAAATATGAACAAAAAAGGTCACAAAATTGTTATTTTGCGACCTTTTTCATCATTTATTATTGAAACAATATTACTTTAACCCTCTGTTTTTCAGCATAGGTTCAATGCTTGGTTCCTGTCCGCGGAATGTAACATAAAGTTTCATAGGATCGTCCGATCCGCCCTTTTCAAGGATATTCTTGCGGAATGCAGTAGCAGTAGCCTGGTCGAACAGACCTTTTTCCTCGAATGCACTGAAAGCATCAGCATCAAGTCTTTCTGCCCACAGATAAGCATAATATCCAGCAGCATAACCGCCGATGATATGGTTGAAGTAAGTTGCACGATAACGTGGAGCAATCTGAGGTATCAGTCCAAGCTTGTCCATTACCTGCTTTTCGTATGCCATCACGTCAAGTCCTTCTGTTGAAGTAAGAAGATGAAGTTCCATATCAAGTATAGCTGCTGCAAGAAGTTCGGTAGTCATAAATCCGCTGTTGAACAATGCCTGATTTTCAATCTTGGCGATAAGCTCGTCAGAGATAGCCTCCCTTGTCTGATAGTGCTTTGCATAAACCTTCATTACCTCAGGTGCAACAGTCCAGTGCTCCATAATCTGAGATGGAAGTTCCACGAAATCGCGTGCTACAGATGTTCCTGAGACTCCATAGTACTTACACTGTGAAAGCATTCCGTGAAGAGCGTGTCCGAATTCATGGAACATTGTACGTGCCTCATCTATAGACAACAGCGAAGGAACATCACCTACAGGTTTTGTAAAGCTTCCCACATTATAGATTATAGGACGTACACCTTCTTTCTGTTCGCGGAAATTGCTCATCCATGCACCGCTTCTCTTGCTTGCACGTGGCATGAAGTCTGAATAGAATACTCCCAGGTATGAACCGTCGGCATCGTTCACGATGAAAGTTTCTACATCCTTGTTATATACAGAGATAGAATCAACCTTTGTAAGAGTTATTCCGTACAGTTTGTTCACTACATAGAACAATCCGCTTCTTACGTCTTCAAGACTGAAATATGGCTTGATTTCGTCCTCATTCAGATTATATTTCTCCTGACGAAGCTTTTCTGCATAATACCACCAGTCCCATGCTTCAAGCTTCTCTCCTTTTCCTTCCTTATCCATAATCTTTTGCAGTTCGGCAGCCTCAACCTTGGCATTCTTGATAGAATATTTCCAAAGTTCATTCAGGAAGCTCATCACGTTTTCAGGAGTCTTTGCCATATTGTCCTGGAGTACATACTGTGCATAGTTGTCGAATCCCATCAGTTTAGCCTTTTCCAGACGGAGTGTAAGTATTTGCTTCAATACCTCCTTATTGTCGTTGGAATCACCGTTGTTACCCATGTTTGTATATGCCAGATACATTTTCTTTCTCAGTTCACGGTTCTGTGCATACTGCAGGAACGGAGTTCTGCTTGAAGCCTGAAGAGTGAAAAGCCACTTTCCTTCCATTCCGTTAGCCTTAGCCTCTGTAGCCGCACCTGCTATTACAGATTCTGGAAGACCTGCAAGGTCAGCTTCATTATCTATAACCAACTTAAAAGCATTGTTTTCTGCCAATACGTGATTGCCGAACTCTATTGACAGAGTTGACAACTTGCTGTTTATCTCACGCAGTTTCTCCTGGCTTTCCGCATCAAGAGATGCACCCGACGATACAAATCTCTTATAGTATTTGTCAAGCAGATAGTGCTGCTCGGTAGTAAGCTGAATTTCACCGTTGGCTTCCTGATCATGAACAGCAGCCACACGCTGATAAAGATCCATGTTCAGATAGATATTGTCATTATGAGTTGACAATACAGGAGCCATTTTCTCTTCAAGAGCCATTAGCCCTTCGTTTGTATCAGCCTCAGTGAGAGCATAAAACACTCCAGCCACTCTCGACAGGATTTCGCCACTGTTATCCAGTGCCACTATAGTATTTTCGAATGTAGGTTTAGCAGGATTTTCCACAATAGCCTTTATTTCCTCATTCTGCTGTTCAATTCCTTTCAGGAAAGCCGGTTCATAATGTTCCAACTTAATGTTATTGAAGTCCGGAGTTCCGTACGGAGTCTGGAACTCTGTCATAAACGGATTTACATTATCCGCCTGTTTCTGGCCACATGCACACACCATGCCGCCCAAAGCCAAAGCCATCATTACTTGTTTCATGTTTATTTAGTTTTAAGTTATTTCTTCAATTCCAAACGACATCTCAGCGGATAATGATCCGACGCATCTATCGAATCATCCACCCGACATTCCAGAACCTTATACGCATCACCCACCATTATATGGTCTATTCTGAAATACAGAAAACTGCTGTTGTATGTTATTCCCGGTCCGTTACCGGCTTCTATATAAGCATCCTGAAGTTTTTCGGATATTTTATCGTGCACGTACGATACTGGAGTATCGTTGAAATCACCACAAACAATCATATACGGAGAATACTCCTTTTCTATATATCCTGAAATGACATCAGCCTGTGGTCCGCGTATAGCCATGGCATCAGCCAGTTTCTTCAGCAGATATTTACTTCCACTCTTCACCTTTTTCTCATCAGGCGATTTGAGCATATCAGTGTAAACCTCCTTGTCGTGCGCACCAAGCTTGTTCGACTCAAGATGATTGACAATCACCGGTATATTATTATCCTTATACTTTACCGAAAACACAGCGCTTCCGTTAAAGTTACTCTTAATCTTCAGCTCCTCTATAAATCTGACAGGATATTTTGAGAAACACGCCACGGCATTACTGCTGTTAAATCTGCATGCCCTCATATAAGGATATACCTTCGTCAACGAATTCTTTAGTTCGGAATTATTGTAAGGATACTCCTGCAGGCAAACTATATCTGCCCCACTCTCCTTTATATAATCCACAATTGATTTATCCGACTTTCTGTCCTCGGCTTTAATATCCAGCATCTGCATAACGTTATATGTCAGCACTTCCAAAGTCTCTCCACCTGTACTTTCTGCCGAAGAATTAATCGGGCTGTATGACATCAGTGAATTCCATCCCAAAAGGAAAAAAGATACCGGAACTATCATTACTCGCCATTTCACGAAAGCCCAGAACACAATAAAACAAATGTTGAGAACAATAAAAATGGGGATGAAAAGCCCTGCACAAGCCAACACCGGATGCTGTACAGGCGAAAGCATAGGACTATAGGCACATATCAGAAAGCCAATACCTACTACAAGATTAGCAACCAAGAAAACAAACTTAAATGTATTCCTAATGAATTTCATCTTCTGCTTGCATCAAAAAGTTTCTTCTTTTCATCTTCCGAAAGGCTTCCGTAACCAGACTTTCTCAACTTTTCCAGAATACGGTTTATCTCGTCTTCATCAGCTTTCTTGCGTGCGTTATAATCATACTGTTTCTGACGGTTGCCATAATGTACCTTCATCTTAGGTTTTCGCTTCGGCATCTTGAAGCCTCTTGAGAAGAAATCCAAAACGACGTTTATCCACTTTGTAGGATCAGTACCCTTCGCCAGTCCCATTGCAAACCAGAAACCTGCTGCAGCACCACCAAGATGTGCTATATGTCCGCCTGCATTGCTTGATGTCATAAACAACAAATCGAAAAGCACCATAAACAATGCCACATATTTCAGTCTTACAGTCCCGATAAACATGAACTGCACAGGAAATTCCGGTTCTCTCACTGCAGTAGCCACCACTATGGCAAGAACAGAAGCCGAGGCACCGACAAGAGTTGCTATTTCAACGCTTCCTTCAAAATAGGGAAAGACATTATATGAAATCATATAAAGCAACCCGCCGCACAGTCCGCCAAGAACATAAAGTCCGCGAAGATGCTTTGACGAATAAAAATTCAGGAACAGACGCCCGAACCAATAAAGCCACAGCATATTGAACAGCAAATGCAATATACCTGCATGCATGAACATATACGTGAACAGTGACCAAGGCTGATACATTAAAGCCACAAACGAAGCCGGCAAGCTAAGATACGACGCAATAGGATTATAAGGAACATTGAAAAGCATAAGGAAAATCCTTACCAGTTCCACAAATACGAAGACGACACAGTTAATCAGTATCAGTCGTCCAACGATATCACGTCCGAAGAAATTATATTTCAAATCAGTAGTAAATCTGTCCATTGCCATTTTTCTTCCTCCAGTATAAAATAAGAATCAAACCGAACAACATACCTCCAAGATGCGCGAAGTGTGCCACATTATCATTTGCAGACATTCCCATAAACAACTCTATAGCAGCATAGAATATCACAAAAAACTTCGCTTTTATAGGGAAAGGCAGTGGGAAAACAAACATCTGGCTGTTTGGGAACAACATTCCGAATGCAAGCAAAATACCATATATGGCTCCGGAAGCACCCACCGTGCGCATCATATTAAGATATTCTTCCATAGGAATTATGCCAAAGGCAGTCTGAACATTATCATAATTAGAAAGAATAGTCTCATATTCAATAAATTGTACAAGTTCCTGAATAAGTCCTGCACCTATTCCGCAAACCATATAATAGATTAGAAATCTCTTTGGCCCCCAAACCTGCTCCAGCACACGTCCGAACATCCAAAGAGCAAACATATTGAAAAAAATATGGGTGAAACCACCATGCATGAACATATATGTCACCAGCTGCCCCATATTAAAATCTGATGCCATAAAGAAGTGCAGACTTAAAACCTTGTCAGCATCTATACCATATCTTTCTGCTACTATTGCACCGAAAAAGCACAATACATTAATAATAAGAAGATTTTTCGTTATCGGTGGAATGTTGTTATTCATACTCTAAACAATTAATTTACAAATACACAGACTATTTATCATCTGTCTGAAAACTAATTACAAAAGTAACATTATATTCCTTTATAATGAAAAGTGTTATAGTTTTTTACATATTTGGGCAGAAACTTTACCGCATGAAATCTCATTCGACTCCATCTCTCAACACCAGCAGACTCTCCGGCCCCATATTGAAGAGCAAATCCACAACGCTTAAATCCGGCTGGAAACCGTGACGGGAATCAAATACCTGATAGTACGGTACCGGACGACAGAATGAAACCGCATCGCCTGCAGATTTCTTTGGATGTATAGCCTCACGCAAGTCAAGGATACCCTCTCCGGCATCCATATAATCACCGGTTGGAACAAGTTCCGGCTGGATGTCTATCTGTTCGCAAAGCCACTGTGTGAGCTCCATATTGAAATCGTAAAGAAACTCATATTTCCTGTCGAAGAAAGCATTGAACTCATCGGCATAATAATCAAAGAAAGGGCTTTGCTTGTATGCCGCCACAAACGCATTGCGGTGCACATGACGCCAGTTGCCATGTTCCGACACCCTTATATCCTTCATGGCGCACTTGCCTTCGGACGATTTCTCCACGGGTATGGTCAGCGCCAAAGGGCCGTCGGCCGAAGCTATAACACATCTGTTGCGGTATGTCTGCTTCATGTAGTGGTCGTATCTCTCTATATAAGCTTTCCTGCATGAATACAATGCCGCGAAATATGAAACCGGCGCCAGATATGCCGACCCGAGGATAATATCTTTACTTTCCATCTTCTGTGTCTATTGAATTTTTTTCATGAACCGTCCCTTCTTCGAAGGATACCATATTCTTAATGCCTTGCCTATGATATGACTCTCCGGCACGAAGCCGAACAGGCGCGAATCGTTAATGTTTACAGGATCGTTGGACACCATCCAATAATAATCCTGCGAGAATGTATATTCTTTCACCGGCTTTCCGTTCACAAATACCGTGTCGCCCTTCATGGATGCATTGCGCTTCTCATGCAGAGTTATCATATTACCTATCAAGGCAGCATTCCACGGATATATCTTTACTGGAATTCCTTTCTGAGGAACCACGAAAGGATATGCCTTACGGCTGTTCTCCGGATAAAGTGGCACAAGCTTCACCTTTCTATCAAGCCTTTGTGTGATGAGATAATGTTCATAATAGCTGAAACTCCTGATATAATTACCTTCCGGAGTATATCCTGCAAGCTGGTTGTCCGTTATTCCAAGAGAATGAAGAACACTGTCCATAACCTCTTCACTGTCTGCAGGATAGGAATAAAGCGCCTTTGTATCAGGACTGAAAACATCCGTTCCCTCAGCAATAAGCTGATTGTTCAGCATCAGCGTATCCCCCGGAGTTCCTATGCATCTGCTGATATAGAGTTCTCTCCTGTCTATTGACAATGACGTATCTGCAGGCATCGGATTATTGAATACCACTATATCACCCTGTCTGACTTCCGAAGGAAGCAGCCTTTTATAGCCGAACACCGACTGCAGAGGCACACGCCATCCGTAACTCCATTTGCCCACCAGGACTCCCTCTCCTCGGTAAAGTGTGTTCTCCATGCCTGAAGAAGGTATAAAACATGATGTGACAAACAGGGTTCTGACAATAATCACCGCCAGTACGGCTATGACTATGACTCTGATATATGTCAGCCAGGGTTTCATTATTAATTAGTTAACAAGATGACAAGTTAACAAGTTGACAAGGTTTAGCTTCGCTGACCTATGGTCGTCATTCGGGGGTAAAGCCTTGTCAACTTGTAACTGAAACCTTGTTCCTATTATTTTATATTATCCACAAATTTAAACAATCTGTTCCAGCGTACTTTTCCGTCGAACCATCCTCTGTCCTTGTCGAGCGACAGCCAGATGAAGATAGGCTTACCCACGATATGATCCTCAGGAACAAATCCCCAGAAACGTGAGTCGGCTGAATTATGACGGTTGTCACCCATCATCCAGTAATAGTCCATACGGAAGGTATATTTGTTTGTTTCCTCGCCGTTGATATAGATTTTGCCGTCCTTCACTTCCAGCTTGTTGCCTTCGTACACATGTATAGGGCGCTCGTATATAGGAAGATTGTCTATTGTCAGTTCTATTGTCTCACCCTTCTTAGGAATCCATACAGGTCCGTAATTATCGGTTGTCCATCCAGTGAGCTTATTTACAGGATACAAGCCTCCCGCATCATCACCCGGAACATCTGTTATTGATTTCACAAGATCCTTGCGTGCAAGCAAAGCAGCCTTGGCTTTCTCTGTAAGCGGAATGTTATAAACCGATTCTTGCGGATAGTAAGCCGTAAGGTCTTCCTGACTTAGACCAAGCTCCTTACACAGTTCATCAGGAAGCTGACGTGTGGTTTGCACGAAATATCTGTACTGCACGTTGTCCGGTTCCTTGTTTGCCTTGCCGTCAAGATAAACTATCTTGTTCTTTATTTCAAGAGTCTGTCCCGGAAGTCCTACGCAGCGTTTCACATAGTTCTCGCGTCTGTCAACAGGACGGCTCACCACTTCGCCGAACATAGACTTGTTTTCATCAATATATCTGCGTCCCACAGCATAATAATAGTCATACACATCACGCTGCTGCAGCGGAGTGAGCGTTGACATATCGATAGGTTTGGAAAGTTCCTTACCAGCCTGATAGCTTATGCGGTAGATATCCTCTGCCGGCATGGCTGTAGCCACAGTATCACCTGCAGGGAAGTTGAACACCACGATATCGTTAAGCTGCACATGTCCGAGAGCTTCCACACGCTTATAGTCCCATTTAGGCCATTCCAGATACGACTTGCAGTTGAACACCGGAAGAGTGTGCTGAGTAAGCGGCATGTGAAGCGGAGTCTGCGGAATTCTAGCTCCATAGCTCATCTTGCTTACAAACAGATAGTCACCCACAAGCAACGACTTCTCCAGCGAAGACGAAGGAATGACGTAGTTCTGGAAGAAATACAGATTGACGAAATATACTGCAACCAAAGCGAATACGATGGCATCCACCCAGCTCATCACGGTTACGACAAGCGGATTGGTAGATTTCTTCCACCATGTCCAAGGTATTTTCTTGGTTATATAAACATCGAAGATAAACGGTATGGCAACTATACCAAGCCAGCTCTTCAGCCAGATGATGAATGCCAGATAAAGAACCATTGCTATGGCGAACTTTATCCATTGTTTGCGTGATGCCTGTATCATTTTGAGTTTTTGAGTTTATGAGTTAGTTACTAGTTGACAAGTTGACGAGTTGACAAGGTCTCTAGTATATGGTTTCCAGAACCTTGTTGACTTGTAACTAAAGCCTTGTCAACTTAAAAGTTAAACAAATCATTCATACCCAAGAATCCTGTATGTTCAGCAGTATATTCAGCTGCAAGCACAGCACCAAGGGCAAATCCCTTACGGTTCTTTGCATCGTGAGTGATTATGATAGAATCAGCTTCAGATTCGTATGTTATTGTATGAATACCAGGCACCTCGTCGCGACGTATAGCGCTCACCGGCATTTCGTTTGGAGCACACTCAGTGGTACCTGTCACAGTTCCGTCCGGTGCGGTAAGTGTTCCCATCACCCATTTGTCCTTGCGGTCAAGGTTCTCCAGAATACCTTCAGCCAAAGTAATGGCAGTACCGCTTGGAGCGTCAAGCTTGTGAATGTGATGAGTTTCCACCATTGACACATCATATCCCGGGAAATTATTCATTATGCGAGCTAGATACTTGTTTACGGCTGAGAATATAGCCACGCCAAGACTGAAGTTTGACGACCAGAACAGAGTGGCACCTTCTTCGGCACACATGCGGCGCATCTCATCACCATGTTCGCCCATCCATCCCGTACTGCCTGAAACTACCTTTACACCATTCTTGAAAGCTGACAAGCAGTTGTTGTAAGCCACAGAAGGAGCAGTAAACTCTATTGCCACATCAGCCGAGCGGAACGCTTCCGACTCGAAATCCTGTGTATTGTTTATATCTATGATGCTAACAATCTCATGTCCGCGTGAAAGGGCAATCTTTTCTATCTCTTTGCCCATTTTTCCATATCCAATTAATGCTATCTTCATATTTGTAAGTTTGTAAGTTCTTAAGTTTTTTAGTTACTAGTTGACGAGTGACGAGTTGACAAGGTTCTCCGTCCGGACGGAAGCCTTGTAAACTTGTAACTGATGCCTTGTCAACTTAAGAATAAAATATTTTTCCGACAAAGATAATGCTTTTCATTATAAATCATTACATTTAGGCAATATTTACACTCGTTAGCATGGAACAACTTTTACATTACGTATGGAAACACAAACTTTTCCCGCTTAAGCCGTTACGTACTACAGACGGCATGGAAGTGGAAGTCATCGACCCGGGATTATGGAACACCAACGCCGGTCCCGACTTCTTCAATGCCAAAATAAAGATAGGCGGTGTGTTGTGGGTGGGAAACATCGAAATACACCTCAAAGCTTCCGACTGGAAACTACATCATCATGACACCAATTCCGATTACGACAATGTAATTCTCCACATAGCGTCCGACATCGACTATGAACCATGCCGACCGAACGGCGAGAAGATTCCACAGATGGAGCTGCACTACCCCACTTACCTTGTAGATAGCTACAACGAGCTGATACGCACGGCACACTATCCTGCCTGCTACAGGCTCATCCCGTCGCTGTCCAAACTACTGATGCACAGTTGGCTGAACACACTCCAGATAGAGCGTTTCGAAGAAAAGACGGAACGCATAATGAGACTGATGGGAAAATATAACAATAACTGGGAAGACGTGTTCTTCATCACTCTGGCGCGCAATTTCGGCTTCGGGACCAACAGCGAAGCATTCGAACTGTGGGCACAGACCATTCCGCTAAGGGCAGTAGATAAACACCGCGACAGTCTGTTCCAGATAGAGGCCATCTTCTTCGGACAGGCAGGACTGCTTGATGCCACATACGATGAATATACCGACAAATTACTGAAAGAATATACATACCTGAAACACAAGTTCGGTTTCACCACCTCGGACAACTGCCGCTGGAAACTGCTGCGCATGCGCCCCGGAAATTTTCCTCACGTAAGGATTGCACAGCTGGCAAAACTGTATCACACATCCCAGGGACTGCTGTCAAGGATTCTCGAAGCAGAAACAATAGAACAACTGAGGCCTATGCTTGAAACAGACACCTCGGAATACTGGATTACGCACTATACCTTTGGCGAAGTATCCACTCCCGTAAAGAAAAGCCTCAGCACATCATCAATTAACCTGCTTATTATAAACACTGTAATACCGTTTCTCTATGCCTACGGCAAGCACAGAGGAATAAACCGCCTTACAGCCCGCGCATCAGAGATGCTTGAAACTCTGAAACCGGAAAACAATTTCATCACACGAATGTGGAAAGAATGCGGAATGGAAGCCGCACATGCAGGCGACAGCCAGGCTCTGATACAGCTGAAAAAGAGTTACTGCGACCCGAAGAAATGCCTGTACTGCCGCATCGGGTTTGAGTATTTGAAAAAGAGTTGACAAGGCTTCAGTTGACAAGTTGACAAGGATCCCAACCGGATGGAGGGCCTAGTCAACTTGTTTACTTGTTACCTAACTCCCTCTACTTCGTTCAGATAGACCGACAGCTTGTTTGCCTTGTGAATGGCTTTCCTTTTCTTCTTGTCAAGTTCAGGAAGCCAATATTCCCACATCGACTTCATTTTAAGAAGAAGCTGTGCATCGCCGCCCTCGATAGTTTCCGAATATCTTTGATACATCAGAGAGTGCATACGGCGCACCTTGGCATACAGCTCGTCCTGTTTAAGTTCCGAACCTGATTTATATCCGGCAGCCAAAGCACCGTCGGCAAGCAGTCCACGACCTATCATCACTCCATACAAGTCAGGGAACTGTTCGACAATCCTGTTTATATCTGCCACACTGCACAAATCGCCATTATACACCAACGGTTTGCTACATTCATTATAGAACTCCGCAAAAGCCTCCATATCTACATCACCCTTATACTGCTGCTTTCCTATACGAGGATGAAGAGTAACCATCTTCACCTCGGATGCATTTATTGCAGGAAGTATCTCTTTCCATTCATCTGCAGAAGCCTGTCCAAGCCTCATCTTCACACTGAAGCTTATACCGTCAGCCGCATAAGCATTAATGCACTCCATAAGCGCAGCCACCTTTTCAGGATATTGCAATATGCCGCTACCCTTCCCCCTGTTCGCTATCAGCGGAAAAGGACAACCCATATTGAGGTCAATCTCTTTATATCCTAAAGAAACAATGAAATCTGCCAAAGCCTTCATCTCCTCCGGCTCGGAAGCCATAATCTGAGGAATCAGCCTTATGCCACGATTATTCTCAGGCAATACCTCGCGCCTGTCCTTATTGCGCAGTCCGCCTTTCTCATATCTGATGAAGGGAGTGAAATAAGCATCCACCCCGCCAAACACTTCATTATGCGCCACACGCCATGCAGCCTCCGTAAAGCCCTGCAACGGAGCCGCAAAAATCTTAAGTTCCTTATCCATAGATGCAAAAATATGAAGAATATTCCTTGCAACGATAGAAATAAGAGGATTTTTCCGTATGTTTGTGATAATAAAAGGCGACAAGGCTTCAGTTACAAGTTGACAAGGTTCTCCATCCGGATGGTAACCTCGTCAACTTGTCAACTAGTCAACTAGTAACTAATTTTAAAACTCAAATGAAATACATCTTCGAACTGCAAATGAAAGTGCGCGACTACGAATGCGACCTTCAGGGCATAGTGAACAATGCCAATTACCAGCACTACATCGAACACACCCGCCACGAGTTCCTCTCTTCACTGGGAGTAAGTTTCGCACGCCTTCACGACGAAGGCATAGATCCTGTAGTGGCAAGACTGAACATGGCTTTCAAGACACCGCTGAAGAGTGGCGACGAATTCATCTCCAAACTCTACATCAAAAAGGAAGGAATAAAATACGTGTTCTATCAGGACATCTTCCGTCTGCCCGACATGAAGCCTGTAATAAAAGCTACAGTGGAAACCGTATGCGTGATAAACGGCCGCTTGGGCGACAGCGAGGTATTCAACACTATCTTCTCACCATATTTCAGCGAATAACACCACCATGAACGAAGAACTGCTTTACACAATGGCACTCACCCGTCTGCCCGGACTCGGCATGATAGGCGCACACCGTCTGATGGAGGCGGCAGGCTCGGCCACAACAATATTCAGCAATGCCAAGAATCTTAAAGACATCGTGCCCGACGTATCACAGAAAGTGATTGACTCGATAATCAACTGCGATGTGCTGCGCCTGTGTGAAGCAGAGATACGTTTTGCCGAGAAGAACGGCATCAGATGTCTTACACTTAACGACGAGGACTATCCGTCGCGCCTACGTGAATGTGACGACGCGCCATTGCTGTTATTCTATAAAGGTACAGCCAACCTGAACAGCCTGCATATAATCAACCTGGTAGGCACACGCCATGCCACCGAATACGGCAGAGATATCTGCCAACGCTTCATCAGCGAACTGCATGAAATAATACCCGACGTGCTTATAGTAAGCGGCCTGGCATACGGCATCGACATAAACGCCCATAGAGCAGCACTCCAATACGGTATGAACACGGTGGGTGTACTGGCACACGGCCTCGACAGAATCTATCCGGCAGTCCACCGACGTACGGCAGCCGAAATGCTCAATCATGGCGGACTGCTGACCGAATACCCAAGCGGAACAAATCCCGACAGACAGAACTTCATAAAGCGCAACAGGATAGTTGCAGGAATGAGCGATGCCACCATAGTAGTGGAATCGGCAGCCAAAGGCGGCGCACTGATCACTGCCGACATAGCCGAAAGCTATAACCGCGACTGTTTCGCTTTCCCCGGTCGCATAGGCGACGAATTCTCAATAGGCTGCAATGCCCTTATCCGCAACAATAGGGCGACACTACTGCAAAGCGCAGAAGAACTGGTAAAAGCAATGAACTGGGATTATACCCCTGCGTCCAGTCCACGCGAAGGCATACAGCGCCAGCTGTTCCCCGACCTCACTCCGGAGGAAGAACTAGTAACTTCGCAATTGGAAAAGAATCCTGACGGACTGCAGATAAACACTATTGTCGTCAATACCAATATCCCTATAAACAGGATGACAGGCATACTGTTCGAAATGGAAATGAAAGGTGTAGTGCGTGCTTTGGCGGGTGGGGTTTATAAACTGGTATGATGGCTATTTCACAATCCATTCCTCTATTATTCTCATTTCAGAGAAAGAAATACACTCAATATATCCCCACTCGCAGTGCTGCTATTTCTTCCTCACTGAAACCGGAGCTTTTTACTATTACCCTAAATGGGAAGCAGTGCATTAAAAAGATTATCACAAGATCTGGATGTTCTTCGAATACCTTCTTGAATGTCAAATCGGCTTTAGGGTCTAGATATTTCATAATGAGATAATGCTGTTTTGACAAAATAGTGAAAATGGGGGAAATACAAAACGGGAGGTGGAATAAATCCTTTTCTCTAGACCGTCTGTTACTATGAAATAAATATTTAACTCACAAAAATCACTTATTATATTTGTATTCCCATTTGCCTACATAATTGATAACATAATTGCCTATCATCGCCATACTTCATAATCATCAGACTTCTATCAATACAATTATTAGGTGGGAGATTAATCCTACTTATTATACACATTTCTGTACCAATATACTCCTTTACTGAGAATCTATCTGCGTATGTCGGGTCCCAATAAACAGAAGCCAATGAATAAACAACATTCCTATGTCTATTTATAAAATCAATTAGATACATTGGATGAGGAACTTCTGTATTGATTTCCACTTGATAAATTTTATATCCTTCAAGATTATTCACAAAACCCAAACAATCTTCTTGTTGACCGAATGTATAAAAACATTTTTTTCTTGAAGGAGCACCATGTGGACGGCAAGCATCAATAACATCGTTAATACATCGCTGTTCCGGCTCAATCAATGACTGATGATAATAAGAGAGCCCTTCAAAACTTTCTATAGAATAGAGAGTGCCTTCTTCGTAATCTTTTGTTGTGACATGAAATGCAATCATATATTATAAATTCTCTACTCAATATTACTACATATAATTTTTAAAGCTCGCCATTAATTTAAAATTTATCAATGGCAAGCTTTAAACTATTTAATAAATTGGCTTCAGTTTCACAGTATAGAACATTATTTCTTCAAGACTAAGTAAAAAACTAAAATCTATCGTTCATCTTTTACTCCTCGGATATAACCTTTATCATCACCAGAACTAGGATCTATAACACCGATAGACCCACCTTCAGCGTTCATACGAAAACTTTCACGTATTATTTTTCCATTAACAATAAAATGACCTTGTCCTGCCCTTGAAAATCCTGTCTTGCACATATACATGGCTTTACTGGATCTTACATATATTGAAGCCGACCCAGTATATGTTTTCCATGCATCCTGAGGCAATATATTGAGCATAACCAGCAGTTCCCTTTGGTTTGGCATACGATAACCCTCTGTCAGTTTACCTTCACTATTCTTACATTGCTCCCAGGTGGATTCATTAACCCAAGACCAATTACCTGTCCAAAAATTTACATTAATACTAGGTGTAGGATAATCGCTGTTCACACCATTTACTATAAACTTATCATAAAGCAGATTGTTATAGTCCGTATCCTTATGATCCGGAAGTGCAGTAGAGCTGTAACCTCTGCGAGCTTTCGGACTGAGATTACTCGCATCAACAAGATAGGTTCCATCAGTCTGTTTTTCATATTTAATAAGTGCTTCAGGTTCCTGTGTAGAAACATCAATATTTATACCAAGATTCCTCAGACAGCGGTAAGAATAATACTCACCATTCAATCCATGACTTCTTCCCCAATCACTTCGTGAACCACACTCTTCAGACCAGTATATCCAGGGATTTTCCCCAGCTTGGCTGGAACTTGAAGTGTAATGCCAATAAAGACCACTTCCTCCAGGTCTGGCACTTTGAGATTCAGGGAAAAGACGAGAATCCACGTCAAGCGCATTCTCACCTATATATATCTCAGTCAACTGATTTATAGAAGCAAGATACCATCGTATTTCATTTTCATCAACTACATTGTCACCGTTCAGATCCCTATTTCGTGTCAGACATGCAAAGGCTGCTGTCTGATATCCGAGATTAAGTGATGCACCTCCTTCACTGACATTTATTACTTCAGTCCAAGACTTGCCTACAAGCATATCTATGGAATTCTGTCTTCCGTTGCTCAGACTAGTACCTTTGGACACATCACCAGGCAACAGTCTTATACCGCCTCCTCCATACGACTTGTCACCTACCGCCTCCATTTCATTTTCAAGCCCCCATGCCGTATTTAGACCGGACTTGTTCTTGTCATAAATTGTCCTTATTGATTTCTGACGGAAAGTATAATACGAATTCATGACACTGGAGTTTCCATCCGGACTGAATTGCGACCCCTCTGTATTGACCAAATGCATCTGCCTTTCAGGTGCTTCTGTAAACTCTTTCCACATAAGCAGATTTTCTTGTGCATCAGGATTTCTCGGATCCCTAGCATACACATACTCATCTATAAAGGCTGTAACGGAAACAGTCCCGTTGATTTCAAAAATATCAGAAGAAGGTTTTTCAGCCTCGGCCTTGAGATATTCCACGAGCTGCTTCACATCAAGCAGTCTTGCTTTCTCATTCTTTGGATGAGGACCATAACCTGAGGGTTGATTTAATCCACCTTTATAATTCTGATCTCCAGGATACTTTACATAATTGTCCGCACGTGTATCATAGTTTTTATTGACTGCAAACTTTATCCATCTATAGTCCATAAGATTCTCGGTAACTGTACTTTTATATACTCCAACACCATAAGGTGTGTCTATACCCCATGACATATTTGCAATATCATCCTTCTTTATATGAAGAAGGGCACGATCATAATGCGCATCAAGGTAATAGGTTGCATTTGAACTGTAAATGACATCCCCTTCATAACCTGGGCGAAGTTCATTGTCTTCGTTTACTTCCACTTCAATATCGTTTACGCCCTTTACTCTGACGTTGTAAGTATAATGTACGTTTCTCCTTGTATCATAGTCGTTTACTCCATTTACATACCCAAGATGGATAATATATTTTACAGAAGAACTTACAAGACTGCCATTTTCTGTCTCGTATGAAAGAGTACCTGTCATCTCCACATAAGTTGAATTGGCATTGGCATAAGTAAACTCACCCGATTCAAATTCCTGTCCCGGTCTGTTCGGATCATTAACGTCCGATCCTCGGTCTCGTTTTTCCCTTAACGAATAATCATTTGCCGCATTGCCTGTTTCAGGTATATTAGCCTTAGGAGTTTTTCTGTTTTCAGGCAGATAGAAAGTAAAGCTTCCTCCTGAATATAGAGCAGTAGCATCATCTCTGGTCACCGATTCAAACGGCAGTTCCATAGAATCGAAATATCCTACATTTTGCTCATTATAATCTCCGTTTTCCCTTTCCGCAACCAGCGACTGCATCGGAATACGGCATACTTTCCATTCCGAAGGCTTAAATGAGAACTCTGTCCAGTTTTTACCTGCAGGGACTTCCGATGTCACATTAAAAGTCACCTTAGCATCAACCCTGTCCAAAAGCAAAGTAACGTTTGTCAATACATGAATATCATCACTTAATGCAGGTATATCAATCTCGTTCGTTGATCTTTCATTACCGTTTTCTTTCTTCCATGCATAACCGCTCATAAGAAAAGATCCTGTTCTGTTTACAGTCTCTCCCTTAAGTTCTGCCAAAAGACTTTCAAGCTCTGTCAAAGAGGTTATATTATTCAAATCTGCATCAATATCATAATCAGTGGAAGTCTGACCAGTTGTAAGGTTGGCTATACCGAAAATCCTTGCACCTTCGGCAGATGTTGTATTCAATGTAATTTTTCCAGAAGTTCCTGTAGTCAAGTTATCATCATCATAAAACTTGTTCGTCATCAGTTCTCCGTTCTTATTGAAAATAAAGATTCTCAGATTATGTACATTCGATTCAGTGTCTTTATCTTGTGCTGTTCTGGTTATTACTTCATTATCTTGCGATAGGAACGAAAGAGAAATCCTTGCAGGCAAGCCTTCTTCAATTACACAAGTATTACCCAAATCCATCTCATCCTTACATGAACCAAGGGTCAAGAGAGGAAGCAGGAAAAATATGTATTTAGCAATTCTTTTCATATCAAAAATTTCCATTTAAAATCCAAACAAAGTTGGATAATTCATTAATAATTAACTTTAGTTTTATACCTTTGTATCAGGATGTTAAGAG